>JAZODV010000070.1:0-9531 GCA_045597185.1 Eubacteriales bacterium
TGGCCTTCCGACTTACAACACAGATAAGGTTGAACGGATCCGGTCCGAGAATTGAGGTGAGGCTTCCCTCGGGAATTCCGTCGGCAGAGATCTTGGAAAGACCGTCAACGGCTGTGAAAAGTCCTCCCTTTGAGCCAAGTACCGCAAATACGACCGCAACTATACCGACGAGCATAACTATACCCTGAATGAAGTCGTTGATCGCGGTTGCCATATATCCGCCGATAACGACGTAGACACAGGTGAGTATCGACATAGCGATGATGCACCAGACGTAATCGATCTTGAATGCCATTTCAAAAAGGCGTCCGAGACCGTTGTAGAGGGATGCGGTGTAGGGAATGAGAAATACGAAAACGATGACCGCCGCGACTATCTTAAGCGCTTCGGACTTAAAACGCTTTCCGAAAAAGTCGGGCATCGTTGCGCTTCCGAGCTTTTGTGTCATAAGGCGTGTGCGTCTGCCGAGAATGAGCCACGGGAGAAGAGAGCCGATAATGGCGTTTCCGATTCCTATCCAGGTCGATGCAAGTCCGAATTTCCAACCGAACTGACCTGCGTATCCTATAAAGATTACCGCGGAAAAGTACGAGGTTCCGTACGCAAAGGCGGTAAGCCACGGACCGACTGATCTGCCGCCGAGAACGAAACCGTTTACATCAACAGACTGTTTTCTGCAAAGGATACCGATAAATACCATTACAGCGAAGAAAACGACGAGCATTGCAATTTTGATGAACATATTTTACTCCTTTCTTTGAGATCCCGTCAGCTTGCTTGCATTTTATCGGTTGCTCAAGCCGTAAAGTTTGCAAAAAAGCTCAGCGAAGCCTCTTCCGGAGAACAAAAACCGTCCTCCGTACCTAAAATTAGTACAGAGGACGAATATCAATATATCCGTGTTACCACCTCAGTTTATCACGACCTCACGGACGCGACCTCATCGGGTACTTCATACCCTGACGCTTTAACGGGCGTACCCGACTGACCCTACTTTAAGATTTTCAGGCAGCAGCTCTCGAAACGTATTCAGTAAGACCTGACCTGCTGTCTCGCACCAAACGACAGCTCTCTGTGAAGTCTTGGAAAAACCTACTTTTTTTCGGTCATCGCTTTTGATATTAGAGATTATAGCACCGTTTAAAACTTTTGTCAAGAAAAATATCCTCTAAAATTCGACGATGCTTTTTGTGAACTTTTTACAAATACAAATTTAATCAATATATCCCTCGGCAAAGCTTTTTCCGTCAAAGATAAGATAGCTGTGGCGGCTGTTTTCCTTCGGTAGCGAGACCGATCCGGGATTTATATAGGTGAATTTGCCTATCTTACGGTTAGCGGGAATATGTGTATGACCGCAAAGGAGAATATCACCATCAGAGAGAGGCGGTGGGTTATCGGGTCCGTATTTGTGACCGTGTGTTGCGTAAATTATGCCGCTTTCACTTGGAATTACTGCGTAATCAGCCATAACGGGGAATGAGAGAACCATTTGATCGACCTCGGCTTCGCAGTTTCCCCGTACGCACAAAATTTTATCCGACAGAGCGTTTAACATTGTAATGACTTCCTTCGGCGCGTATCCGTCTGGCAGGTCGTTTCTCGGTCCATGATAAAGAATATCACCGAGAAGAAGCAGACGGTCAGCTCGACTTTCTTTGAATGCGCCGAGCATTTTACGGCACCAATATGCCGAACCGTGTATGTCGGATGCTATAAAAATTTTCATACTACCATTTCCTCTTTGTTACTGTTTCGCAAATTGCGTTCGTGTATGTTAGCTATCTTCGGCGTGTTGTAGCGAAGAACGAATATCGGCAAAATATTAAGTACCGCATTGACGAGTGCCACTGGGAGTCCCATTCCGACCGCGTGACGTGGGAAAATAGCAAGCACCGCAAAGCCGACGGCGACACCTACTGCGTGTATCACGACACCGTAGCAGGATTCAAGCAGAAACCGCGCGGTATATTCGGGATCGTTCGGCGAGGAAAAGTTGCTTTTGCTGAAGCTTGTGAAAAGACCGAGCTCAAGCACAAGACCGCGCCACGACTTGACTCCGATAGCCTTATAAAATTTTCGTTCTCTCTTTGGTACTCTGTATAATTTAAATCTATAATCGAAAAAGCGTTCGGGCAATCTTCGAATAATAAAGGCAAAAAGTCCGTCTATCGCTATGACCGACACGGTAAGTAGGGTGACAGCAAACGCCGAAAATCCAAGCGTCGCCGCACCGAGCGCAGTATTTACGATAATAATGACCGCCATAGCGGCAAGGATAGTGATAGCATAAAACATTTTTTAATACGTCAACTCTTTTTTGTAAAATTCCTCGTAGGTGTTTTTCCATAGCGCAAAGTTACGTTCACTCATAATATTTGTGTTTTCTTTGCGGTTCTTTTCGGGGCTTGGGTAGATAGGCGGAAGGAAATGCATAGTGTACGCCTGAACGGGAAAGCCGTTTGGGTCTGTTTCCTCGCTGTCCTCCATAGTGATAAAAACAGGAATTATCGGGACACCGTTACGCGCCGCCATTGAAAACGCTCCGTCCTTTAAGGGTCTTGGCTTTTTGTAGTTCCACCACATACCCTGTTCGGGATATATCAATATTTTTTCGCCGCGCGCAAGAAGCTCCGAGACCGCCTTCATAAACACCGACAGTCCTTTAGCCGACGACGTAAGTGGAAGGGTATTGCAGTTGCGGAAAAAGTAACCGTAAAGACCGGTAAACGAGGTGTAATTTCCCTCGCGTATTACCTTATACAGGTTTCTTTTGCCTAGATACGGCTGAATTGCTTTATATACGGCGTAATTATCGAAGGGGTTAAAATGGTTGCAGGTAATTATTGCGCCACCCTTGACCGAAAGATAATTTTCGATACCGCGTATCTCTTTTATGATAAGCTGATTTTTCTGTATAAGACCGTCAAAATAATTACGCGCGATGGTGTTTGCTATCTTGTTTTTTATTTTACTTGACAGCTTTTTTGTGGTATAGTCTACCTTTGTGTAATCAAGCGGCTTTGTCGGTGGGTCGTCCTCAAGATCCCTGTCGAACCAACCGTTTTTTTCATATTCCTCAAGCTTTTTAATGATAGCGAGACGTTCCTTTGACTGTTCCATTTATGCGCGTTCCTTTAAGTACGTGACCTTTGCGTTTATCGATTGGCGTGCCGCGAGAAGTACGAGATTGTCATATCCCTTCTTGTCACGAAGCTTTTCTTCGTCGGTATAATTACGGAGAACCTTCTTTATCCGCCTGTAATATACGTTTCTTTCGGCATAGCTCCAGAAAATATCCTCGTACATAACGCCGCGGTGGTGCCAAGGTCTCCAATTTATTTTATAATGAACGAGCTTTGGCGTTTTGCTGTGGTCGTACGCGGGATTTATAAAGGGATTTTTGTTCCACTCGATACCGACGGGAACTGTATTTCCGTAGCAAAGTATATTGAGATAGTCCTGATCCTGCGCGACGTCGAATTTACGGATGCCGAGGAGCTTTACGAATTCCTCTTCGATATGTCTGCGGCGGAATTCAGCAAGATTCATAACGAGAACACCTGCATTGAAGTATTTTGTTCGCGGAATATTCAGTACGTTTTCGGAGTATTTCCCGAAAATATTTACCTTTTGTATAAGCTCATCCTGAATAGCGCCGACAAGATTATTTCTAAGCGGAGTGTTGTAAAGCTCCGTGACATCACCGGTTATAATGATGTCGCAATCAAGATATAGAGCTTTGTCATATTCGGGGAAAAGGTCTGCAATGAAAAAGCGGTAGTATGTCGCCTTTGTGTAATAGTCACGCAGATGCAGTCTGTCGGCAAGCGCCTTTACCTTGTCGCTGACATCAATAAAATTGATAGTTGAATGACCTTTGACCGAACGGCGAAGCGCGGAGCGGTTATACGCGGAAAGTCCTGCTGTGAGTACGTTTATAGTACACACTGAATCAGCAGCGAGATTTTCGGTTAGTGAATGTATGGCAACTCCGAGAAAGGGAGCGTAGTTGTCGTCTGTTGCGAAGAATACGGGAATGTTTGTTGTTGCGTGCATAAAATACCTCCAAAAAGTTCTTATGTAGGTATTATAAATCAAAACATGAAGCAAAGTCAATAAACTGTGTATTACTATAGCTCTAAAGATTTTTCTTAGTGCAGTAGAATTGCAAAAACACGACTCTACTGGCAGTAGAATCCCAACAATATCAAGGGATTTCAGACTTTATAAGAGAATCGGCTAAAGACATAAGCTCGATGTATGCCGATTTGTCTGCAACCGCAAAAAAGTATCTGACACCGTCTTTTGCAATATAAAAATTTCCACTGGAGAGAAAAAATCCTAGCGTCTCATCGGTAGAAATACGGAATCTTATACGAAAATCGTATTCAAAGAAAATCTCTTCGGTATCTCTTGACGCATAGCTTGCGCCGTCGGTAATTTTAAGTATTAGCTCTGCAAGACGGTCGCGCTCGTTCTCGTTTGCGATACGTTCGACACCGCCGGCGTTGAACAGGTCCTTACCCGCGTCGGGGTCATATACAGTCGCACTTTTGAGAGAACCATCCGAAAGTCTATCAGTCATATCTTTAAGGGTCGATTTTGCTTTGATAGACGGATAAAACACAGCAACGCTCACAAGAAGCATTGCCATAAGCACGACAGATATACCAACGATTATGACGGCTCTTCGGTTAGCTTTTTTGTTCTTTTTCATAAGCCACACCTCCAGATCTTATATATTTTATCATTAAATTTCGTTTGTGTCAATAGGAAAGGGGAGCTTCAAACGTGATCTCACGTTTGAAGCTCCCCAAAAACTAAGAGTGCTTATTCGTCGAGAGACTCAAATCTTTCGCGAGCGCGGAAGAGAAGAGAGATACACCAAATACCGGCAAGCGCTATGACCGTGTAGATTATACGGCTGACAAGAGCTGTCTGACCGCCGCAGAGCCAAGCAACTATGTCGAATTTGAAAAGACCGATGCTACCCCAGTTGAGCGCTCCGATAATTGTGAGGATAAGAGCGATTCTATCCATTATCATAATAATATAGACCGTACCTTTCGGCTGTATGCGTGTAAAGACCATACAGCGATTTTATTTTTGAAAAGCTATGCTGTCAATATATTGTTCTGCGTTTTTTCTTAAAATATAACGGTAAAATTTTAGCATAAAAAATTTTCCTCTGCACATAATACTGTCAAAACTATTTGATTTGTGAGGCGATACTATGAGAAGATTATCAAAGGATTACAGAGAAAACGTCGAGATGCTCGATTCGCTTCTTCGCGTCAATGAAAATTTTGACGTTTTGAAAAAGGTGCTGACGGTAGGTAAGGACGAGCTTACCTTATACTATATAGACGGCTTCGTTAAGGACGGTATAATGAGTAAGGTCATAATTTATTTTCTGTCGCTTAAAAACACGTCGGGCTCGGCTGAAGAGTTTCTTAAATCTCACGTACCTTACGTTGAAGCTGAAACGACAGACGATCTTGACAATATGATAAAAATGACGCTTTCGGGCGCGGCTCTTATGCTCGGAAGCAGCTTTTCGGATAAGGCTATCATAATTGACGCGAGAGAGTATCCCGCGAGAAGTACAGCCGAGCCTGAAAACGACCGTGTTATGCGTGGCTCGCGTGACGGATTCGTGGAAACACTCATTTTTAACACGGCACTCATCAGACGTCGTGTACGCGACACCTCTCTGACTATGAAATACAGCTCCGTCGGAAAACGCTCAAAAACAGATATAATAATATGTTATCTTGAGGACCGAGCCGACCCGAAGCTCGTAAAAAAAATAAGCAAGATGATTTCGGAAATAGAGACCGATTCGCTTACAATGGGGCAGGAATCACTTAAGGAATGTATAGTTAAATCAAGATGGTACAATCCTTTTCCGAAGGTGCGGTATACCGAACGACCCGACGCTGCTGCGGCACATCTTTACGAAGGTAACGTGCTGATACTGTGCGACAATTCACCGCAGGTAATGGTACTCCCGACGACGGTGTTTGATTTTCTTCAGGAAACGAACGATTTTTATTTTCCGCCGCTCACGGGAAGCTATATAAGATTTATACGCCATATAGTATTTTTGCTGACACTGTTTCTCGTTCCCGTGTGGTTTTTGCTAATAAAAAATCCGTCGATAATACCCGAATGGTTACGTTTTATTATACCCGATGAGGTCGGAAAAATACCGATATTCGCTCAGATACTTCTCGTTGAATTTGTTGTTGACGGTCTGCGCATGGCGTCTATGAACACCCCGAATATGCTTGCAAACTCACTGTCGGTGGTCGGCGGACTTATTCTCGGAGATTTTGCGGTCAATATCGGTTGGCTTATCCCCGAGGTCATACTTTATATGGCGTTCGTGGCTATTGCAAACTTTACGCAGTCGTCATATGAGTTAGGTTACGCTTTTAAATTTTTCAGAATAGGACTTCTCATACTGATACAGCTCTTTAATTGGTGGGGATTGCTTGCAGGAGTGCTGTTAATAATTCTCTTACTCGCCACAAATCCCACGGTCAGTGGTACACGAGGCTATCTCTATCCTTTGATACCGTTCAGCGGCAAAAAGCTGCTTTCGCTGTTTTTCAGAGTGAAGAAGAAGGATAACGAATAAATAGCTTTCAAATTTTGATTTGTCGGTGGGTTGATACGTGGGCGCTGCCCACACCCGCTTAAGGAACTTTTTGCAAAAAGTTCCTTAAGAATCTTCAAAAAACTTCAAACAAGGGGATTGTTTTAGGTTTTTGTGTATCTTTCAACGGTCACTCGGGCGTGACCGTTGAGATTTTATACAGGGTTTTACGCGTCGAGGTCGGAAGCTTTCAGAAAAGCGAGGTAAGGTCGCGGCGCCTCGACTTGTCGCTCCCGCAGTCGCGGCTCGTGTGTTTCCATTCGGACACACTCACTACGCGACATTACGGAAATATTATCCAATCTAATTTATTGATTTTTGTTTTATTTTACTCTTTAATGTCGCGCAGTGAGAACGCCGCGTGATGCGAGCGTTTGAGCCCGCGACTGCGGGAGCAACGAGGAGTGCGCGTCGGTTGAAGATATTGCTTTAAGGTGAATGCGCGCACTACGTGATAAGCACCATGCTGTCCTTCACCGATCGCGCCCGAGCGGTCGGTGAAAGGTGTATAAATACATAGGATAAATCATTTATTTTTGAAAGTTTTTGAAGATCCTTAAGGAACTTTTTTCCAAAAAGTTCCTTAAGTGGGGTGTGGGGCAACGCCCCGCATAAAAAACGCAACGCACCTATAAATCCCAATTTACCGTCTATAAGATACAAAAAAGCGCAGGGATCCCTGCGCTTTTTAATGGTTATAATTACTTTATCTTAACGATCCAGCCCTCGGGTGCTTCAATGCGACCCATTTGGATTCCCGTGAGTGTATCGTAGAGCTTCTTTGTGACCTTGCCCATTTCGGTCATACCCGCGGGCAGGCAGATCTCGCGTCCGTGGTCAACTATCTTTCCGACGGGAGAGATAACAGCTGCGGTTCCGCAAAGTCCGCACTCCGCGAAATCATCGACCTCGGAGAGAAGTATCTCGCGCTCGGTCGCCTCAATTCCGAGATAGTCACGTGCGACAACCATAAGAGAGCGTCTTGTGATAGAGGGAAGAATACTGCTCGACTTGGGCGTTACAACGTTGCCGTCCTTCGTTACGAAGATGATGTTAGCGCCGCCTGTCTCCTCTATCTTTGTACGGGTTCCGGGATCGAGATAGATGTTTTCGTCGTATCCCTGCTCGTGAGCGTCAACGATAGCGTAAAGGCTCATCGCGTAGTTAAGTCCTGCCTTGATGTGACCGGTTCCGTTAGGTGCGGCACGGTCAAAGTCGGAGATGCGTAGAGTCAGAGGCTTAACGCCGCCTTTGAAATAAGGTCCGACGGGTGTTACGAGAATACGGAACTGATACTCGGTTGCGGGCTTTACGCCGACAACAGCGTTAGTGCCGAACATATAAGGTCTTATGTAGAGCGTTGCACCCGAGCCATAGGGAGGAACGAAATCCTCGTTTGCGGCAACTACCTGCTTAACAGCTTCGATGAAGCGTTCCTTCGGGAAAACGGGCATACGAAGTCTCTTTGCGGAGGCTTCCATACGTTCTGCGTTAAGGTCGGGACGGAAGGTAACTATGCTACCGTCCTCGGTCGTGTATGCCTTAAGACCCTCAAAGCAGGTCTGAGCGTACTGAAATACGCAAGCGCACTCATTGAGAGTGATAGAGTGATCGGTCGTGAGAGTACCTTCATCCCACTTACCGTCCTTGTAATTTGAAACGTAGCTGCAAGCGGTCTCCATATAAGAGAAGCCGAGTGAGCCCCAATCAATATCTTTCTTTGCCATTTTATACCTCCAAAAATACATAGCGATTTAATAAATTAAAGTATATCACTGTTTTTTGCGATTGTCAAGTATTTTGCGGTTCGTCAAAGAAATTTTTAAATAAATTATTGAAATATTGACAAAAAAATGGGTATGATGTAAAATATTAAAAACGGTGAAGGGGTGATAAATCTGCATGAAGTATTTTAAAGAGCATAAAACGACGACAAAATACATCTTGCTATGTTTATACGTTTTATTCGTTCCCACGTTAATTTATATCGGTTGTGTTTTCGTTTCAGAGAAGATAAACGTCGACTATGATATTGTTCCGCCGTATTTGATTTTGTATATCTTAGTTTTATATCCTATGTCGATCGGATTTTACGGTTTTATTTCGTATATACTTACAAAACGGATACTGCTACCTAATCTTATGCTGTTTTTGCTGATCTTTTTGCAGTTTGCGATAATAAATATAATAGATGAGCCATTTTTTTCGGTGTTGCCGGATCTTGGGAGTGCAGCTATCGCATCAGTCGTGATAACGCTTGTATCCTTGCTCTCATCTGTGATCTTTGCGGGCGCAGATGCGGGAAGCCGTGATAAAAACAAGAATTCGGACAAAGAATAATTTTATTAATATATTCGGAGCTTTTATGAAAACCATTGATGAAATAAGAGAAATATTTAAAAACGACACCTTTGCGACGAACAACGGAGCGGTCATCGACGAGGTTGGCGAGGGCTATGCGAAATGCAGCCTCGAGATAGGTGACGGACACCGAAACGCCGCGGGGGGAGTTATGGGCGGTGTGCCGTTTATGCTTGCCGATTTTGCTTTTGCCGTGGCTGTAAATCACGAGGAAATGAGGACCGTTTCGCTCAGCAGCAATATTGCGTTTGTCGGTGTCGCGAAAGGGAAGAAACTTATCGCGAGCGCAAGATGTGTCAAAAACGGCAGAACTACCTGCTATTATACCGTCAGTGTGACTGACGAGCATGAAAACAGGGTCGCAGAGGTAACGATTACGGGATTTAATAAATTTTAAAAAAAGAGAGTGAGTCAAATTCGTTTGGGGTTGGTTCACTCTTTTTCGCGTAAACGTGTAAATAAATTGGGATTTATCGAACTGACAGCGCGAAGCGTTTTAAAGTTTC
>JAZODV010000071.1:0-3779 GCA_045597185.1 Eubacteriales bacterium
TGTACTCGGTGTTGTGGTAACTTATCTGCTTTGCATACCGATAAATCTTATACTTAATGCACTTACGGGTATTGCAAACCTCAAGGCAATACTTCCGATTCCCGCGGCATTGATACTTATTGGAATAAGCGTACTGCTCACACTCTTTGCGGGTATTATTCCGTCAAGGAGTGCCGCAAAGAAGGATCCTGTGGTCGCACTCAGAACCGAATAATGTAAAAAAATATCAGTATTGTGCGCCTAAGTCTTGACAGGTCGGGCGCGGTGTGATATAATTAATACGTCGAATTTAAACTATCGGAGGATATTACAATGAAGAGAATCAAGACTCTTGAAACACGCAACCTTTGCGAGTCCGCAAAGAATGGCGGATGCGGCGAGTGCCAGACTTCCTGCCAGTCGGCTTGCAAAACCAGCTGCGGTATCGCTAACCAGGCCTGCGAGAACGCAGAGAAGGAAAGCAAATAATTAAAAGAAGGTGCCGCCTTTGGCGGCACCTTCTTAATGAAACAAAAAGGACGTAATTTTATGATACATCAATATAAACTCAACGGATATAATATCGTACTTGATACCTGTTCCGGCTCTGTCCACGCTGTGGATGAGGTCGCATACGACGCGATAGCACTCTATAAGGATAATTCGAGGGAGGACGCGGTGAAGCTGCTTGCCGAAAAATATCCCGAAATATCGAAGGAAGAGCTTTGCGAATGTATGGACGATATTGAGGAGCTGAAGGCTGCGGGAAAGCTTTTCACTCCCGATACATATGCGCCTCTTGCAGATACGTTTAAGGAAAGAAGCGGAGACGTTGTAAAGGCACTTTGTCTGCACGTTGCACATACATGTAATCTTAATTGCTCGTACTGCTTTGCAAGTCAGGGAAAATATCACGGTGACCGTGCGCTTATGAGCTTTGAGGTAGGTAAGCAGGCACTTGATTTTCTTGTCGCAAATTCTGGAACAAGACGAAATCTCGAGGTGGATTTCTTCGGCGGTGAGCCGCTTATGAATTGGGACGTTTGCAAAAAACTCGTCGAGTATGCACGCTCCATTGAAAAAGATAAGGGCAAAAACTTCAGATTCACACTTACTACTAACGGTGTACTTATCGACGACGACGTTATTGAATTTTCAAACAGAGAAATGAGCAACGTAGTTCTCAGCCTTGACGGACGAAAAGAGATACACGACGCACTTCGCGTTGACTATGCGGGTAACGGAAGCTTTGACAGAATCGTTCCGAAATTCCAAAAATTCGTCGAGTCGAGAGGCGGCAAAAATTACTATATGCGAGGCACGTTTACGCACAGAAATCCCGATTTTATGAAGGACGTTGACGCGATGCTCGATCTTGGTTTCACAGAGCTCAGTATGGAGCCAGTAGTTGCCGCAGAGAACGATCCCGCCGCACTTACAGAGGATGATAAGGCTGTCGTTATGGCTCAGTATGAAGAGCTTGCGGACAGAATGATAAAGCGCAGAAAAGAGGGAAGACCCTTTACGTTCTATCACTATATGATAGATCTGACAGGCGGTCCTTGCATATATAAGCGAATTTCGGGCTGCGGCTCGGGAACTGAATATATGGCTGTCACTCCGTGGGGGGATCTTTATCCTTGTCATCAGTTTGTCGGAGAGGAAAAATTCAAGCTTGGTGACGTTTGGAACGGAGTTACAAACAAAGAAATACAGTGCGAGTTCAGGAATTGCAACGTATATGCAAGACCCGAATGTGCCGATTGCTGGGCAAAGCTCTGGTGCTCGGGCGGATGTGCCGCAAACGCATATCATTCGTCGGGTACGGTCAGAGGTGTGTATAAATACGGTTGCGATCTTTTCAAGAAGCGTATGGAATGCGCTATAATGGTAAAGGTAGACGAGGAATTTTCAAAGTAAATTGAGGTAAATGCCGTGAGAACGCCGATATACGATTTTGTAAATGAATATATAAGCAAGGCTCAGTCACGGCTTCATATGCCCGGACACAAGGGCAGGGGAATGCTCGGCTTTGAACTGTTTGATATCACCGAAATAGACGGCGCAGATTCACTTTATGAGGCTGACGGAATAATTGCCGAGAGTGAAAAAAACGCGACTGAGCTTTTTGAAAGCAGAGCAACGTTTTATTCGACCGAAGGTGCGTCACAGTGCATACGCGCGATGTTAGCTCTTGTGTGTCCCGAAAAGAGCACGGTAATTGCGGCAAGAAACGCGCATAAATCCTTTATTTACGCGGCGGCATTGCTTGATCTTGATGTGATCTGGCTCGACGGTGACGGAGACTACAGCCTTTGCGGATGCACTATAAGTGCTGAAACGCTTGAAAAATGTATAAGAACCGCAAAGAATAAGCCGAGTGCTGTATACGTAACGAGCCCCGACTATCTTGGCGGAATGCTCGATATAGAGGCACTCAGCAGAACGGCACATAAGTATGAAGTTCCGTTGCTTGTTGATAATGCTCACGGTGCGTATCTCAAGTTCTTAAAGCCGTCCCCCCATCCCTTGGATCTCGGCGCGGATATATGCTGTGATTCGGCACACAAAACGCTACCCGTACTGACCGGAGGCGCATATCTTCATATTTCGAAAAATGCGTCGCACGACTATGAAAAAAGAGCAAAACAAGCCCTTGCGTTGTTTGGTTCCACAAGTCCGTCGTATCTTATACTTGAATCGCTTGATCTTGCGAATAAATATATTTCGGACGGTTATGCCGAAAAGCTTCAAGACACCGTAAATAAGCTGACGGAATTTAAAGAAAAGCTTGAAAATATTGGATTTAGGCTATACGGTAAAGACCCGCTTAAGCTCACTGTCTGTGCCTCTGAATACGGATACAGTGGCGCAGAGCTTTCGGATGTGCTGAAAAGCAACGGGGTTTTTTGTGAGTATGCAGATCCCGATTACGTTGTAATGATGCTGACCCCGGAAAATACACAGAATGATTATGACCGTATATTTGAGGCTTTGCTCCACACCGAAAAACGAAACGCAAAAGAAAAGCCGATCCTCAAAAGAGGAAAAACAGAGCAGGCGATAAGTATAAGACAGGCAATGCTGTCGGAATCGGAGCAGATTCCGACAGATCTTGCGATCGGAAGAATACTTGCGCAACCGAGTGTGAGTTGTCCGCCTGCGGTCATGCCTATCTGTTGCGGTGAGACAGTAACCGAAGAAATTGCTGAGACCCTTTTATATTATGGGATAAAAAACGTATTTGCTGTAAAATAAAAAAGTGCTTCCTTGGTGTGCCCACGATAAAGCAGGTTTATATGTCAAATAATGAACCGCCGAAAGTGATTAAAGATTACTTCCGGCGGTTTTGTTATTTTTTATAGATGATTTGATCCTGGCGCCGTAGGAGACCGAGGGAGAGTGTGTAACGATAAATTTAAAGCCACGCGGGCTCCTTCCGTCACGGCTACGCCGTGCCACCGTAAGCAATGCACGAAGTGCTTTGCGAGTCCTCACCGGAGGAAGGCTTTTTTGCTACTCCCATTATAACACAATTGACAGAGAAAGCAAGAGCTATATTCCGACTTCGTCAGAGTGATATTCTTGTTGCTTCGCAACAGAGTGATATTGAAACTTTAAGCTTCAGTATTATTTATAAGCTTGCAAAGCAAATATCACTCAGCGTAAGCCGAATATTACGGCAAATCAATATCACTCGTCAAAGGCGAATAAAACTGCCCAACTTCCTTATAAGAAGTTGGGCATTCCCGTCATTTTTTATTTTAAAGATCTTCTTTATCGATCGGCTTATATCCTTC
>JAZODV010000072.1:0-3006 GCA_045597185.1 Eubacteriales bacterium
TGCCTTCTTTATAATTGCTTCATAATCGGGAGATCGATGGCTCATCTCCATAACTGACATTCCCGACTCACCGTAGCAGACAAGATCAGCCGCCGCTTTTTCAAGTACGGGAAGGGGCAGCATGGACGGGCCTGCTGAAAAATTGTAAATTCTGTTCATAATCGAACCTCCAAAAATGATTTTTGCTAAAAATATAACAATAGAGAAATTATACCCCTATTTTGCGATTTCGTCAAGGGCTTTTGAATAAATATTCTCTTTTTTACTAAAATTTTCGTGCAGTGAAACACTTTTTGAGGAATTTTACATATTAGTGTGATAAAGTAACCAAAAAGGCAGCGGCGGACGAGCCGCCGCTGAGGTGTGCAGATTGTTATTTGTTGTAGATTACAAAATCAATGTCTTCGACGAAATAATCGCCGGGGAATTCCATGTTTTCATTAACGATATCGGGAATCTTGCAGTCGATGTGTACTGTGGCATATACAACGCCATTAAATTCAAGCATATATTCATAGATCAATTTTTCTTCTTCGATGCAAACCGGAGCTATTAGCTCCTCTTCCGAAAGGCTGGCATAAACCTGATTGAGAGTTAAGCCGTATGCCTTAACAGAGTCAACATAGGATTCGATTACAGTAAAAGTTTGAGCCAATCCTTCTTCCGCGCTCTGTAGCTTTTGTTCGATTTCACGGTTATCGCTTTCGATTTTTAAAATTTCTTCATTTAACACTGCAATTTTTGCTTCCGTTGCGGTTACTTTTTCATTTGCTAGTGTGAGAGATTTGCTGATGCTCGATAACATCAATGAAAGCATAACGAGAGAGACACAAAGAGCAAGAGCAAGCGTGGCAGCAATTATTATCAAGATTTTCTTCATAAAAAGCACCTCATATTAGATCTATTGTGTTGCAAGTGATAGGTGTACACTTGTAACATATGAAGTATGACAGCTTTCCGGGGCGTTGCTCAAATGGACGGAAACATTTAATTTTTTGAAAGCATTCGGGTTTGTAACAGTGGAGGGGATATCAAATGCCCAAAGCGCAACAGGAATTCCGGACCCTGGCATAGAATCCAAAATATTTGCTTCACGTCCCAATACCGTTACCATATCATCGTAAGTAATAAACGATTTGTAAGCTCCGCTACTACCTGCTGTTTTATAGGCTTCAAATAATACAGGCAATATTTTATTTGTTATTTCGGAGATCTCGCTTTCCTTAGAGCTGAGAGAATCAATTCTTTCGTTGAGATCTTCGGCATCTGCTTTTTTATCAATATTGATCAGAGATTTATCGTTGCGCTCGCATTTTTCATTAAGTTCACTTATTTCCGACCCTATCTTTGTTATTTGTGAATATAAAATTCCAGCGACAACACACGCGCCGATCAACAGAATGATAAGAACAACAGTCAAAACAATTTTTTTCATATGAGTTCTCCTTGTTTATTATTTTTGTCATTCCCATGGTGTGACCGCAAAATAGCCAATAAAATTTGTATATGTGTCTAACCAATAGGCAAGATATCCCCTCACGTATTCATTTTCCTCGCGCATAATGATCACCCCCGAATAAAAAGCGCATAGGTGTGCCGTGTCCGACCTGCCTATGCGTATATAATTGCCGTATTCTTTTTTTGTCGGCAATGTTTTTGCTTCGGCGTTCAGTCGGAGCTTTTTGCCATTTTTTACCTTGGTTGTATTATACATTATTTTCGTATCATTGTCAAGTATTTTTTTGCAAACGATTTACATTTTGCGCGTGTTGTGTTATAATGTATTTAATTGAAAATATTTACTTGCACAGGAGGACATATATGAGTTACGCAGATAAGCTTTTTATTGAAAATTGCCGCGACATTCTGGACAACGGATTTTCCGATGAGGCACTTGACGTACGTCCGCATTGGGAGGACGGCGCGCCCGCGCATACTATCAAAAAGTTCGGTATCGTCAACCGTTACGATCTCAGAAAAGAATTTCCGATACTCACTCTCCGCCGTACCGCGTTCAAGTCGTCCATCGACGAGCTTCTCTGGATATGGCAGAAGAAATCGAACCGCGTCTCGGAGCTTAAAACTCATATCTGGGACTCTTGGGCAGACGAGAACGGCACGATAGGTAAAGCGTACGGTTATCAGCTTGGCGTCAAGCATAAATATAAGGAAGGAATGTTTGACCAGGTCGATCGCGTTATATACGACCTCAAGAACAATCCTCAGTCTCGCCGTATCATGACCAATATCTACGTTCATCAGGATCTTCACGAGATGGGTCTGTACCCATGCGCGTACAGCATGACGTTCAACGTATCGGGCAATATGCTCAACACCATTCTCAACCAGCGCTCGAACGATTTTCTGACCGCTAATAACTGGAACGTCGTTCAGTACGCCGTTCTCACTAAAATGATGGCACAGGTCGCAGGACTTGAGGCTGGTGAGTTCGTCCACGTTATTGCAGATGCCCACATTTACGACAGACACGTTCCGATAGTTGAAAAAATACTCACTCGTGAACCTCTGCCGGCGCCGAAGTTTATTATGAATCCAGACGTTAAGGATTTCTATAAATTCACGGTAGACGATTTTGCTCTTGAAGGCTATGAATCGCACAAGCTTGAGGACAAAATTCCCGTTGCTATATAAGAGGTAAAACAATGAAAACAATAGTCGCAATAGATAAAAAATGGGGAATAGGAAAAGCAAACGATCTGCTTTTCAGCATTCCCGAGGATATGAAGCATTTTCGCGAAATAACGTCTGGCAAGACCGTCGTTATGGGTCTTAATACGCTTCGTTCCTTCCCGGGTGGAAAGCCCCTTAAAAACCGAATAAATATCGTCCTCTCAAACGAGGACGTTGAGCCGCAGGAGAATCTTATCGTCTGTCGCTCTATGGAGGCTCTTCATGAAGAGCTTAAAAAATACGAGCCCGACGACCTGTACGTTATCGGCGGCGGTATGATGTACCGTCAGATGTGTGACTATTGCTCCGAGGCAG
>JAZODV010000073.1:0-1816 GCA_045597185.1 Eubacteriales bacterium
TGTAAATCCGAGATGTGTATAGTACGCAAAGGATTAAAACAAAGCAGGGCGGTAGGCTACATTGTAGCTTGCCGCCCTTGTAATAATGTAAAAACGATTCAAATCAATAAATATCAGATCGCTTTTGTGAAAAATATGTAATCATTTAATTCTTTCCCTTGACAAATGTTATCAGAATAAAATATTTTAAGGAAAATTATATATTCGAAACCACCAAGTCGATAGAATATACAAACAAGCTCGCGTATTATAACGAAAAGCAGTTCCCGATAGCCGAGCTTAAAATAGACGGCATCGATATTTTGGACTATACCGTAGTTATTCCGTCGGATGCCGACCTTTTCACGAAATACGCAGCGGAAAATCTCTCGGATTTCGTATTTGCAAATATGGGAATGTCTCTCACAGTTACAACAGACAAGACCGCAGAAACACAGTATGAGATACTGATCGGCAACACCTCGCGCTCCGCGTCATCGGTCAGCGTATCCGTAAAGGACGGTCAGTACGTACTTTATAAAAAGGACTCCAAGATCGTCTGTCTAGGCAATTCTTATATGGTCGGCGGAGGCGTCAGCGCGCTTATTGGAAAAGTACCGACGGATCAGCTTGATATAAAGGTCGAGATCTCGGATATATCGGCAACGCCCGTCGCGGCAGATTTCAAATTCAAGGAAGCAAAAAACGCCATTCTTATGATCGGCGACGGAATGGGCTTCAACACCGTCAAGATGGCTAAGGACGGCGCGGCAGGCATTGAGGGCATCGGTGAATTTCTCGCAGAAGAGCTTCCCTATCAGACCGCGGCAAGAACCCACTCGCTATCAAGCGGAGCGACCGACAGTGCCGCAAGCGCAACTGCGCTCTCTTCGGGCTATAAAACGAAAAACGGATTTCTCGGTGTCACGACCTCGGGACATTCCAAGCAGAATATACGCGAGCTTGCGGCAAGCAAGGGGGCTAAAACGGCAGTAGTCACGACAGACTACATAACCGGCGCAACGCCCGGCGGTTTCCTTGTGCATCACACAAACCGCAGCGATACGTCGATCATTCAAGCACAGATAGACACACTTATGAGAAACGGAGATGTTGACTATTGCAAGGGCGAGGTCGGCGATTCTCTTACAAAAGAGACCGCGGCAGCACTTCGCAGTATATCGGCAGGCGGCTCTGAGTTCTTTATGATGATAGAGGCGGCGCAGATAGATAAACGTTCGCACGCAAACGACTATTCCGGCTGTATAACGATGGTAAAGCGATACAATGACGTTATCGCGTACGTTATAGAGTTTGTGATCTGTCACCCCGATACCGCGCTCGTTATAACCGCCGACCACGAGTGCGGTGCGATCGTCAAAAAGCCCGACGGCTCGTTCGTTTACACCAGTACAAACCACTCGACCGAAAATGTACCCGTTTACGCCCTCGGCTACGGTATGGATGCCTTCAAGAAAAATACAGTAGACAACACATTTATACCGAAAACGCTCGCAAAGATCTACGGAGTTGAAAACTTCGGAGACTAAAAAAAGAGAGTGAATCAAATTCATTTTTGCATTTGATTCACTCTTTTTTGAATATATTGGGATTTATAGGTGAGATAAACAACAATGCACCGGTAGGGGAGGGGCTTGCTCCTCCCGAAAGAACAATTTACCAAAAATAATATTTCTACAGGCAGATAAAACCCTAAATTTGTAGGGGTCGACGTCCTCGACGACCCGTTATGTGGATTTATTGCAAATAATATTTTATGAATTTAGCTTGCGGGTGTTTTTTTTATAGGAATTGTGCTTTAATTAAATTGTTTCAA
>JAZODV010000074.1:0-4612 GCA_045597185.1 Eubacteriales bacterium
CAGTTGCTTGGCAATTCGTATTTTTTCGTGTATAACTGCTTGATGAATAGTTATTCCGGTGCTTTTTTTAAAGATCCTGTTGAGATAATATGGATGATATCCGAATTTATTTGATATTTGAGAATTGCTGATATCTTTATCATAATTTTGCTGAATATAAAGCATTATTTTTTGGATTATTTCGGGTAGCTCAGATTCGTCGGGGCGTGTGTTTTGTGCGATAAAGCATAAGATGTTCTTGATAACGGCAGAGGTAACGGCGTCTGAATAGGGGGTAGGATAACAATAATGAAACAGACATTCCTTCATTTTGCTTTCTATATCAAATGCTTTCTCAACAACAATAAGGTCTCCAAGCTCGCTTGGCGGATCATTTTCAAAAACCAATTCCTTTTTAAAGGTATCGATGCTTTTTGACGGTGGCATTGGTGTTTTTTTATCCGAGTGATTTCGTGTCATATCGAAATTTAAAACTATTATTTTTACGTCTCCGTCAAAATAATAAGGAGTCTCGGGTCTGAAATAGAGAAGCATACCGGGTGAAAGAGGGATCGTTTTATCGGAGAGAACAAAGGTAGCGTTGCCCTCTATAATATAAAAAATACGGTAATCATAAGAACAGCTCAGGGGTGCACTTGACAAGACAGATGGCTGTAATTCTGCGTAGCGCATAAACGGATTGATATCGCAAAGATTCATTTCGTCACCTCACAGGTTTGTTTTTTTAACTTTTATACATTGATTATAGCACACAAAACAAGTATAATCAATAATAAATAAATGTATTTTTCAAACTTTTTTATCAATAAATTTACACATTTTAAAGCGAATTTAGCCAAAAACAAATGCGGGGAGGAAATTTTTATGAAAACAAACAATATTCCCGAGGTTCGTATCGGAATCGTTGCAGTAAGTCGCGACTGCTTTCCCGATGAGCTTTCGGAAAGAAGGAGAAGAGCGGTTGTGTCTGCTTGTGAGAGCAAAGGGGTATCACTGTATGAATACCAAACAATAGTAGAGACTGAAAAGCAGGCTGCGGAGGCTGTCATAATAAGGTGCTTGACATCATTTCCGAGCTTATGATGGGAAAGTAATTAAAACACCAAGAGGACAGACTTCGGTCTGTCCTCTTTTTTTGTGGAAATTTATTGGAACTTTGTGCTTTGCGCACCCTCTCAAAGCCTCAAAATTGGAAAGTGAAAAAGTGGAAGTTCGTTGATAGGATAATTATATCAAAAATCCCCGCTCTGCGAACGGGGTAGGGGAAGTGTTTGCGGAAAAGTTCCAAATAAGTGGGAATATAGTGCTAATTGTTTGGAATGAGATAAACCTCAATTTCTTTATATGTGATACAATAATAGTGTGAACCGATATGTTATTGTATATTTCTGAATGTGTTTCTATATTGTGTTGGTGAAAGTGTAAGGTGCTTCTTAAAACGTCTTGAAAAATAGTTTTGGTCGTTTATTCCCACACAAATTGAAATTTCCAAAATGCTTTTGTCGGTAGTACGTAATAATTCAGCTCCAAGTTTAATTCGCTTTGTTTCAATATATAAGTGGGGAGACATGCCGAAGTATTGATTAAAAAGATTGTATAAAGCGCTTTTTGAAATATGAAATTCCTTTACAAGCGTTTTGTACGAAAGCGAGGAGTCGGCAAGGTTATTTGCGATATATTCGGAGATATTTTCTTGAAGGTTATCGTTTTTAACCGTAACAATTTTAGTAATAATTGCCTGTTGAATACATGCCGACACGATAGTTGCCGTGGCATCAAGTCTTTGACTGTCGTAACGCGGTAATTCATTATATGCTCTGAAAAGGTGTGTGAAATTGATATCAAGATCGGAGACGCGTGACTTTATCTCTTTGTATGATAGACGGTTCGTGCTTAAATTTATCAATTGTCCGAACGTAATAAAGCCTAAAAGCAATTCGTTATGATACAGCGGTAAGGCTGAATCCGGCAATCCTGCGTGGCAAATTCCGGTACAAACTGTGTTGGTTATTGCACAGTGGTGCAAAATTATACGGTCACATTCAAGACAGCGCTCCAGTCCCTTCGCCGTCGATCTTATTTCCCGACAAAACGAGCTTTGCTCGGGCGGATATATGACCATTAAGTTCATATTGTTGTCCCAAAAACCGAGAGTAAGACCTGTAATCAGGTGCAAGTCGTGCAATAGCTTATCGATTTTTTCAATATTGTAATCTATTTTCATGATTAGATTATAGCACGTTCAAAACACTGTGTCAATAAAATTCCACTGTTTTTGCGGAATTTAATCCTAAATATATAAAATATAGGGAGGTAATATTTATGAACACTAATAACATACCGGCTGTTCGTCTTGGAATCGTTGCTGTAAGCCGTGACTGTTTTCCTGACGAATTATCGGAAAGACGAAGGAGAGAAGTTGTATCTGCTTGCAAACAAAAAGGTATAGCTTTATATGAATGTCAAACGATAGTAGAGACCGAAAGGCAAGCGGCGGAAGCAATATCTCAGCTTCAGGCAGAGGGCTGTAACGCACTTGTTATTTATTTAGGCAACTTCGGTCCTGAGACGTCCGAAACGCTTCTGGCAAAGGATTTCGGCGGTCCTGTAATGTTTGTCGGTGCGGCAGAGGAAAGTGTAAATACACTTGTGGACGGCAGAGGAGACGCATATTGCGGAATGCTTAACGCAAGCTATAATCTTGCTCTGCGCAACGTAAGAGCGTATATTCCCGAAAAGCCTATCGGAACGGCTGATGAGGTGGCGGATAATATAAAGGAATTTATTCCGATAGCTCGTGCGTTATTAGGACTTAGAAACCTAAAGATCATTTCATTTGGTCCAAGACCGCAAAATTTCCTTGCCTGTAATGCTCCTATAAAGAGACTGTATGATCTTGGTGTAGAAATCGAGGAAAACTCAGAGCTTGATCTGTTTGAAGCGTATCATGCACACAAGGGAGACTCCCGTATAGCTGCCGTCGCAGAGGATATGGCGAAGGAGCTTGGTAAGGGAAATCTTCACCCGGGTGTGCTCGATCGCTTGGCACAATATGAGGTTACTCTTACGGATTGGATAGAACAGCACCGTGACGGCAGAGAATACGTGGTTATGGCAAACAAGTGCTGGCCCGCTTTCCAAACACAGTTTGGTTTTGTTCCGTGCTATGTTAACTCAAGGTTTGCCTCACGCGGAATACCGATAGCCTGTGAGGTGGATATCTGGGGCGCGCTCAGCGAATATATTGCCGCTTGTGTAACCGAGGATGCGGTCACACTGCTTGATATCAACAATACAGTTCCGAAGGATCTGTATGAGGCAGACATCAAGGGAAAATTCAGTTACAAGCACGACGACGTATTTATGGGCTTCCATTGCGGTAATACGCCCTCGTGTAAGCTCAGCTCGTGCGAGATGCGTCATCAATTTATAATGCACAAGTCTCTTGAACCGGATAAAGAACCCGATATAACGAGAGGAACGCTTGAGGGAGATATTGCGGCGAGCAAGATCACATTGTTCCGTTTGCAAAGCACGGCTGATGCCCAGCTTCGCGCATACATAGCACAGGGTGAGGTTTTGCCAGTGGCAACTCATTCCTTCGGTTCTATCGGAATTTTGGCTATACACGAAATGGCTCGTTTCTACCGTTATGAGCTTATAGAACATAATTTCCCTCATCACGCGGCAATTGCCTTTGCCCACGTGGGTAATATCCTGCACAAGATATTCAGATATCTCGGCGTAACGGAGATAGGATATAACCGTACATCAAACGAAACCTATCCTACTGAAATTAAATTTAATTAAGGAGGTCATTACACATGAATAAGTTAGGTATCTTCATGAACTTCTGGGAGAAAAATTGGGCAGCCGACCACAAGAAGTATATAAGAAAAGCGGCTGGTATCGGTTTTGACATTCTTGAATTTCAGGCACAGCCTTTGCTTGAGATGACTGACGACCGCATCCGTGAATTAAAAAAGGAGGCTGATGCCGCAGGCATAGAGCTTACCTATAGTTTGGGACTTGATTGTAAGTATGATGTATCATCACTTGACGAAACGGTTCGTACGGGTGGCGTTGAATACCTGAAAAATATTCTTGATAAGATACACGTCGCAGACGGAAAGATACTTTCCGGCGTCAGCTATGCAGGTTGGGGTGTGCCCGAAAATATGGGAGATACAAAGAAACCGTATTGGGAACAGAGCGTCAGGAGCATGAAAGAAGTGATCAAGGTCGCAGAGGATCTTGGCATAACCTATTGTGTTGAGGCTGTAAACAGATTTGAGGGTTGCCTTATCAATACAGCCAAGGAAGCAGTTGAGTATGTTACAGAGGTAGATAGCAAAAATATAGGTGTTCTTCTTGATACATTCCATATGAATATTGAGGAAGATAACTTAGGGGACGCTATACGTTATGTCGGGGCGGATATGCTCAAGGGCTTCCACACGGGAGACAACAACCGACGAGCTCCCGGTCGCGGACACATTGATTGGGACGAGGTATTCTCGGCACTTGCGGAGATAGGATATAAGGGGCGCATAGTATCCGAGCCCTTCATAATGCAGGGCGGAGAGGTCGGACGTGATATTCACGTTTACCG
>JAZODV010000075.1:0-3832 GCA_045597185.1 Eubacteriales bacterium
TTTCCTGCGGTCTTACCCATCTTCTTGCCCTGCGAGTCTGTGAGAAGCGTGATCGTCATTGCGTGTGCGTCCTTGCCGAGCTTACGTCTGATCAGCTCGGTACCGCCGAGCATATTGGACCACTGATCGTCTCCACCGAACTGCATGTTACAGTTATAGTGCTTGAAGAGGTGATAGAAGTCGTAGCTCTGCATTATCATATAGTTGAATTCGAGGAAGGAAAGTCCCTTTTCCATTCTCTGCTTATAGCACTCTGCAGCAAGCATACGGTTTACCGAGAAGCAAGCACCGACCTCGCGTAGAAGCTCAACGTAGTTAAGGTCGAGGAGCCACTCCGCGTTATTTACCATCTGCGCCTTGCCCTCACCGAATTCGATGAAATTCTCCATCTGACGCTTGAAGCATTCGGCATTGTGGTCTATATCCTCTTTTGTGAGCATTTTTCTCATATCGGTACGACCCGACGGGTCACCTATCATGGTTGTTCCGCCGCCGATAAGTGCGATAGGCTTATTTCCCGCAAGCTGGAGACGCTTCATAAGCGTGAGTGCCATGAAATGTCCTGCGGTAAGGCTATCCGCCGTGCAGTCAAATCCGATATAGAAGGTCGCTTTACCTTCGTTGATCATATTTTTGATCTCTTCTTCGTTTGTAACCTGTGCAATAAGTCCACGGGCAACGAGTTCTTCGTAAAGTGTCATTTTATTATTCCTTTCGGGTTGTTTTACACATATATCCTTTGAATTATAACACTACTTACTGATTTTGTCAACCTAAAAATCAACAAAAAGCGGACTTAATTCTTGACATTTTGTGACTTTAGGGTTATAATAAGGTGTTTAATAGTATTTATTGTGTGAGGTCAGCATGAAACGTGATTTGCTTAACATAATAGAAGAACATTCAAAAGACTTTTCGAAGGGTCAGCGACGTATCGCTGATTACATATCGGAAAACTACGACAAAGCAGCTTATATGACCGCTTCGCGTCTCGGATCGCTCGTTGACGTTTCCGAATCGACCGTTGTCAGATTTGCAATAGAGCTGGGCTTCGACGGATATCCGGATATGCAGCGCGCTATGCAGGAATTCGTACGAACAAGGTTAACCTCTTTTCAGCGTATTGAGGTCACAAACAACCTGATCGGTGACGGAGACCTTCTCGAAAAGGTACTGTCTGCAGATATTGATAAGATCAAGCACACTTACGAACGTATCGACCGTGACAGCTTCGATGATGCAGTAAATGCGATAATTAAAGCAAAGCGTATCTATATCGTCGGTGTTCGTTCATCATCAACGCTTGCGGGCTTTCTCGACTATAATTTTAAGATGATATTTGACGACGTCAGACTCGTTCAAAATCCTTCGGGAAGCGAAATGTTCGAGCAGATAATGAATATAAACAGTGACGACGTTCTTATTGCGATAAGCTTTCCAAGATACTCAAACCGTATTATAAACGCCGTTGAGTTTGCAAAGAACGCAGGCGCAAATATTATCGCTCTGACCGACACCGAAAAATCACCGATCGCACAGAACGCAGACCAGCTTTTGCTCGCGCAGAGCGATATGGTATCCTTCGTCGATTCTCTTGTCGCGCCGCTCAGCATTATAAATGCAATAATCGTTGCGGTCGCCAAGAAAAAACAAGACGAGGTTACAGACAGACTTCGCAGACTTGAAGAAATTTGGGACGAATACGATGTATACGACAAATCAAAAAACTAAAGTACTCATAATCGGCGGCGGCGCGGCAGGTCTTTTAGCTGCTATATCGGCTGCGGAAAATTTTGCTGACGTCACAGTTTTTGAAAAAAACGAAAAGCTCGGCAGAAAGCTCCGCATCACGGGGAAAGGTCGCTGTAACGTTACAAACAACTGTGAAATAAATGAATTTTTGCAGAACGTACCAACAAATCCTCGTTTTTTATACTCTGCCCTTCACCGTCTCGAACCGTCAGATACAATGGAGCTTTTTGAACGCATAGGAGTGCCGCTTAAGACCGAGCGAGGCAGACGTGTTTTCCCTATTTCAGACAACGCAAACGATATTGCAGATGCGCTGAGACGAGAATGCTTGCGGCTTGGAGTCACTTTTAAGCGTGAAAAAATTGTTGATATTAAAACCGAAAGCAATAAAATCGTAGGCCTTGTTTCTGTCAAAGAGGAATATTCTGCCGACTCGGTAATAATCGCCACGGGTGGAATTTCGTATCCGCGTACAGGCTCTGACGGTGACGGACACAGATTTGCGCAATGCCTCGGTCACAGCATAACAGAGCTTAAACCGTCACTTGTTCCTCTCGTTGCGGGCGGTGTTTGTGCGGAATGTCAAGGGCTTTCACTCAGAAATATCGGCTTTTCAGTCGAAGATACAAACAGGAAATGCGTATACCGTGATTTTGGTGAGCTTATGTTCACTCATTTTGGGCTTACAGGTCCCGTAGTACTTTCAGCATCTGCGCACATTTCCGACCTTGCGCCGGGAAAATACACGGCTGTAATAGATCTCAAGCCCGCGCTTGATGAAAAGCAGCTCGATGCGCGCCTGCTTTCGGACTTTTCTAAATATATAAACAAAGATTTTTGTAACAGTTTGTCAGATCTCTTACCTCAAAAGCTCATAGCACCGATAGTCAGACTTTCGGGTATTGACGAGCGTACAAAGGTAAACGAAATAACAAAAGCACAGCGACAGGCACTTGTGAAGCTCATAAAGGGTCTGCGCATTCCGCTTAAGTCTCACAGACCGATAGACGAAGCCATAATCACCAAAGGTGGTGTATCGGTTAAAGAAATAAATCCCAAAACAATGGAATCAAAGCTCATTGACGGATTGTTTTTTGCTGGTGAGATCATAGACGTTGATGCCTACACAGGTGGATACAATCTTCAGATAGCCTTCTCGACCGGCACTCTTGCGGGTGAGTCGGCGGCACAAAAAATTTATACGGAGAATTAAAATTATGGTTAAAATTGCAATCGACGGCCCGAGCGGCGGCGGAAAAAGTACACTTGCCAAACGTCTCTCAAAGGAGCTTGGTATCGTTTACGTTGACACAGGTGCTCTTTACAGAACGATCGGATACTATGCGCATATAAACGGAGTCGAAAAGGATGACAGAGCTTCGGTCGTTTCCCTGCTCCCAAAAATTCAGATAGAGCTTAAATACGTTGACGGTGCTCAGCACGTTTTTCTCAACGGTGAGGATCTCGGAGACAAGATACGTCAGCCTATTATTTCCATGTATGCGTCAGCTGTTTCGGCAATGCCCGAGGTTCGTGAGTTCCTTCTCGAAACACAGCGCAAGATTGCAAGAGAAAACAGCGTTATTATGGATGGGCGCGATATCGGTACCGTTATACTTCCCGATGCCGACGTGAAGATATTCCTCTTTGCATCAAATGAGGACAGAGCGAGACGCAGATGTGACGAGCTTCACGAAAAAGGGATCGATGCAAAATACGAGGACGTTCTCGCCGAAATGAACGAGCGTGACAAAAACGACAGTTCACGTGAGATTGCACCCGCGATTCCCGCAGAGGATGCAGTAATGCTCAATAATTCGGGATTCACGCCGGACGAGACCTACAACGCCGCACTTGACATAATAAAAAGCAAGGTCGGAGGCTCGCTTTAATTATGATGACTAAGTCTTATAAGTTCTATTACGCTGTGTTTGCAGGACTTTTCAAGGTCCTCTACAACATAAAAATAGAAGGTAAAGAGAATATTCCCGAGGAGGACGGCTTTCTCGTATGCTCAAATCACTTCTCGGCAACAGACCCGATAAAGATCTCGTATGCGTTTAAAGGTCATCAGGTTCAT
>JAZODV010000076.1:0-1713 GCA_045597185.1 Eubacteriales bacterium
GAAAGCTCTTTGCAAACGTCGACAGCACCGTCGATAAGCTGTGCGTTTTTGGCAAGATTGTCGGTATATGCGACCGAAATGACCTCCGGCGGCACGTCAAGAGATAATTCCTCTGCGAGAAGCTCAAATCGGCGCACACGAAGACGCTCTTTTTCTGTTTCCTTGCGCTCAAGTGCCTTCCAAAGCGATAGATTTATACGGCTATAGAGCGAGACCGTGCTTTCAGGGCAGGGAATGCCAAAGCCTAAGAGCGTGTCGGTTATAGCATTGCGCTCTGCGGCGTGAAAATCAAGCAGAGTATCGTCGGCATCGAAAAGAAGAGTTTTATATTTCGGCATAAGCGACTCCTTTTTTGCAAATATATAATTATTATACTATGTAACCACAAAAATTGCAACAGGAAAAGCAATTAAATTGATATTTTACAATAATTAAATATAACGGACGGACAAAGGTTTTGTGCAAGATACAGAAAGTGTCGAAAACGAGAAATTTTTCTTGACAAATATTTATATATATGATATAATACTCAAGATAAAAAACACTGAACCGATGATAGGAGGACGCAAAATGAAATTTGTATTTTCTAAGGCAAACGTATTTTCAAGCGGAACTATCGGTAAGGGTGATTTTTCCTTTAATATTGATTCGGCACACAAAAACTCTCCCGCTAATTACGGCGGTACTGTTTTTGACTGTTCCGAATATTTTATTTTTCCCGGGTTCACCGATGTGCATGTGCATTTTCGTGAGCCGGGTTTTTTGTATAAGGAAAACACCAAGACCGGAAGCCTCGCGGCGGCACACGGAGGGTATACCACGGTATGCACGATGCCGAATCTGAACCCGACTCCCGATTCGGTTGAGAATCTAAACGTTCAGCTTGAGGCGATAAAGAGCGGAGCTAAGATAAGAGTTTTGCCGTTCGGATCGATAACCAAGGGCGAAGCGGGCAAGGAGCTGTCGGACATTGAAGCACTTGCACCGTATGTCTGCGGATATTCGGATGACGGACGCGGAGTTGACAATACGGGGCTTATGGGGGAGGCTATGCAGAGAGCCAAGGCACTCGGAAAGGTCATCTCGGCGCACTGTGAGGACGGCAGTTGTATCAAGGATTCGCCCGAAGCCGAGTGGAAACAGATAGAACGTGACATCAGACTTGCAGATGAGGTAGGATGTAAATACCACGTATGTCATATTTCCACTAAAGAAAGCGTCGCACTGATAAGAGACGCGAAAAAGTCGGGTGTCGATATAACCTGCGAGACAGCACCGCACTATTTGCTCTTAACTGATGCAGATAAGTGCGACAGCGGAAGATTCCGTATGAACCCGCCGCTTCGTGATGAAGCCGATAAGCTTGCGCTTATTGAAGGGGTCGTTGACGGAACGGTCGATATGATAGCAACAGACCACGCACCGCACTCGGCAGAAGAAAAAGGCAGGGGCTTTGAAAAGTCACTTAACGGTATCGTCGGTCTTGAAACGGCATTTCCCGTGCTTTATACGGGACTTGTCAAAAAGGGCATCATAACACTCGAAAGACTTGTCACTATGATGAGTGACGCACCGAATAAGCGTTTTGGACTTGAGTGCGGCGGCTTTAACGTGTACGATCTTAACGCAGAATACAAGATAGACCCAAATGAATTTATGACGATGGGTCGCAGTACACCCTTTGAGGGCAATACGGTATTCGGTAAATGTCTT
>JAZODV010000077.1:0-7503 GCA_045597185.1 Eubacteriales bacterium
GGAAGCATACCAAGCTTTTCGCGAAGAGCCGTAACTATCATTTCGGGATTGAGTGTTCCCTCTCCTCCGTTTATAGTAACCGTCAACTTCAAGGTTTTATTAGCCGTAACGGTGCACGACACATCCTTAATATATTCTGTAACATCTATCTCACGTTCCCCTGACTTTGACCGCTTTATCATATTAAGCGGAGAGGCAGTGAGAAGATTTATAATGTCAGACGCGGTCAATTTTTTTATTTCGTTGTCGCTTATTTCTATAACGTAACCGACTGCGGCAATGTCCGTAAATTTGCTTTTCGGATAGTATGCACCGAGAAATCTCATCTCGTCCGTAACCTCTGCGTTGAGTCTGGCAACCAGATCAACAAGGGCAATTTTGCGGTCGATCTTTATGTCTATATACTCACATTCGCTCTGCGTTCCAACCGAGAGCGGCAAGGCAAAAACCATTTTCGGATGAGGATTAAAGCCTTGTGTGAACCACACGGGAACACCCGAGCGGAGCAGTACGCGGCTCATTACTCTTTGGAGATCAAGGTGTGAGATATACTGCAGATTTCCGACCTTGCGGAATTTAAGACGAACAGACGTGGGCTCCTTCAGCGGTGCCATATCAAATTTATCGAATGCCGAATTTACGACAGGCGGTTTTTGCTTCCAGGACACCATGTTCGTTCACCTCCCAGCTTATTTGCGCCGCAAGCGGAGCAGTTTTCACGGCAGTTCGCCGTTGTTACTCCCGCGTACGCCTTTTCTCTTTCTCTTGCGAGAAATTCACGTGTCACTCCGCAGTCGATAACCTCCCACGGAAGGATCTCGTCGTCTCCGAAACGGCGGTTGGCGTAAAATGCGGGATCGATTCCTGCGGCATCAAAAGCCTTGAGCCATTTTTCGTAATCGAAATATTCGGTCCACGAATCAAACTTCATTCCGAGCTTAAAGCCTTCATAAAGCACCCCAGAAAGTCTTCTGTCTCCTCTTGCAAGTGCCGCCTCGATACGTGATACGGTTGCGTCGTGGCGGTTATATTTTATCTTCTTATTGGTTATTTTTCCAAGCAGATACGACTGCTTCTCTTCAAGTGCTTCTATGCTGTCCTGTGCCTCCCACTGAAACGGTGTGAAGGGTTTTGGAATAAAGCACGCCGCGCTTATTGTGACCTGAGGTGGACGTTTTGCTCTGTTCGGTGTTGCATAGAACTTGTCTATTACCTTTTCTGCAAGCTCCGCGATACCGTCAAGGTCCTCGTTTGTTTCTGTCGGAAGTCCTTGCATAAAATAAAGCTTCACAGAGTTTTTTCCACCCTCAAAAGCAGTGCCGACGGCGCGAATAAGGTCGTCTTCGGTTACGTTTTTGTTTATAACGTCACGAAGTCTTTGTGTTCCTGCCTCAGGCGCGAACGTAAAGGTTGACGAACGCACGCTTTCAACTCTCTTCATAAGCTCCTTTGAGAAATTATCAAGTCTCATCGACGGAAGTGACAGATTTACCTGACTTTTCGGGGTCCATTCAAGAAGTCCGTCACAAAGTTCGGGGAGCTTTGTATAATCGCTTATTGAAAGTGACGTGAGAGAAATTTCGTCGTATCCCGTTGATTCGTAGAGACATTTGGCTTGCTTGCAAAGTGTTTCGGGGAGCTTTTCTCTGACGGGTCTGTATACCATTCCGGCCTGGCAAAAGCGACAGCCTCTGATGCATCCGCGATATACCTCGAGCATTATACGGTCGTGTACAGTTTCGATATACGGAACGTACGTCTTTTCGGGAAAATATACCGAATCAAAATCCTTTATAATTCGCTTTGTAACCTTTACGGGTACTCCTTCGGCAACGGGGGCATACGATCTTACCGTGTTATCGTCGTTATATTCTACTGTGTAAAGCGACGGAACGTACGTTCCCGGTATTGTTCTTGCCGCTTCGAGCAGGAATGCGGATTTTGTATACGTTCCGTCTTCCTTCATTTTTATATACAGCTTTGTAAGCTCGACAAGGTGTTCCTCTCCCTCTCCAATCGAGAAACAATCAAAGAAATCGGCAACAGGCTCTGCGTTATACGCGCAGGGACCTCCACCTATTATGATCGGAGCATCCTCTGCTCTGTCCTTTGCGTAAAGCGGAAGCCCAGCAAGGTCAAGCATATTGAGAACGTTTGTATAGCACATCTCATACTGAAGAGTGAACGCAACTATATCAAAATCAGCGATCGGATCTCCGCTTTCGTGTGCCCAAAGCGGTATTCCTTGCTCTCTCATTTTTTCTTCCATATCGACCCACGGTGCATATACACGCTCACACCATATCTCAGGCTCACGGTTAAGTGCTCCGTAAAGTATACGGACACCGAGGTTCGACATTCCTATTTCATATGTATCGGGAAAGCAAAATGCAAAGCGAGCTTTTACATCGCTTTTGTTTTTTACAGTCTCGCCGTATTCTCCTCCCGAATAGCGTCCGGGCTTTGATACGCTTTTCAATACGCCCGAATATATTTCTTTCATTATGTATTAAAATCCTTTCTGTCCTCAGGTTATTTTTTGCCTGAAGTGCTGTTTATCCCTAACAAATATATCATAACAGACGGTATAAGCATTAAAAGCTGTACTGCCGTCGCCGCACTTGGCATTAGAGTGCCGGGAACACCGAGCAAAAGTAATAGTACTGACAGGAACACTCCAACACTCATCTCTGCTACAGTCGCGATATTCATTGATCTTTCTACCCGCTTCATTCTTCTTCCCAACACAAGCGGAGTAATAAGATTTTTCGCTTTACCTCTTGCAAAAACCGATGTAAGCAGACCGATCTCGTCGCCCACTTCGTTTTTGGACGCTCTTTCAATAGATACGGTAATATTCTCGCCAAATGCCGCTATAAGCAATTCTTTGTCTATATTGGGATCAAGTGTTTTTATTCTTATTCCCACACCGTCATAAGCAAGATTCAAAGACTCACGCTTAAAATCTCTGTCTATAACGTATTCTATGCAGAATCTCGCAGAGACCTCACCGTTGACCGACGTATACATTACTATTGCATTTTCACTGTCTATTGCGTCCTGAGAATCTCGTGATATAACGATACCTCTCTTTGTGAGGGCATTGTATGATCCCGCGCACACTTTGTTTTTACCGTCTATCATAGCCTCGACAAAATGCTCTGATGCCGATATCATTTCAACAGATCTAGGCTCTCCGAGATTGGATGCCGTGTATTTCATTATATTGCGAAGCGGTCCGCCAACGCCTTGAAACAGCGCGTTCACGTTATACAGAGTGTTATATATTTCCGCATTGTTAAAAAGACGTATGTTTCTTATTTTTGCCTTGTCAGAAGGAAATACAGTTTCGTCGTCAAACACCGCAAAGTCTATATTTACCTGCTCGTCCGACAGCTCACCTATAAGTCCCGCGTTTTTTCCAGAAAGGAAGATCGAAACACAGAGCTTCTGCCATGCATTTCCAAATATTGCCCCCATAGGCGCGGCAAAGGCGAACGCCGCAGGGAATGCACTGAGGGCTCTTGCAAGACCCGCGCCGCTTATTGCCGCTGCAATTACCGTAATAGCGCCAACCGCGGCAAGAGGTATCATAATTATAAGAAGCCTCGTTTTCTCGTATTTTATATTTATGTTCTTGAAGAACCCTTCGGCAAACGCTATCTTAGTCGAGGTTGCCGTAACAGCACCGTCACTGTCCTTATGAAGATCGCAAAGGCCGTAAAGTCCTTCGGGTTTCTTAGCTCTTAGTACGTTGAACGTCATTCTTGTTCTGTTATAGTCAATAATGTCAGCCAAAACGTCAAGGAGCAAGCCAAGAGCCGCAACGAAGCCGTACAGCACCACGCCTTCGCTCGGTGACGCTATAGCTATTATTATATCGTATATAAAGAAAACTATCAAAACGAACGGCATAACCGGATTTCCGCTTTTACTTCTTCCGAATGCAAATAAAAGACCGTTCCACAAGCGTTTATAGGATATAGCCGCACATATTATGAGCAACAGCATTGATACGATGGCATGTCCCGTCGGATTTTCCGCACTGTTGAAAACACCTGTCGGTGTGATTCCGAAAAGTCTTATGTTTTCGAACGCAAAAAGAAGTCCTGAGACTATCATCGTTCCAAGGAGACTAAGTATCAGGAAGAATCTGTCACGGTTAAAATCGGAATTTATCCTTTTTACATCCGATTTCTGTGTGTATTCCCTGCCCCTGTATCCAAACGACGTATTTTCTGTTTCCGAGTTATCTGCGCGGACGCGCATTTTTTCTTCGGCATTGCGTACGCGTTCGTTTCCGTATTTTGTCCGCAGCTTGTCTCCAAATCCGAGAGCTATCATAAGCTCAAGCTCGCTGTCATCTATTTTGGATTCAGACGCGATCGGCGTCCATTCTTCGCCATCACTTTCTTCTGTTGATTTTTCTTCTACGGGTGTTTCCTCGGTTACGATCACCTCTTTGGGCTTGTCCTCTTCATCGGTTACGTCTTCGGAAGGGGCGTCGGCTTTTTCATTTTCGTTCTCATCAAAAACAGGCTCACTTTCTTCTTCTGCCTCACCTGATATTTCATTGATGGTTGGCTCGGTATCGTCGCCGTCAGCTTCATAGTCCTCAAGGATATCATCCATAAATGATCCCTCAGGCTCTTCCTCTTCATCAAGATTTACAAACAGGTCTTCAATGTCATCGTCAGTCACATTTTCTAAACTGTCTGCCGTACCATCTTTAACGATATCGTTAACTTCTTCATTGCCATCGTCAAAGGAGAATATATTTTCGGCATCGCACTCTGCGTCATTGAACATATCAACATTCAACTTTTCTTCTTCCTCAATTTCGGCAAGAATTCCATCTTCCTCGGCTTCTTCGATCTTTTCAGTCACTTCAATTATTTCCGAAGGATCAACGTCGGCAGGCTCTTTTTCCGTATTCTCTTCTTCAACCGTTTCCGCCTCTTCTTCCGTGATAAACTCCGATGTATCAAGCTGAAGCTCGGGTTCTTTTTTTTCGGTTTCGACATCTACGTCGCTGTAATATTTCTTCAAAAGAGCTTTTACGTCATCATCCGTCACGTATTTTGCCTTTTTCTCTTTTTTATCCGAAGCCGTCTCAGCATCGGACGCGGTTTGTTCCTTAAGCTGCTTCAAAAGCTGTTCTATTTCCACATCGTTCTGATCCTTTTTCGACATCCGACGCACCTCCGTTTCTTTTAAATTTTACAATCAGTTTTTTCTCTGTCCTATAGCGGCCGCATAAAGTATTACCGATGCCGCAGTCGATACGTTGAGTGAATTTACCTTACCGTACATCGGTATTGAAACGGTGAAATCACACGCATCCTTGACTATTTTCGAGACACCGTTTCCCTCGCTTCCGAAAACGATCGCGGCGGCACAGTTAAAATCAGTATTATAGTACATATCTCCGCCTGCTTCTGCAGCAAAAGTCCAAATACCGCGCTTCTTGAGATCATTTACCGTCATTGCTATGTTCGACACCTTTGCGATCGCAAGATGCTCAATAGCACCCGCCGAGGCCTTGGATACTATCGGGGTAAGTCCGGAATTTCTGCGCTTTGGGATTATCAGTCCGTGCGCTCCTGCGCCCTCCGCGCATCTTATAAGTGCGCCGAGATTATAGGGATCGCAAATACCGTCCGAAATTACGATAAGTGGCTTTTCTCCGCGACTTTCGGCAATTGCGATTATATCGTCAACTGTGGAATACTCTTTTTCTGCCGCCATTGCGATCACCCCTTGATGAGGGGCATTTCCGGAAAGGAAATCCAGCTTTTTCTTGTCCGTCTCAACTATCGGTATTCCGCGCTCTCGAGCCTCTGCTATTATCGCAACAATAGAGCCCTCACGCTCACCCTTCTGTACCATTATTTTATCAATAGTACGTCCCGAACGTAGCAGCTCTCGAACTGCGTTTCTCCCTACTATACAGCCTTCATTAGGCTGTTCTTTTTCACGATTTTTGTCAAAATTTTTCTTTTCCATAGTTTTTTCCCGAAAATTCATAGTATATGTTCTAATTATACCACATTTATTCAAATTTGTACAGTCAATCTGTGAAAATTTACCTTATAAACCGTACGACAGCGTATGACTTTTTACGACTTTTAATTTTTTATTAAAAAAATGCACAAATAGGGCGAAAATTCGCCCTATTTGTATTATTTTAAAGCTTCAACACATCTGCGTCTGTCAGTACCTTATAGCCGTTTTTCGATAGCAATGCTTCGGCTTTTTCATTATCCGCTACACGGATAACAACACAAGCATTGCCGTCATCTGTCCCAACAAACGCATAAAGGTATTCAATATTTATATCGTTGTCCGAAAGAAGCCTTATAACACCGGAAATACCTCCCGGAGAGTCGGGTATCTCAACTCCGACAACATCATTAAGCGAACAAACACAGCTGTTTTCGGAAAGTGCCTTCTTTGCCGCGTCAATATCGGGAGTTATCATTCTGAGGATTCCGAAATCGGGTGTTTCGGAGATTGAGAGCGCACGTGTATCAACGTTTGCCTGTGCCAAAAGATCCGTTATCTCGGCAAGTGTACCCGGGTGGTTTTCAACAAATACCGCTAATTGCTTGATAGACATATTTTCCTCCTTATATGAGCTTACGCTTATCAATTACACGAACCGCTTTACCGATCGAACGCTCAATAGTTCTCGGAAGGACGAGCGTTACCTTTGCGGAAAGTCCTAGAAGCGACTTGAGAGACTCCTGGAGTGCGCGTTCCTTTTTGGTCAACTCCGAAACAGAATCGGTGAAGTGCTGTTCGTTCATTTCCACCTTGATCTCAACGGTATCAAGGTTATTTACACGGTCAACGATTATCTGGTAGTTCGGTGAATAACCGTTCTGGAGAAGTACGGTCTCGATCTGTGACGGGAAAACGTTAACACCTCTGATAATAAGCATATCGTCGGTTCTTCCGCGAGGCTTAGACATACGCCTGAAGGTTCTTCCGCACTCGCATTCGCCCGTCAGAATTACACCGATGTCACGCGTACGGTAACGCATTATCGGGAAGGCTTCCTTTGTGAGTGTGGTAAATACTATCTCACCCTGCTCACCGTCGGGAAGCGGCTTTCCTGTCTCGGGGTCTATTATTTCGATTATGAAATGGTCTTCGTTTACGTGCATACCGTTCTGCTGTGAACAGCCGTACGATACGCCGGGACCCATTATTTCGGTAAGTCCGTATACGTCGTACGCCTTAAGCCCGAGCATGTCCTCGAGCTGCATACGCATCTCGTCCGTCCACGGTTCAGCTCCGAATATACCTGCCTTAAGGCATATTTCGGATTTATCTATTCCCTGCTGCTTCATGGTTTCAGCAAGGAACATAGCATAGGAAGGAGTACACGCGATAACTGTCGGTTTAAAGTCCTTTATGATAGTTACCTGTCTTACAGTATTACCGGACGACACGGGAATTGCCGTGGCACCTATCTTTTCAGCACCGCCGTGGAGACCG
>JAZODV010000078.1:0-12677 GCA_045597185.1 Eubacteriales bacterium
CCGTTGATGAGGTTGGAGATCCTCCACTCGCAGATACTTACGTACTTTGCAAGCATGTCGCCAAGTCCTGCTTTTGCCATGTGAATGGGTGCCGAGCAGAGAATGTCGGTGTCACCGACTATGACCTCGGGAGATTTTGCGGGGATCGTTACCTTGACACCGTCACGTGCCATAGCTGACGTACCCGATGCGTAACCGTCCATATACGCCGCCGACGCCACAATAACGTACGGAAGCTTTGTAATGTGCGCAAGGAGCTTACTTATATCGTTTATAACACCCGAACCGAAAGCGACTATGATATCGCATTTCGCGTCGAAGTGAAGAACGAGAGAACCGACCGCTTTTTCGTTCGGCTCAAGACGCTTGTCGGGGAAAACGTGCTTTGACGTGGGAATTCCGTTGGCTTCGAGAATGTTTACTATCTTCTCTCCGCCGATCGGATACGTATTTACGTCCGCTATAACGAAAGCCTTTGTACCGTTATAGCGTTTTACGATGGCGGGGATCTCGTTTATCGCGCCGCTGCCTATTATGCAGTCCTCAAGCGCGGTCTTATGTACCTTTCCGCAGGTGCAGACTTCATTCGGGTTAAAATCGTAGTTGTTCATTTTTGTACACCTCTTTGAATAAAATTTAATCAAGTTTAATTTCCGCAATAACGGGATGGTGATCCGATACGTACACTCCGTCGATCGGTGCTTTCGCTATCGCTCTCGATCTTTCGGCATCGTACTCCGCGTCGGAGAAAATATAGTCTATCCTGCATTTTCCATTCGGACTAAAACCGTGGAAGGTCATGCCGACGTTTTCCGTCAGGTCGTTTATTTTTCTGCCGGCATGGGTCGCGCCGGTTATAAGTAAAATGGATTCCTCGTCGGGATCGGCGTTAAAATCGCCCGTCAGCACGAATTTTCGGTCTGTCTTCGACAGATGTCGGAGCACCTGTGCCGCGCCGAGAAGTCTTGCCGTTCTTCCCTTGTGGTCAAGGTGAGTATTGCAAACGGTCAAAAGCTCTTCCGCATCCTTATGCTTTACAGTTGCCACGGTCGTGATCCTCGGACATCCGCTCTGATCTCCGCCGTACGTTGTTCCGGGAGTTTTCGGAGAATTTGACAGCCAGAAGGTCTCGCTGTCGATGATCTCGAACTCCGAACGTCTGATAGCAACTCTCACCGATTCGCCCTTGTAATTTTTTCCTCTGCCGCAGCCTATTATGACGTAGTCGGTCAGAGTATCGGCGAGCATAGCGTACATTCCGTCGGTCATTTCCTGAAATCCGATCACGTCGGGCTTTTCCTCATCAATGACCTCTTTCACGCGCCACAGACGGTTCGTGAATTTGTTTATTCCATCAGCCTCTACGTCTATTCGTAGGTTGAAAGAACATACTTTTACGTTTGCTGACATTGTACATTCCTCTCTTTGAATTTATATATTTTTTTCTATTAACGCGCGGATTATTTTTCCGTCCGCAGTCCTTGGAAGCGCGGTTTTTGTGACGGTAAATCGGTTTATCCGTTTATGAGTTCCGTCAAACCTGTCGTTGACCGCGTCGACCGCCGCTTCAAGCGCATGCATGACCGTCGCGTCGGTGTATCCGTCTCCGTATTGCTCGGCAAATTTCGACTTTTCGGGATACACTATAGCCACGGTGTCGTAATCTCCCGTTTTTTCGTTCGGAACACCCACGACCGCGCACTCTCTTACGTACGGACTTCGTTCAAGGCTCGCTTCAAGCTCCTCGGGGTATATCTGTTTTCCCTTTGATACGGCTATGATATTTCCTTTACGTCCGACGATATGCAGAGATCCGTCGGCATCGATATAGCCCATATCTCCCGTATACAGCCAGCCGTCGCGTATGTGTGACTCCGTTTCTTCCGCGTCTCCGTAATATCCCGACGTGACGCTGTCGCTCTTGATACGTATCTCACCGACTCCGTCGCTCTGTATGTTATAGATATCGGTCAGACCCGACTCGAACGGCTTTCCTGCGGAGGAATAGTCTCTGTTGTCCTCACTGACCGAAACGACCGACGCGGTCTCGGTCAGTCCGTACGCCTGAACGGTGGCAAAGCCGAATCCTGCGAGTCCTTTGAGTGTTCTGTACTTTACCGAATCACCTACGGCAAAGAAAAATCTGAGTCTTCCGCCAAGGCTTTCGTGTATCTGTGCGAACACGATGCCCCTGAGCGTCATTTTCAAAAATCCCGTCTTTTCGGTAAGCTTTATTACCGTCCGCGCCGTCTCCGTCCTGTTTTTTTCTTTTATGTTTTTCGCTATCTTTGAATATATTTTGTCGAGAATGAACGGAACGCACAGTACGACGGTCGGTCTTACCTCGTGCATATTCGTTCTGATCTTGTGAAGCCCGTCACCGTATGCCACCGATGCGCCCGACATAAGAGGACACAGAAGTCCGCAGATGCGTTCGTTTACGTGCGTGAGCGGAAGGACCGAATAAAATCTGTCCTTTGCTCCGAGCTTTATGCGTTCCTTAAGCGACGATAAAGTGTTACATATATTTTTATGGCTCAGCATTACCGCCTTTGCTTTGCCCTCGGTTCCCGAACTGTACGCAAGCTCGGCTATACCGTCGGGTGTCGGCGTGTATTTCGGTGTTCCCTCGCCGCAGCTCATACCTCCAAGCGACGAGAACGGTATTTTTATAATTTCTTCGGGGAGTGCCGAGATAAGCTCGTAGCAATCGTCACCGTATATGACGGCTTCGGCATCACAGTGCTCGGCGGCGTCCGAAAGCTCCTTTTTCGTGAGTGTTCTTGACAGCGGTACTGCCGTTCCGCAATATCCGATGATACCGAGATACGCCGTTACCCATTCGTATCCGTTCTCTCCGCATATTATTATCTTTTTTCCGATAAGTCCTTTGGCGCAAAGCGACCGACCTATTCTCCTTGCATCACGCAGCAAGGTCTCGTAGGTGTAGCTGACGTATTCGCCGTTTTTCTTGCTCATTACGGCAGTGCACGAGGCAAACGTCGCACGTACTTCATTGATAAGCTCTCTTACCGTGGTTACTGTTTTCATCTATATTTTTATCTCCTTTCGGGGATCTTTTTCGTGGTTGGTTTCTTTTAAATTTTGATTTATCGGTGAGATAGGCGCGAAGCGTTTGGAGTTTCGCTCAAGCCTTTTTAAAGGCTTGTCGGAGCCGCCGCGATCGGCGGTCGCCCTCCGCAGAGGGCGAAATACCCCGTGCTACAAAAGCGCCACGGAGGGGTTCGGGGAACCACACAAGTGGGGGGTTCCCCGTCCTAAACGATGCTTTTCCGCTGTCTTCACCCGCTTTTTTCTTTGTGGCAGAAGGCGCAAAGAAAAAAGCTTGGCAAAAAAGAACACGCCGTGGGGGAGTTTCGCCTCTGCGGAGGCGACCAGCGCACGCGCGCTGGATCAGCGGTCGCTTTTTGCAAAAAGCGACGCAAAAACCTTCAAACGCTTCGCGCCTAACAGTTCGACAAATCAAAATTTAAAAGATACATATATACCCCTCGCGGAATTCCGCGAGGGGCTAGTCCCTTTGTTTATTTGTTTTCAAGCGATTCCTTTATTCTGTCGAGCCGCAGATTTCTGAAATACAGCACGAGGTCTGCCGAGATCATAAGCAGATTCAGTACATAGAAAAACAAAACGTACCAATTTTTTGAAAAATTCGACATATAGGCTTCGTTTAAAAGCTTTCCTGCGATGCCCGCTATGTATCCGAAAATTATGAGACAGATAAAAGCAATGCTCTTTCCTTTTGCCGTTCGCGCCTTGTAGGATTTTATCACGTTGAGCGGCCACGACGCGCCAAAGCTTATTATCATTATAAGTTCAAGAATTTCAGGCATAAATAGATCCTCCAATATCATCTGTTTTTGTGTTTGTAATATTGTAGCATTCAGTGTATTAAATGTAAATAATGTAATAACGTATTCTGCTATAACTTGAAAGTTATAGCTAAGTGTGATATAATAATAAAAATGATACAATACGCTTACGGAGGCAGAGTTGGAATTTTTACAGTTGACATATTTTTGCGACGCGGCAAAAACGCAGAATTTTTCGGAGACGGCAAAAAAGTTTATGGTTCCGCCGTCAGATATCTCTCAAAGCATAAAGCGGCTTGAGCGTGAGCTTGGCGTCGAGCTGTTTACGCGTCACACTAACCGAGTTATACTCAACAGAACAGGCGCGGCTTTCTACGAAAAGGCGAGTGAGGCGTTAAAGCTACTGAACGCGGCGCGCGCTTCGGTCACCGAAAACCGAGGCGGAACACTTAATATATGTATAAACACTAACCGACGTATCGTACTTTTGGCAATCGAGCGTATGCGTGAAGAGTATCCAGACGTAAAGCTGATAACAAAATTCGGTGTCGATCCGTTTTCCGACGAATTTGATCTGATAATATCAAACGACACGCCTGACGCACAGAATTTTGTGTCGGAAAAAGTACTTTCGGAGAATGTTTGTCTTGCCGTGCGGTGTGACGATCCAATAGCTGATTCTACCGAGCTATGCGCGGATATGCTTCGTGACAGACCGTTTATCACTATGTATGAGGGCGGAGATCTGTATAAGCTTACGGTGACTATATGCAAAAAATACGGCTTTTCTCCGCGTATCGCGATACAGAGCGACGATCCGTTTTACGTTCGTAAATGTGTTGAGCTCGGACTCGGTATTGCGTTTGTGCCGAGTATTTCGTGGCGCGGTCAGTTTTCTTCTGATATTATTCTTAAAGAGGTCGTAGGTTATAAACGTGATACTTACGTCACATACGGTACTCAACGCCATTCGTCGCCACTTGCAAAAAAATTTGTTCTTATGCTTAAAGAGGAATGCCACCGAGAGCGTGAATGTGTTGACTAAACCGATGAGAAGTGGTATAATTGATATAATTATAGAGAGCAGGAGGTGGGAGACGTGAATATAATAACCGAATCGGAATTCAGGAAACAGCTTAAAGGGATTTACGGCAAGGCTTATTTGTTTTTTGGCGAAGAGGATTACCTTAAGGCTTTTTCACTCAAAAGAGCGCGTGAGTGCTACTGCCCCGATCCGTCTCTTGCTATGTTCAATCATATAAAGCTCGATGCGCTCGATATGACTCCCGACAGTCTGCTCGACGCACTCGTCACTATGCCTATGATGAGTGAGGGCAAGCTTATAGAGGTCGAGGGCTTTAATCCGAAGAGCTTTCGAGGCTCATCGGTGCTTGACGAGTACTGCAAGGTGTTCTCAATGCTTGAGGAATACGACTACAACACGCTTATAATAAACGTTCCCGCAGGCTTTCTTGATGAGGGACAGCTTCCGAAAAAGCCGTCGGCAACACTTAAAAAGCTTGGCGAACACCTAACGCTCGTAAATTTTGCAAAATCTACGCCTCTTATGCTTTCACGTTGGGTTGAAAAGCACTTTTTGGCGAACGGAGTCAGAGCAGACTCGGCAGTCTGCTCGTCATTTATCGAGTATTGCGGTACGGATATGTTCAGACTCGCGACCGAGACAGACAAGCTTTCGTGGTATGCTCTGTCAAATGGAAAAGACTATATAGACCAGAAGGATATATACAACGTGGCGATAGCCGATACGAGTTACGATACTTTTGCGCTTGCGAACGCGATAGTAGACGGAAACAAGCAGAAGGCTCTCGCGGTGCTTGGCGAGATGCAAAGAAGGCGTATTGAGCCAACACTCATTATGGGTGAGATAACCTCGACGGTTTGCGATATGGTCAGAGTGAGGTCGTCTGCAAACGAGGGGATGTCTGCCGACGAGATCTATTCAAAATACAGAATACACCCTTTTCGAGTAAAAATGTATCTTAAGGCGGGAACAAGTTATGAACGTCTCATATCTGTCGTGCGTCTTTGCGCCGACGCCGACGAGGCTATAAAAAATTCAAGCACGCCAAGCTATATGGCGATAGAAAAGCTCATTTGTGTGATATGATCTAAGGATAAAAATATGAACAGTCTGTATGAAACGATAGCGGCGGTATCGACGCCGAGAGGTAAAGGCGGTGTCGCCGTAATACGTATATCGGGGGTTGACGCTCTTTCGGTCGGTGACGCGGTATTTTCAAAAAAGCTTTCGGACATCGAGGCAAATCGCGCGGTGTACGGAAAAATATATTTCCCAACGCCCGACGGAGACCGTGAAATCATAGACGACGGTATTGCGACGGTTTTTCGCGCTCCGAATTCCTTTACCGGTGAAGACACCGTCGAGATATCCTGTCACGGAGGCGTGCTTATCACCGAAAGAGTGCTCGCAGCATGCTTTGCTGCAGGTGCGAGACAGGCGGAAGCGGGAGAATTTACAAGACGCGCGTATGTGAACGGAAAAATGAGACTTGATTCGGCAGAGGCTCTTGGAGCGCTTCTCGAAGCTAAAACAACGCCGCAGCTGAAATTGGCGCGTTCGGGTATGTCGGGCAGGCTTGCCATGCGCGCGGACGAGCTTTATGACGAGCTTCTGTCAGTCGCGGCAGAGCTTCGAGCCGATATAGATTTTCCCGACGAGGACGTCTCCGAAATGACCGACGCCGAGCTTTACGAGAGGCTGTCGCACGTACTCTCGGAAACCGAGAGGCTCGCAAAGACGTACACTACAGGTCGAGCGGTCGCTGAGGGTGTGAATACCGTAATATGCGGACGCACGAATTCTGGGAAGAGCAGTCTTTATAACAGAATAGTAGGATACGACGCCGCGATAGTTACGGATATTGAGGGCACGACGCGCGACATAATAACCGATACGGTATCGTTTGGCGGTGTTACCTTAAGACTTTGCGATACTGCGGGAATACGTGACAGTTTTGACCCTGTAGAGCAGATAGGAATTGACAGGGCAAAGGACGCACTTGCGTCGGCAGAGCTGATATTCGCAGTTGTTGACAGGTCACGAACAATGGATGAAGCAGACCTTGAGCTGATGAAAAAAATATCCGAAACAAAGGGATATAAGATAGCGGTAATAAATAAAGCCGACCTGCCTGCCGCCGCGAATTCCCTTGATTTTACAAGAGATTTCGATGCGACGGTAAGCATATCGGCAAAGACCGGAGAAGGAGTTTGTGACCTGTCACAAATAGTTTCAAAAGCCTTTCTCAACGGCGAAGTTGACCTATCAACAGACGCTGTTGTATCAACAGCAAGACAGTATGGCGCGCTCGTTTCGGCAGAGAAGCTTTTAAGATCGGCGCTTAAGGGTATAGACATAGGGCTTCCGTGTGATCTTGTCTGCGTTGACGTGGAAAGCGCCCTCTTTGAGCTTGCGTCGATAGGCGGAAGAGAAGCCGGAGAGGATATTATTGATACTATTTTTTCTAAATTCTGCGTGGGAAAATAATTATTTCTTGTTTTTCTTCTTAGGCATAAGTGCGATAACGAGCACTATAACTCCCGCAACCGCAATAATTGCAATGATAACTCCGATAAGAGCCGACGTGCCGTCGCTGTCACCTGCGTTTTCGAGAGCTGATGTGCTGTCGGGAGCAGAGCTGCTGTCAACGGCTGAATCGGGAACGTTTGTTCCCATGGAGTCGGGCATCATAGAGTCGAGAATACTTGTGTCTGTTCCGTCACTTATATTAGTTTCGGTAGGAAAGACCGAATTCCCCGATGAGTCGCCATTGATCCGAACGGCGGCGGATATAGGAATTATTGCAGACGAAAGGACTACTGCAGCGACAAATATTGCAAAAAGAAATTTTTTCATAAAATTACCTCATAAATATTGTGAATTGCACTTTTAGTTTTCGCTGAATCCCTTGAAGTATTCAATATAAACGACGGTGACCGAAAAATATTTCTGCCAAAATCTACGAATTATACCATAAATCAAGAAAAAAGACCTTGAAAACGACAAAAGCGAGGTCTTTTTTTTGTTTTCTTAGTAAAAAAAACATTATACGACCGCCACGCTTCGACCTTAAAAAAATTTCGGACAAGCTATAATAAATGCAGAAAAAGGTATAATTTTTCGCAATTTACGACTTGGAGATCAGCGTGAAAGTTTATTTTCCAAAAGGTTTTAAATACTGTTCACGCATTCAAATTTGTTATGCCGCCACTGTGGCGGCGGAATGGAGATCATGATGCAGGAAAAAAGAGAACCGACGGCGGGGGTCGGTAAAAAACAGTACGGAATAAAAGAATTGTTTTATGGGCTTTTCGGCGACAGAGCAACGGCAAACGAAAGGCTTATAGGTATAATAGTTGGCGTTGCGTTTGGCTTTGCCGCGTATTTTATGGGAAAATGCAGCTTGTTATTCTCAACCTTTCCACTTGGAATCGCATTGCTTTGCGCAGCAGAGCGACACCTGCCTTTTATTCTTGTCGGTCTCTGTCTTTCCGCGCCGTCAACAGGGCTTGCGCCTGCGGTCTGTATTTCAACCTACTGCGTGACGGTGGTCATACGTATTTTTTCGCGCCTTGCGGTGGATACGGCAAAGGGAAAAAACGAGTCTTCGCCTAACAGCTCTTCTTTTGCAGAGCAGATAATAAAAAAATACCGTACTCTTTTTGAGGAAAGCGTATATCTGCGCATGGCATCCTCGGCAATAGCTGCGTTTTGTCTTTCTCTTTATGCAATAATCGCGGGTGGCTTCAGATATTACGACCTTTTCGGAGCTTGCTTTTCTATAGTGACGGCTCCTGTCGCGACCTTTATGTTTGCGGCAGGCTTTGATAAAAAGCTTAAGGGAACCTGGTTTTATAATATAGGCGTTCTCTCTATCCTTGTCGCGCTTACCTATTCGATACGAGACTTGACAGTTTTTGGCGTGTACGTAGGCGCGTTTCTCGCGTTCTTTGTGACGCTTCTTATCGGCAGACGGAAGGGAATACTCATCGGCTGCCTTGCAGGACTTTGTATAGGGCTTGCGTTCAGACCGATCTACGCGCCGCTTTTTATTCTTGAAGCTGCGGCGGCGGGAGTGCTTTGGAATATTTCGTCACTTGCTGCGGCGACGGCAGGAGCGGTTGTCGGTATGATCTGGGGGGTGTACGTCAACGGCTTTGCCGCCCTTTCCGAGCTTTTACCTGCGCTTTTGTGCGGCGCTATGGTGTTCGGCGCGGCTGACAGGCTTGCGCTTATAACAGAAAATCCCGAGCTTATACGCATAAAAACAGAGGACAAGACTGCTCTCGAAGCAGTGGTCAAGACCGAGATAAACCGTTCGGATGAGGCGTGTATGAAGCGTCTTTCGTTTATGTTTGCTGAGCTTGCCGAGTCGTTTTATAATCTCAGCGACCGACTTCGCCGTCCTGCCGCGCTTGACCTTCGTCAGATGTGTGACGGTGTGTTTGATAAATATTGCGGAAGCTGTCCGAGACGGGAGGTGTGCTGGGGCGTCGAGTACAGCTCAACGCTTGAGATACTAAATAAGCTTGCCGCAGATCTGCACATGAAGGCTCGCGCAGATATTACGAGCGTTCCAGAATATCTGCGAACCAGATGTGACGCCCTGCCCGCACTTATCGACGATATAAACGACAGCTGCGCAAAGCTCACCGAGCATGCGTTGCTGTGTGACCGTACGGGAGTATTTGCGGTAGACTATGACGGAATATCAAAAATACTTGAGGAAGCGCTTGCCGGAGGCAGGGCCGACTATATAATAGATGAGGGCTCTGCAGAAACAGTCGAGACACTATTGAAAAAATTACGCTACAGTCATAGCGGAGTTATCGTATACGGTGGAAGACGAAAGACGGTAGTTATCAAGGGGCTTGATGCATCGCGCGCCAAAATAGGCGTAAGCGATCTTCGCGTAAGGCTTGAGGAGTCACTGGGGATACTGCTCGGAGATCCCGTATTCGTTCCTGTCGGAAGCCGTTTTGATGTTACTGTCAGTACGCGCAGAAAATACACTGCAAAGCAGTATTCTTCATCGGTAGCGGCGACCGAGATAAAAGGTAAAAGTATCTGCGGAGATAACGTTTGCGGATTCTGCACGCATAGGGACTATTACTATTCTCTCCTGTCTGACGGAATGGGAACGGGTAAGGAAGCCGCGCTTACCTCTCGTATTGCGGGTATGTTTCTTGAAAAAATGCTAAGCGCGGGAAACAGACCCGAAACGTCGGTAAGGCTTCTTAACAGCTTTATGAGCGAACGCGACGGAAGCGCGCGTCACGAATGCTCGGTAACTGCCGACCTGCTTGAATTTGACCTTATAACAGGACAGTTTTCGATATTTAAAAGCGGCGCATCGCCGACCTATATAAAGAGGGGGAATAACTGTTTTAAATTGCGTTCAAATACGCTTCCTCTCGGAATACTCGATAAGCCCGATATAGAACGCATAAGATTTGACGCACAGCCGGGAGACCGTATAGTTATGGTAAGCGACGGTGTAACGCAAAACAGGGAAGAGCTTGCATGGCTTCAGAGTATGCTTATAAATGATTTCGACGCCGACGGACAGAAAATGGCGAAGAAAATAACCGACCGCGCGAAGGCCGAGGGCAGCGAGGATGACATCACAGCGGTAATAATAGAGATAGAAGAAAATTAGAAAAGCAGGAATCGAAAAATTTTTTCGATTCCTGCTTTCATCTAAAATTAATAATTTAAGGCTTTACAAAATAAAAATGTCGTGATATAATATCAATTACAAAAAGAGACAAAACAATGTCAAATACAGTATATATTTTATTCGACTGCCGGAGGAAAAAATAATGAAAATAAATATAGTAACCATAATGTGTGGGATTTTGTGTATGCTTATCTGCGTTTTTGCTTTTTCGGCATGCGACCGTAGTGAAAACCATGACGGCACAACGCTGAATGGTGAAACTACAGAAAAAAGTATCACGACACAACTTCACGAGCATTCTTTTGGGGAATGGATAGTTGTAAAAGAACCTACATGTACCGAGGAGGGCGAAGAAAACAGGAGCTGTTCCTGCGGTGAAAGCGAAGTACAGACGATAAAGGCAACAGACCACACCGAAAGCAAAGAAGCGATAAAAGATGTTTTGCCTACAATTTACAGCACCGGAAGAGAACATACATACTGTACCCTATGTTCAACAACGGTTAGAACGATTGTCATACCGAGAATAGCATCAAGCGGACTTACATATACGGTAAATTCAGACAAAAAGACTTGCACCGTAACAGGACTTGGCGACAGTACCGATGATGAAATAGGTATCCCGGAACAAATTGACGGATATAAGGTAATCGGGATAGGTGACGGAGCCTTTGCTCAAAAGGAAAACATCAAAGGAATATATATTCCCTTATCTGTGGAATCTATTGGAGCAAGAGCGTTTTTTAATTGCACCGGTCTCGAAAGCGTAACGATACCCGACAATGTAACAAGCATTGGTGAAGCTGCGTTTTACGGTTGCATAGGGCTTAGCCGTATTACTATACCCAATAGCGTCACGAGTCTTGGAGATTCTGCGTTTCAAGATTGTACCGGACTTACAAGTGCAGAGATAGGTAACGGGGTCATTGAGCTTTGTAATTTTACATTTTATAACTGTACCGGACTTACGAGCGTAACGATAGGTAGGAAAGTCTTTATTATCGGCGCTTTTGTGGTTGGAGAGTGCAAAAGCCTTAAGAGTGTAACGTTTAAAGGAACCAGAAACGAATGGCAGTATATGGCGAGATCTGAAATTTGGGATAAAGGAGCCGGAAATTATATATTATATTTTGCGGGTTAAAATATCACGACGCGGGAGATGAGAGTCTCTCGCGTCGTGATTTTTTTAAAATGTATTTACAAAATGAGAGATTCGTGATAAAATACTCTATTATGATCAAATTATATTTTTGGAGGAAGACCGATGAAAAACAGACTTACGGTATGGATTTCGGTTTTGCTTTGCCTCTCGATATGTTTTCTTTCGTTCGCATCCTGCGACGACAGCGAAAAAACAGACGATACCACAAAAGTACCCGAAGAAAGCACATCGGAGACGACACCGAGTAAGGATACCGACAAACAGCCGAGCGATACGACTGAAACAGGCGGAGAAACGAGCGAAGAGCCTGACGACAGTACCGTCCCCGACAGCTCGTCGGATACGAGCGAGGGAACGTCACCCGACTCGACGCCGAGTGATAATACCACAAGAACAGACTTTCCTGATGATCCGATCCCCCGACCTGATCCAGGGTCCAAGGGTTTGAAATATGTGAAATACGAATTTAACTCATATTCTGTTGTCGGTTATGGAACCTGTACGGATAAAGATATAGTCATTCCTGCGACATATAATAATCTTCCTGTTACGAACATTGAAGCTAACGCGTTCTCCGGTTGTACGAATCTAACGAGCGTAACTATACCCGATAGTGTTAAGAGTATTGGTGCCAACGCGTTTTCGGGTTGTACCGCGCTTGAGAGTGTAACGATAGCATACGGTGTTACAAGAATTGAAGGTAGCGCATTTAGCAATTGTAGCAAACTTAAGAGTATAATATTGCCTGACAGTCTCAAAAGAATTCCAAGTTATATGTTCGATAGTTGTGGACTTGAAAGTATATCTATACCTGACAGTATCACAAGCATTGGATGCGGCGCGTTTGGATTTTGTACTGGGCTCACAAGTATAACGATACCCGACAGTATAACGAGCATTGAAGATTTTGCGTTCTACGAGTGTACCGGACTCACAACCGTAATGTTTGATGGAACA
>JAZODV010000079.1:0-2106 GCA_045597185.1 Eubacteriales bacterium
TTCGGGGTAGTATACGAGCTTATGCATAAATCGCTGACGGAAACGCTCCTTTTGTGTGAGTCGGTTGTTTCCGTGTGCCATTCTCGTAAACTCGGAATACATGCACGAATCCCAGCATCTGTATCTGATAACGCCCTTTCCGGTGTTAAAATCCTTTATGTCATAGCACTGACAGGTCGGACACACGAACGTGCAGGTTCCGCATCCGAGACACGCCGCCGACAGCTCATCCCACTCGGGAGCATTAAAGAACTCAGAGGTCTTTCCGCCTCCAAACGCGTCTGTTTTAAGATCCTTAAGAGGAAGCTTTGACATTGTTTTTGCGATCTTTTCCTTCTGTGCATTGACGGTCTCGTCGCCGCACTCCTCGGTAAGCTCACCGAGACTTGCAATGAGAGCCTCGCCCTTTTCGGTATTAGCCTTAAAGAATATCTCGGTCTCGGTCTTCCAAGCGGAAACGTCACCCGCAGGCTCTGCCGCGTCTATTCCGAACGTACCGCAGAAGCAGGTCTCCGACGGTCTGACACACGCAAGAGATACTATAACTCCGTGTTCACGTCTTGAGGCGTAATAGCTGTCAACAGGTTCGTTCAAGAATACTCTGTCAAGAACCTCGAAACTCTTTACGTCACACGCACGAACACCGAAGACCACAAAATCCTCGGTCTCTTTTCTCGTGTCTATTATCTCGATGGTCTTTCCTTCGGTTTTAAACGCCATAAGATCCTCGGTCTGAGGGAAGAAAAAGTCCTTGGGGCTCTTTACGGTATTTAGAGCATCGCTCCATGCCGTTCCGTTTTCCCATTTTTTATATGCCGCACTGCCGTCCTTACCGTCAACGGGAAGGTAGAGTGTCGCTGTTTCCGCGATCTTTGCGAAAACCGAATTCATATTTTCAAGAGAACATTTACGCATCTTTATTCCCCCTGTCGAATACCTCACCGGGCTCAAGATCCTCTGTTGTATAGTTTACGAGCGGAGCTCTCGAACCGACCTCGGCTCCTGCCTGATATTCACCGTAAAAATCATTCATATCCTTGATGAACTTACGGTTGAGCAAATGAAGCGGTATATTCTGAGGACATACTCTTGAGCATTCACCGCAGTCTGTGCATCTGCCCGCTACGTGGAAGGCTCTTATAATGTGGAACATCTTTTCCTCAAAGCTGTTTGCGGGAGATTTGTTTTCAACGCCAGATTTCGGATTGTCAAATACACATTTCTCGCAGGTGCAGGCAGGACATGCGTCACGGCAAGCGTTACAGCGGATGCAGCGCGAAAGCTCATTCTGCCAGAACGCAAATCTTTCGTCGGGTGTCATAGCCTCAAGCTTTTCGACCTCGTCAAAGCGCTTCGACTCTATAACCTCACCGTCGTCACCGAGAAGCTCGTCGTACGCCACGTGTTTTTTACTCTTGCAGTTTACGCATCTTTCAGCAAGAACGTCGGCGGTCGCGACCTTTACGGGTTCGTCGTCGTATATAGTTGTAACGGAAAGGGTGTCACCCTCGAAGGATATCGACGAAATACCGTCTCCTGTTACTGCCTTTACCTTTGCGATATCAGCCATACCGCCGCAAGGAATACCGACCGCATACACCTTTTCGCGATCAAATCTGTGCTCTGTTAACAGCTGATTGAAACTGTACGTGTCACAAGGCTTGAGGAACACGAGTATCTTGCCTTCGATCTTACCTGTTTTCGAAACGAGATATTTTGAGAAATTTGCTCCGCAGAAATCGTTCCATACAAAGCTTTCCTTGAGCTCATCGGCATTTTTGAACATCGCGGGCGTGATATCGTAATCAAACTCACCGCGACTCCAGCCGAGAACACAACTGACTGTACCGTTTTCAAGCAGAGAAGCTGCTTTGTCTATAAGCTGTTCACGTGTTACTGTTTGCATCGCAGATCCTCCAATCTCTTGTTTTCACCGAGCGCTGCTACGGTTTCGACAAAATCGTTCATTGTTGCGGCAAATTTTGCGCCCTCTGCCGCAGAGACCCATCCAACGCGGGTACGCTCCTTCTCGATTCCAAGGAAGTCGAGCATTGAGAAAAGCGCCGCCATTCTTCTTCTTGTATAATAGTTACCGGACGTATAGTG
>JAZODV010000080.1:0-2365 GCA_045597185.1 Eubacteriales bacterium
ATGTCGTAAGGTGCTTTCAAGACCTCTCCGCCCGGCTTCAAAAAGCACACTGTGCTTTTTCCTTTTGCGATGTCGATACCAACGCAGATCATAAAAATCCTCCTTTTTGTGTTTCTGCAATGTAACCGTTTCAGCTTATTACGATTCATTTTGGCTCGTGACGCGGACGCGATTATTGCAGGGGGCTCGCCCCCTGCAATAATCGGAACAACCTGCTTAATCGAATCTTTATAACAAGAGAACGGATGACACTTTGACTACCGAACGCGAAGTTCAAAGAAAAGCTCGTCAGTCCATTGCTCTCTTATTATAACAAAAATAAGCATAGCTGGCTATACCGATTTGCTCAGTATAGGGCTACGCTTATATTGTACCAAAGAAAAGCCCCGCGCGAGGCGGGGCGAGATAACTATCTCCATTTCCCAAGTTGTTCTTTCTTTTCTTGTTCTTGACGCTCTTTTTCTTCGGCATCGATTCAGTTAACAATTTTACCTTTGTTCTTGATTCTGTACAGTATCAAACTGCCAACCAATCCGATAATGTAAACTAAGATAGAAAGAACCTTTACAATTGCCGTAAAGAAAAGAACAAACGGTATCATCCACGGAATAGTAGCAAATAGAAAAGATGAACCGCTACTAAGCAGTTTGTTTTCTTCATCTGCTGTCAGATTAGAACCGTATGCGGTTCGGAATCCATTTTCCACTTTTTCATTCTTGAAGAGTAGTGCTTGGAAGATCATCAATGCAATCAAAAATAGCGGAACAATTGATAACGCGCTGATATTTATGTATTCGAAAAAAATGGGAATTGCCGCAATATTTGCAAGGATAGTTATGCAGTAATAGATAACCATTGTTAGTCCTCCGATTCTCTTGAAAGAGGACAAAAGCCTTTTCTTCCGCAGTGAGGACATTTGAAAACTCGGTAATCATTCATATGAATGGAAATCGCCGCATGCCACCACTTTGGATAAAAAGATTTATTGCATTTTGGACAGAAATATTTTTTTGATGCGATATGCTTTCCGGCGGCGAACCACACGATTGCAGAAAAGACGACTACCGGAACAGCAATCACCCACCACGGGACATCATATTGCTGATCGAACCAATTTACCTTGCAAGAGGTCAAAAAGAATAAATTTACACCTATAATCAAAACAATCGTTATACTTCTTTTCATTTGTTTCACCTCATATTTGCATCATAATATCCAAGCCAAAGTCCATCTATCTTTCCACCGTGAAAAACGTATGTAATTTTTAGGCCAAGTTTAGAATATCTGACATAGCAATACAGTTTATTTGAAAACCTATCGTCTGCAACTGTTTTATCAATCGAAACAAAATTACCAAGTGGAGCTAACGTGTCTTTTCGAACAACAAGGTACACGTCTCTTGGCATATATTCTGCCAAACGAGAACTTAGATACTCATAGAGCGTATCAGTATCTCCGCTTAAAATGGCATCTGTACAAATTCGAGCGATTTCTTTTTCTTCTGCATTCATGGCAGAAGAAAGCTGCCAATCCTCGGCAAATATATCTTTTCCGGATTCAAGCGCAGATAAAGCTTCATTCAAAAGATTGATTTCACGAATGCGAGAATCAATAGATGCATATACTTCTGCGCGCTTTGAAAGGACTGCGTCCTTTAGATCTGCTCCTTTGGTTTGCAGCGCTGCAACCGCCTTCACGGACAATCCCAGTGTGCGAAGAACAAGAACATTTTTTATAAGAGATAATTGCTCTTCTGTATATTGTCGGCGAGATGAAGTTCCAACCGTGGTGCTTTGGATGATACCTTTTTCTTCATAAAAGCGAAGCGTCCTTGATGTAATACCAAACATTTTGCAAACCTCTGTAATATCGTATAGAGATTTTTGATACATATCCTCACCCCCTCTATATTATATCATATCACTTGACGTTGCGTCAATGTCAAGTAGGGAAATAAAAAAACAGACATTCGCGTCCGGGGCAAGCATAGCGCGTGGCAGTCCACGCAGCATCGGGCAGAAGCCCGAACCCACTATACGCAGAGGAATGACTCGCAAAAGCCTTCCTCCGGGAGGAATGGGGACCGCGAAGTGGTGGAAGGAGCCCACGTGACTTGCAATTTGCGCGGATTTTATTGTCACGCGCTCTCCCTCAGTCTTTTGCTACGCAAAATCCAGCTCCCTCCCGGAGGGAGCCTTTCATGAGTTCACTCCGACAGGAAAAACACCACCAAAGAAATTTCCTTGGTGGTGTTCGTGTTTTCTCCGCTAAAGATGCATAGCAGAGGTATTGCTTGTTTTTTATTAAAGCAGATCTTTAACAACTTCGGGGAAGTCAAGATAATTATCGATCTTGAGAAATTTAA
>JAZODV010000081.1:0-1542 GCA_045597185.1 Eubacteriales bacterium
CGGACTTGTTATCATAACGGGCAAGTGCGGTAATTTCTCGGTTGACGGCAATATAATAACTGCTAATTGCGGTGCGTCGTTCACACGTCTTGCGACCGTCGCAAAGGACGCCTCACTTTCGGGTCTTGAATTCGCGTACGGCATCCCGGGTACCGTCGGAGGAGCCGTTTATATGAATGCAGGAGCCTACGGCGGTGAGGTCACGGACTGTATTGTGTCCGTGAAGGTATACGATGACCGCACAGACACCGTTTCAGAATATTCAAAAAACGACTGTGGATTCGGATACCGTACGAGTATTTTCGCAAAAAGCCAACATCTTACGGTGCTTTCGGCTCGCTTTGAGCTTAATTTCGGTGATAAAAACGCAATATACGAAAAAATGTCCGAAAACATGAAAAGCCGCCGAGACAAGCAACCGCTTGAGTTCCCTAATGCAGGAAGTACGTTCAAGCGTCCCGAGGGGCTTTTTGCCGCCAAGCTTATAGACGACGCGGGACTTAAAGGCTTTCGTATCGGCGGTGCCGAGGTCTCGTCAAAACATGCCGGCTTTGTCATAAACAGAGAAAACGCTACCTCGTACGACGTGCTTCGCCTTATTGATCATATAAAGAAGACCGTATACGAAAAATTCGGCGTTACGCTCGAATGTGAAATAAAAGTAATAAATTAAGGAACTTCTCAAAATGTCCTTTTCAACAGATACAAAATCAGAACTGATACAGCTTTCCGCTCATTCCCGCTGTTGCCGTGAGGCTCTTATCTCCGGTCTGCTTTTTGACGCCGACACCGATGGAGAATCGCGTACGGTTTTGTCTCTCGGCTCTCAAGAGATCGCTGAGTTTGCTCAAAAAAATATCAATTCGTTTTTTGGAAAAAATTCTTCTCCCTATATGCCTGTAAAAAACGGACAGCGAGGATATGATCTTGCACTTATATCATACGAAGCTACGGAATTTATCGGAAAAATACCTGAATTCTTATGCGCCGAGTGCGCTCAGAATTTTCTGCGCGGTATACTTATATCGTCATCAACCATGACCGACCCGTCGAGCGGATACTATCTGGAATTCAAGCTCTCACATGAGGAAAGAGTCGCGTCACTTTCTGATTATCTTACGGAAATATTCGACCGCAGACCTATAACGGTAAAGCGACCGTCGGGTATGGGGCTCGTTTACAAAAGCAGCTCGGTCATTGAGGATATTCTCACCTCATCGGGTGCAACGCAATCTTATTTTACACTAATTAACAGTAAAATCGAAGCAGATCTCAGGAATAATGCAAACAGAGCAACGAACTGCGAAACGAGGAATATAGCAAGAGCCGTTGCCGCATCCGAAAAGCAGATCGCCGCAATAGATGCGCTTGAACTCAAAGGAGAGCTTGAAAAGCTTCCTCCCGAGCTGAGAGAAACGGCACAGCTTCGAAAACTTTATCCCGATATGCCGCTGTCTGAGCTTGCGGCAAGACACGCCCCGCCTATCAGTAAATCGGGAATCAATCACAGAATAAAAAAATTACTTGATGCCGCAGAAAAGC
>JAZODV010000082.1:0-3526 GCA_045597185.1 Eubacteriales bacterium
CCATTTGGCGGCCCGCCGCCAAATGTTTCGATAGCCGCCATAGGCGGCGTCCCGTACGGGTCACCAATACAAAAGGCATCACCGAAGCGGTGTCTTCCATAAAGCAGGTTTTACCTGCCGATAGAAAATCATCTTCGTAGGGGCGTTCTGTGAACGCCCGCGGGCGAACGCAGTTCGCCCCTACGGAAAAGGACAGAGAATGTGAAATTTCTCTGTCCTTTTTTTACACGTCTTGCTTGCAAGGTATAGTGTATTACACCTTATAGGTGTACTGTCGGGAGATAAAATAGCCTTCTCCTGTGGGAGAAGGGGGACCGCGATAGCGGTGGATGAGGAGTTGATTTGAACTTGTGACACCTCATCCGTCAGCCTTCGGCTGCCACCTTCCCCCACTGGGGAAGGCTTATTTTGTGCGTCCCGAAAGTCTGTCTATTTTTCCTGACAAGCACTGCTTTTGTAGACACAAAAGCTAAGCCCCGCGCGAGGCGGGGCGAGAGTTTAATCAAGAAATTCTTTGATGTTTTCCAAATGTTTTGTTGCCATCTGCGTAGAATACGGAAACATTTCATCTTCTTTCAGAATGTTTTCATTGACAAAATATTCAAGACACTCTTGAATGGCTGTTGCATACATACGAATGTTTTTTTGAAGAACATCTGCCAAATCTTTACCAGTTAAAACATTGCTTCTGCCAAGATTGTATTCGCGACACACTTCAAAGGAAGGAAGCATATCAATATAAGCTTTTGCAGTCTGCACATCTCCGAGCGTATAATAGCAATATGCCAAATCCCGTGTTACTTTACATATAAGCTCGGAATTTTTGGAAATATTCAAAATGCGCCTATAAATATTTATTGCCTCATGCTCATGTTCGGGATGCTGTCTAATTGTGCCTCTCAAGCTCCAAGCAAGCCAATACATAATTTCGCAGCTTGACGGATACTGAATTAAAGCATTGCGAAGCAAGATAACAGCGTCATGATATTTGCTGTTATCACAGAAAGCTTTCGCTTTCTCTATGATTTCGAAAATATCCTTTTCCTGCTTGCTTATATCGACTCCCAAAAGGTAATCGGTAGAAACCTTGAAAATATTAGCTATGATAGGCAACATTTCAATGTCGGGGTACGAAGTTCCGCACTCCCACTTGCTGATTGCTTGTGAAGTAACGCCGAGCATTTCCGCAACCTGCTCTTGCGTTAATTCTTGTAATTTGCGAAGTTCCTTAAAAATATTAGAAAAACGATTGTCCATAAATGACCTCCAGTAATTATTATCTGAACCGGTTCTGCTTATATTATAGCATAAATTTTCTGAAAGTCCAGATACAATTATTTGGATTTATTTCAACTGTCAGTTGTACTAACAAATAAAAATAAAGCAGTACTTTGCATTTTTTATTGCAAAATACTGCTTTATCGCAGGCACGCCAAAGAGAGTTCTTTTTTGTTCAGTCCCGTCTGCGGCCGCCGCCGATGATGAGAAGCAGTCGGAGTATTTGCGCAAGAGAGACGAGAAGTGCGGCAACGTACGTCATAGCCGCGGCGGACAGTACCTTTCTTGCACCTGCGACCTCTTCGCGTGAAAGGATAGCGTCGCGGTCAAGCGTTCTTATGGCTCTTGCACTTGCGTTGAATTCAACGGGAAGCGTCACGAGCTGAAATACCGCCATAAGCGAATAGAGCACGACGCCGAATATTGCAAGCGGATAAAGGCCCATAAGAAGTCCTATCAATATCATAAGCGGAGAAATACTTGCCCCGAAATTGGTGATCGGAATGATCGCGGTGCGTATTTTTATCGGCAGGTAGCTTTCTGCATGCTGTATCGCGTGTCCGACCTCGTGCGCGGCAACGCCTATTGCGGCAACAGAATTACTGCCGTATACGCTGTCGGAAAGTCTGACGGTGTTTGAACGCGGATCGTAATGGTCGGAAAGATCACCGGGAACGCGCTCGACCGTGACGTCGTAAAGTCCGTTTTTGTCGAGGATCATACGTGCAACGTCCGCGGCAGTACGGCCTCCGCGAGCGAACACCTTTGAATATTTGTTAAACGTCGTTTTGACCTTTATTTGCGCGAATGCCGAGACAAGGATCATTGGAAGGACGAGAATGATATACCAATAGTCAATAAACCACATAAGAAAAACCTCCGAATGTTATATTATTTATATTATAACACAATTTTTAGAATAATGTGTGATTATACTGCGATTTTTTTGAAAATACTATTGACAGCAAAGACAAATTGTGCTAAAGTCATATTGTAAAAATAATTTTTGGAGGAATTTTATGGAACTCAAGGGATCAAAGACCGAAAAAAATCTGTATGCCGCTTTCGCAGGTGAGAGCCAGGCAAGAAACAAATACACATACTTTGCATCGGTTGCAAAGAAAGAAGGGTACGAGCAGATAGCCGCGATTTTTGAAACTACCGCAAACAATGAAAAGGAACACGCAAAAATGTGGTTCAAGGCTCTCGGTGCACTCGGAAAGACCGCTGAAAATCTTAAATCCGCCGCAGAAGGCGAGAACTATGAGTGGACTGAGATGTACGCCGAATTTGCAAAGGACGCCGAGGAAGAGGGCTTTACCACTCTTGCGGCACAGTTCAGACTTGTCGCGCAGATCGAGAAATCGCACGAGGAAAGATATCTTGCACTGCTCAACAACGTTGAGATGCAGAAGGTATTTGAAAAGAGCGAGGAGATCATGTGGGAATGCCGAAACTGCGGACATCTTGTCATTGGCAAGAAGGCCCCCGAGGTATGTCCCGTCTGCGCTCATCCTAAAGCATACTTTGAAATGAGAAAAGAAAATTATTGATTTTCTTTCTCATAGCAAAAGGGGCTGAGCCTTTGACGAAGTCCTGCGTAAAAAGTATTTGACAAAGAAGAAGCAGGTCAAGCCGAAAACGGCTTGACCTGCTTCTTCTTTATTGTATTAACCGATAACACGAACGCGGTTAATGCCATTGATCAATCGTTATCTGATCTTATTTTTGAAATACAAGTGTCGCATAGCTGAAATTTTTGCTCTTTTTCAATTTTATTTCCACAAAGCGCGCAAAGCTTATTTGCAGGATAAATTAGCAGCATTCCGTCTACCAAAGACACTAATACCTTTGAATTCGGATGCAAACCCAGCTTTTTTCTGAATTTTACAGGAATAACAACTCTGCCAAGATTGTCTATATCTTTTTCTATTCCGTTCATCATTACCTCGAAAAAATTACTTTTTTTATATAATATCACAACGCATCCCAAAAGTCAACCCTTTTGAGTTAATCTTTTTGACTCAAAAGGGTTAATATATATTTGAAAGGATGTGTTGATCATGACGATAGGCGAAGCGTGCAGAGTAAGAATACAAGAGTTATGCAATGAAAGAAACATAACCGTTAATAAGCTATCTATAATATCGGGTGTAACTCAATCCACGCTGAATAACATAATGAGTGGAAGAAATAACACTGCAACCGTGGCTACTTTAAAGAAGCTTTGCGACGGACTCGATATATC
>JAZODV010000083.1:0-16615 GCA_045597185.1 Eubacteriales bacterium
CAACAACACAAAGCAAAGCGGTCGCCTGCGCGATAAGAAAATATCCTTTTGGGCAAGTGAAGCCGAGCGAAATAAAATTCTCAAAGCGATCAGGCGCACGGGAATGACACAGCGAGAATATCTCTTGATGGCGGCACAAGGCAAGACGATCTATCAGATCGACGAGCTGAAGCCAACGCTTCACGAGCTAAAAGCCATCGGCAGAAATCTCAATCAGCTCACAATGCTCGCTCACCAAGGGCGCATCACGACCGTCAATCTTACCGCCGCAACCGAGGCATTGACACGAAATTATATCGCAATCAACGGTCTGTTTGAAGAAGCAAACGTCACGGTAGCAAGCGGTAATATGCCGCAGGGAGAGGATGTGATTGACGTTGGCAACGTGTAATTATATCCAAGAGTCAAAGCAAAATCCAAGCTCTATGAAGGCAGTCATTGATTATGTTTCGCAGGATGCCAAGACACTTGACGAGAACGGCAGACGGTATCTGTCGGGCGTGAATTGTATCGGAGAGTCAGCCTACCAAGAGTTTATGGCAACGAAAAATCTATTCGGTAAGCGGAAAGGAACGTACTTTTATCATTACGAGCAATCCTTCCGCCCCGGCGAGATCACCTCTTACGATGAAGCGCACCGCATCGGCATCGAGCTTGCCGAGAAGATGTTTCCCGGCTACGAGGTACTTGTCGGCACACATCTTGATGCCGAGAGCGACGGCATTCAGCGCGTGCATAATCATTTCGTTATCAATAGTGTCAGCTACGAGAACGGCAAAAAAATTCAGCTCGGCCCACGCTCTATCGAGCAGATGCGAGGGCTGAGTGATGAAATCTGTCAAGCGCATAATCTCTCGGTGCTTCCCGAATATAAGCAAACCTTCGGTTTGAAATCTATCGGCACAAGAGAATACCGCGCCGCGCTCAAGGGCGATAGTTGGAAATTCCAATGTATCAATGACATCGAGCAAGCGATGACAATGGTCGGCTCTAAGGATGAGTTTATAGCTCTGATGGAGTCGGCAGGCTATACGGTTAAGTGGACGGATAGCCGAAAATATATCACCTACACCTGCCCGAATGGGATGAAGGTAAGGGATAACAAACTTCACGAATCAAAATTTCTAAAGGAGAGTATGCAGTATGAATTTGCAATCAGACAACAACAATCAGGCACAGACCAACTCGGCATTCAACAAGCTCAAAGCCGCGTCGAAGTCGGTGCTTCAAACAATGGACACACCTCAAAGGGCGACGATGGCGTACCCGATACCGAAGGAGCAATGGGAAGCGTTCCAAGAGTATCTGCAAGCGGTGATGACGTATCAGCCGGAGCTGTACGCGGAGCTTTCCAAGATGGCGACGCTCGATCAGATGCACCAAATGATGTATATGAATTACGTCAGCCATCAAGAGTGGATGGAGGAATGGACGAAAACGCTCGGCAGGGATATGAAGAACTCGGTGGACACGATAAGCCCCCGTCTGCAATATCTTCTCACGGAGAACAAGGAAGCCTTGTCACAGGATGGGAAGAAGCGCGAAGAATTTTTGAAGAAGCTCAACGCAGAGGCGGACGAGAAAATATCAACGATGACGAAGCTCATCTCGGATATGAAGTGGTGGATCATCGGGACGATGTTCTCGTCGGTTCTTCTCTCCGCACTCGTATCCGCGATCATCTGTCTGCTGACGACCTAAATTCCTTCTTTGAGGGCGACGAAAATATGCGTGACGATTTGCCGTTTGACGATGAGGACGATGAGCTGATCAAGAGCTTTCGTGACCTTCAGTATCAGGCACGGAACGGAAACGTATATGCGATGTACCGCCTATCTCGGATTTATTTTGACGAGAATAGCAAGTATTATCACGAAGCGTGGGGAGATCATTTCCTTGAACGCTCGGCAGAGGGCGGTTATCACGTGGCGCAATATCGCATCGGTAAGATGCTTTATTACGGCATCCGCTACGACCAAGATATTGAGAGCGCGGAAGAATGGCTCTCCCGTTCTGCCGTAGGTGGCAATCTTTACGGCACAACCTTGCTCGGCAAGATCTATGTTGAGGACAGCTTCTTTGGAGCGAACCGCAACGATGGCTTCCGTATGCTATTCCAAGCGGAGCAAGACGGCAACGAATTTGCCGCCTACACCCTCGGCAAATATTATATGGATGGTAAGGTCGTAAAGAAGGATGTTGCCAAAGCGATTGAACACTTGGAAAAGGCTTCGGCGCGCGGGAATATGTTTGCCGATTATCGACTCGCACAGATCTATCTCTTTGAAGCGGATATATTCGATATGGAAAAAGCAATCGAATATCTGAATAGGTCGGCGCAGGCAGGCAACGAGTCGGCAGCCGTTGCTCTTACGAGGATGGCGCAAAACACCTTCCTCACCATCACAACGGACATCCTCACCATTGTCGGAAATCTTTCCAATATCGAAAGCTACCATCAGCCGCAGGATTGTACCACCATTCCACAGCACAGACCAAGAAAGGAGCGTAAGAAAGATCGTGAGTGGGAACACACATTATAAGAACGTTGGGCGCATCAAGACGGTGCGCCCATTTCCATTATCGGTATATTTTTCTTCTGAAGGGAGGAAAATAATCTATGAAAATTAAGAAAGAACGAGGTAATTGAATGGGGAAAGTTTTAACCAATGAAGAACGCGAAAAGCGTATGGCAGAAGATATATGGTTGAATTATTTCAACCGTTATCTCTTTGAACACGGCACGATTTCCGAAAAGGAATATAAGAAAATGACCGAGCTTATTGCCATTAGAAAATCGAAACGATCTCCCGAAAGGGATGCAAGGTGAGCGTACTCACCTCGGAAGTTACCGCAAGGTACTTCCGATACATAGCACTACCGAAAAAATCTTTTGGCGAATTTCGACTTTTCTATTGCAATTTGAGGTCGATTGTGATACAATGAAGTTGATAGACGATGATATAACGAACTTTTTGGAAAGGATGACGATATGGATATATTAAGTATCAGAACAATGCTACGCACAAAATCAATATATGATATTCCTCTGCGAGTAACCTATTACGCCCGCGTTTCCTCGGAAACTGACGAACAAATCAACTCGCTTGATAACCAAATAGCGTATTACGAAGATTTAATTAAGAAAAACGCCGCGTGGACTTTCGTTCCCGGATATGTCGATGAAGGACTTTCGGGCATCTCCACGAAGAAAAGAAAGCATTTCAATGAGATGATTGCAGATGCAAAAGAGGGATTGTTCGACCTCATTATTACGAAGGAAATCTCTCGATTTGCTCGTAATACCCTTGACTCTCTGCAACATACAAGAGAACTCCTTGGATGCGGAGTCGGTGTATTCTTCCAAAACGACAACATCAACACACTTGACGAGGATGCAGAGCTTCGTCTCACGATCATGTCCTCGATTGCACAAGACGAGCTTCGTAAGCTTTCCTCGCGTGTAAAATTCGGGCATCAGCAAGCTATTAAATCAAGCGTTGTGCTTGGCAACAGCCGCATCTTCGGTTATAAGAAAGAGGATAAGCGCCTTGTCCTTGACGAGAGCCAAGCCCCGATGGTACGTGACCTCTTCCGTCTGTATGCTACGGGCGAATATAGTATGAAGCAGCTTGAAACGCTATTCTACGAACAGGGCTACCGCAATTATAACGGCAACAAGATCGCTCACACCACGATGTCGGGTATTATCTCCAATCCCAAGTATAAGGGATATTACGTTGGCAACAAGGTGCGCATCGTGGATATGTTCACGAAGAAGCAGAAATTCTTACCGCCCGAAGAATGGGTTATGTTCAAGGACGAAACGGGCGAGATCGTGCCTGCCATCGTATCCGAAGAAATATGGGATAAGGCAAACGAGGTGTTGGCTCGTAGAAGCGAGGACGTGAAGAACCGCCAAGGCATCTGCAACCACGCAAATCTGCTCACGGGTAAATTATACTGCGCTCATTGTGGCACGGCATATTATCGCAGAGAATCCAAGAGCAAGGACGGCAAGGTGAACTCCAAATGGGTATGCTCAAATAAAATCAACAACGGTGCGGATGCTTGCCCGTCCTTCCCGATATACGAGGACGAGATCAAGCCCGTATTGTTCGAGGTGTTCAGCGAAACGCGAGTTGAGATTGAAGCTCTGCTGAAAAGCTATGAGGAAATGTTCAGATCAATGGAGGCGGACGATGAAACCACCAAGCAGATGGAAGAACAGCAGCGTATCATAGAACTTGCCGACCAAAAGAAAAACAAGCTCTTGGAGCTTGTTACGACGGGTGCTATTACAACGGCAAATTTCAAATCTATGACCGCAACCTGCGACCGAGAGGTGGAAGAAGCGAAAAGAACACTCGCGGAACTTGAGGAACAGTTATTCACCAAAGAGGAATACCGCAAGCATATCGCAGAGGTAAAAGCAAGGCTCGATGCGGCAGTTAGGGATGCAAGCACGGGCGTTATATCAAACGAATTTGTAGCTCAGTATATTGATAAAATCTTCGTCACATTAACCGATGATGATACAGCGAAGCTTGAAATCAAGATATTTACGGGCAAAAGCACTGAAAAATGGCTCAAAAAGCTCAGTGCAAGGAGTAGAGGTCGTACGGGTGTCACGATGAAGAAGATGGTCGAGAAGTACGAAAACGATATCAAGTCGAAATAAGTACGCTTTATTTATCCTTTAATGTCCTTTATGGGTAAAAAAGGAGGGTCCCTCTGACATGTCAGAGGGACCTTGTTTTAATGATATTCGGGGAGCCAATCCTTTTCTGCTTCAAGGAGCTCATCGCACATGGCAACGATATCATCAATAGAAAGTTCGGAAGATGTGTGAGGATCAAGCATTGCTGCTTGATATATATGTTCCTTCTTCTTTGTCACAGCCGCTTCAATAGTAAGAAGCTGTACGTTGATGTTTGTCATATTCATTGCTGCAAGCTGTACAGGAAGCTCTCCGACGTATGTAGGCTGAATTCCAAGCTTGTCAACAAGGCAGGGAACCTCAACGCATGCCTTTGACGGAAGATTTGTTATAAGTCCGTTGTTTATAACGTTTCCGCCGATTCTGTAAGGCGTATTTGTTATGATAGATTCCATAATTCTTGATGCGTATTCATGGGAACGTGTGTGTGTTATCTCTCCTGTAAGATACTTTTCCTTATCACTCTTCCAACGGTTGATCTGCTTTATACATCTTCTTGGATATTCGTCAAGAGGAATTCTGTAACGCTCAACAAGCTCTGGATATTTGTTTTTTATAAAAAGATTGTTGTACTCTGCGTTGTGCTCACTTGATTCAGTGCAGTAATAACCAAGACGGCGGATGTATTCAAAACGAACAAGGTCTTTAAAGTTTTCCGGAGGATTATCAAGAATCTCACAAGCTCTGTGACGGATCTCGGGAAGGAGGTCGTTTCCGTCGGCGTCTTCAAGCTCAAGAAGCCACGCCATGTGGTTGATTCCGGCAATTTTTTCGCGCCAAGGCCTTTTTATGGTATCATACATAGAAAGCTCTTTAAGTAATCTCTCAACGCATACCTGTACGCTGTGGCAAAGCCCAACGGTGTTTATATCGGTATATCTTTGCAAGTACCCGGAAAGGACAGCCATGGGATTTGTGTAGTTGATGAAAAGTGCTTTCGGGCAAACCGCCTCCATATCCTCGGCAAAGCCTTCAAGTACGGGAATTGTACGAAGAGATCTGAAAATACCGCCTATACCGAGAGTGTCAGCTATTGTCTGACGGAGACCGTATTTCTTGGGTATTTCAAAATCAAAAACTGTGCACGGCTCATATCCTCCGACCTGTATTGCATTTACAACGAAATCTGCTCCCCGAAGAGCATCTTTACGATTCTCAACGCCAAGATATTTTGTAATGGTTGCTCTGCTTTCATTAATGTTCTTATTAAGAGTCGTTACCATTATATAGGATTCTTCAAGTCTTTGCGGATCGATATCATAGAGTGCAAATTCAAAGTCGTGCATCGCATCTGACATCATGCAGTCGCCCATAACGTTTTTTGCAAAAACAGTACTGCCTGCACCCATAAAAGTAAGTTTTCCCATAACAATCTCCCTTCCTCCGCCAATTGCGGAGACACAAAATTTGCGTGGCAAGTGAATTTCACACAAGATATGAAAAACTTTCACGCTAATTTTTTGAATACACTTGATATTTGAGCAAATATGCTCTATAATAAGTATAATATCAACCATAATAAAAATCAATAACATATTTGACAGATTTTATAACAATTTTGATTTTTTGGAGAATTAATATGCAAATAAACGTGGATAACAAAGGTCATGAAACAACACCTCGAGTAAATTTTGATTTTCCGATAAGTTGCGGAGTGGTTGCTATAGAAAACTATGAAGGGCGAAGATTTTTGCATCATTGGCATAAAGAACCGGAATTTACAGTGATCATAAAAGGAGAGCTTGAATATCAGGTAAACGATAAAATATATCATCTGACCGAGGGGCAGGGGATATTCGTAAATTCGGGGTGCCTGCATTCGGGATGGAATGAAAAATCGGAATGTATATATATTCCGATAAATTTTGCCCATTGGATCATGTTTGATCCTGAGAAGAGCCGAATATACAAAAAATATATACAGCCTATTGTATCGTCGCAATCGTTTTCTTGTATGGTGTTTGATGCAAAGAATAATGAAGATGACTCTAAAATACTTAATCTTCTTAATGAGCTTTATAAATTAAAAAGCAATAAGCCTGAAGGATATGAGCTGAAAATGATGTCGGTACTTTTAAACATACTTGGAATATTCCTACCTAAAGCATTGCACTTGATTGAATGCGAAGGATGCAAAACAAGGTTCACGAAAGCCCTTGCTCGAATAAAAAATGCCATAGATTATATTGATACTAACTATTCAGAGGAAATAATGCTGTCTGATCTTGCTTCGGTAACAGGGTTTAGTACATCTGAATTTTGCAGATGCTTTAAATCTATAATGAGATATACTCCGATGGAATACGTCACAAACATAAGAATACAAAAATCTTTACCTTTGCTCGCAAAGCACGAACATTCAATCACCGAGATTGCTGAAATGTGCGGCTTTTCCGGATCAAGCTATTTCGCGGAAATGTTTAAAAAATATATGCTATGTACACCTACTCAGTACGCTGAAAGCAAAAGGCATCCGAATTGATTCGGATGTCTTTTGCTTGTTATTCAAGTGCAAATATAAAGCTGTATATATCCTGTCCACCGTCGACCTCGTATAGCTCCATGCGCGGATATGTCTTGTTTATATATTCGCGTACATCACTTATCTCTGCTGCTGTAGTGTCGCTACCGCATATTGCGATAATGACCTCTTTGTCGGTCTTGTCCATTCTGTCGATAAGTCTCTTTGCCGCGTCTGTTTTTGTTTTTTCGTCGGCAAGTATCTCTTTTCCAGATAGTCCGAGCCAATCGTTTTTCTCTATATGAACATCGTGTATTGAACAGTCTCTTATAGAATACGTTACAAGTCCAGTATCAACACTATCAATTATGTTTTGTAACTCTGCTATGATGTTTTCGGGATCACCCGATGAATAATCAAGCACAGTGAGGGCTGCATATCCTTCGGCTATAGTTGCCGTCGGAACTATATATATTTGTGATTCATCGTACAGTGTAGCCGCCTGCTTTGCCGCAAGAAGAATATTTTTGTTATTTGGAAGAACGAATATATTATCTGCGTATACCTCATTGAAAGCATGTATAAAATCTTCGGTTGACGGATTCATAGTCTGCTTCCCGTTTATTACAAAGTCGCAACCGAATTGTAGGAACGTTTCAATAAGACCGTCGCCGTCAGCTACCGCTACTGTGCCAAAGCGCTTTCTTTCTTTTTCTTTAGGGGGATGTCTGACAAATCGGTTTTCCACCGTAGTCTCATTGTGCTGAATCGACATGTTTTCGATTTTTAGCGTTACAAACTCTCCGAACTCATGACAGTATTCAAGCACCTTTTCTGGCGTAAATGTATGAACATGAAGTTTAACTTTCGAGTCTTTTTTTATTGCTACGATAGAATCGCCGCCTATGGATTCAAGATATTTTATAAGTGTTTCCGTCTTGAAGTCATCAATATCCGTTTTTGAGTTTAAAAGCTGCAAAACAATCTCGGTACAGTATCCAAATTTCATCTCACTGTTTGCGTCGAATGCTGTTTTGTCAAGAACTGTATATTTGATGCTTGAATTTTTATCGGAAGTTACAACGTCGCCGTGAAGAGCACGGTTCATACCTTCAATAATATAAGCAAATCCAGCGCCTCCGCTATCGACCACACCTGATTCTTTGAGTATGGGAAGTAGCTCAGGGGTGTTGTCAAGTGAGGTATACACTTCATTGAGAAATATTTCGAAGAATTGTTCAAAGCTCACCTCGTTGACAGATTGCACCGTCGTTTTTTCAGTGGCTTCCCTCATCACCGTAAGAATAGTACCTTCGGCAGGCTTTGCAACCGATGAATACGCCTGCTTGACGCCGCGGTCAAATGCGTTACACATATCTTTCACAGTGATCTCAATCTTCTCGTCAAGTGCTTCACGCAGTCCTTCAAAAAATTGTGACAGAATTACGCCTGAATTTCCACGGGCTGAAAGTAGCATGCCGTCAGCGAGCTTGTTAGCAATATCTGAAACAGTAGATTCATTTCCATTAAGGCCGCTAGCACCGCCCTCTATAGTTTTAAGCATATTATCGCCGGTATCTCCGTCGGGAATAGGAAAAACGTTGAGGTCGTTAATAGTTTGCGCGTTATTACATAGATTTGCAGATGCGCTTTTTATCATATCAGCAAAAAGTTTACCGTTTATAGTATAGGTTTGCATAAGCCGTATCTCCGTAAATACAAATATCTCTGTGTTATTATATCACACAATATCGCAAAAATCAACCTGATTAGACAAAAAGACAGGAACCGCGTTTTTTAGTGGTTCCTGTCAGTTTCTTTATTCATCTGTTGATTCGCCTTCCTCTGAGGCAAATTCTTCTGGATGAGCCTTTTTATAGGGCTCTATCATATATTGATCAATTACAGGATAAACAGAATACGCCGAAACGTACGACGAGAATCCAAAGTAATATAAAAGCGGAAGCATAAGCGGTACTATGAAATTGAAGCTCATACAGAAAATACCAATTATCAAATTTAATGTCAAAAGGAGTAGATTTCCAAGGTAACCGACAAAGTTACGCTTTATTCCTAAAACAGTAAATATTAACGCGTTCTTAAGTATTTTGATTATCTTCATATCAAACGTAATAAGAAGAATATATATATACTTGCGCATAACTGAATAAAGTATGAACAATCCGCCTGTTATGAAGAAAAGAATTTCAGAAAACGCACTTGTACTGTATTCGTAAAGATAACAAAAATCAAACGTGAGCAAAAGGAGGGCTATAGCATCTATAAGGCCGAGTAAAAAACCTTGCCTAAAATTCTTTTTTATTGCTCTGAAATAATCAGAAAATGTAAATATTGGCTCACCCCGTACCGCGCTTCTTGCAATATAAGCGCCGCCAACGCTCTGCCACCCCCATGTCACAACCGCAAAGATCAACATCGCCAAGGCAACAATATAAAACAGAGAAGTATACGCAGGCATATTTACGGTGCTTCCAAATATTGATATATACGTGTTTACCGCGCCGCCGTTGTCACCTGAGATTATAGCGGCTCCGTTTATCGCAGGGAAAATAGAGCTCGATGCAACACTTATGCTGTTTCCGAGCAGAAGTCCGACCATAGTATATATAGATTGAAATATTCCGCCTCTATTGTAAAGGAGATAGGATACTATACAAACTATAAGAATATACATTGGTAGCTTTCCCCACATCATTAGATTCAGAGAGAGCAATTTGTTGAATTTTCTGGGTATGCTTTTGAAAAAATTTTTAATATTTGGAGGTCCTACGACGTCCTCTTTTTCAACTCCTTTTCCGTCACGGTTCATATCAAAGAGACGAAAAGGCTTTTTCTTTTTTGTTTCTTTCATTTTTGTTTTCCTTTTTTTGTTATATGTATATAAGCATTGAAATAAGACAGCTTATTGTATTTATAAGTATCATAAGCCCGAAGGCAGTAAGGTAAAATACCAGATATTTGTATATGGTGGGAGAGCGCATTATAAGTGAGCGTCTACCGCGAAGCTTCTTGAAATCATACGAAAAAACGAGTGATTTTGTTGAGAGAAATATAATAAAAAGTGCAATCGCAAGCTCTGTTATTGTAAATATCGCAATCGCAGTATTGGGATAAGAAAGAGTCAATTTTGTGCCTTTTACCGATTCATAAAGAAAACTGATACTGAATCCTACGGTAAAACCTCTGCACACGATAAAAGCAGAAGATGCAATGCCGCAAAAATAAGTAAATCCGGCCGCAAATATAAGAACAAGATACCGTATGTCGGTAGCAGATGCCGCGAATATTACCAAAAAATAATCCCTGACCGATTCGCAACCGACAAAAACATTTGTAAAATGCTCTGATATTTTTATGTATATTTCCTCGCTTCCGTCAAAGCTGCCTATTCCAGACATACAAAACAGCACTCCCGAAGAAAATGCTAAAGCAAAAAGGGCAGTGTAGCGAAAAAATATTTTAACAATGGTATAATACGGGGTATTTTTTCTCGGAATATCGCTCAAAAAATCGGGCGCTATTCTATCTTCCATAAATACACCTCCCGAATATCATATAAAACAATATATGAGAGATGTAATTTATTTATTACTTGTTTTTTTGATTACCAAGCTCATATGCGCGCTCGGTACATTTCTGCATAGCAGAATTTATAGCTTCCGAGAAGCCGAGACGTTCAAGCTCTGCGACTGCGCGTTCGGTCGTTCCTCCCTTGCTACAGACCATTGATATAAGTTCGTCGGCGGTTAGGTCGCTGCTTGCCAACATTTCAGCCGCGCCGATAAGAACTCCGCAGACAGCTTTTTTTATATTATCTGCATTAAGCTGAAGTCTTTGCTTTTCTGCACCCTCGCAGATAGCCTTGATAAACATAAAAACGTATGCCGGCGAGCTTGAGGTCACGCAGATTATACGGTTCATTTCACTTTCATCAATGACAATGACCTCGCCAGCGCTTTCGAAAGCAGAAGAGGCAAATACAAATTCGTCATCGTTCACCAAGCTGTTTTTACATATAGCACTTACGCCCTTGCCGATAAGCATTGGTGTATTGGGAAGAGCTCTGACGATCGGTACGTTTCCGAGTTTTTCACAAATTGCTTCTGTTGAAATACCCGCGGCAATAGTTATGTAGAGCGTATGCTTTGGGTTTGTCTTTTGCGCATCTGAAATTTCAGAGAGTATTTCGGGAAAGTTTTGAGGCTTTACAGAAAGAACAATGCAATCCGAAGCGTTATAAAGTTGAGTTATATTAGTAAATGTTTTGGCTCCTTTTTTTGCAAACTCAGCAGTTTTATCCGATACAACATCAAAAAGATTGATACTATTCCAAGGATAATTACCTACAGATGTCATACCGCCTATTATTGCAGACGCCATATTTCCTACGCCAATAAAACCTATATTTTTTATATTTGTCATTTATTTTTACCTCGTTTATTTTATAAGACCGTTGATTTTCGCCGCTTCAAATGCAATTATTGCGGCGGCTTCCGCCGTCGGGAGACTTCCTGAAAAATCACGACCGTAACCTATCCTTATATTTTGATCAGAAAGGTCAAGTATTGCTCTTGACACTCCTCTTTTTTCCCCGCCTATAACAAAAAGAACAGGTGCCTTGAGGTTTGCATCGTACAGAAGCTTTGAATCTCTTATATTTGCACATAAAACACGGTATCCGACTTCTTTAAAAAGCTTAACGGAATCCTCAGGTGATCCGGAATAAATCTGTATAAGCTCGGAGCAACCGGCAGATGCCTTTGCAACGGTTCCGGCAACAGTCATCCAATTCCGTTCGGGAAGTATAACACCGTCAGCACCCGACGCATACAGGGAGCGAAGCGTATATCCGAAATTATAAGGATCTTCTATTCCTTCAAGTAGGAAAAATATTCCTTTTTGCGGAATTTCCTCAGAAGAAATACTTTTTATTTTTTTGCCTTCGCAAAGTGCAATAAAACCGCCGTGAGTTTTTCCGTTTGTTAAGCTTTCTATAAATTCGCTATCGCGAAACTCGAGAGAAAAACCCATCTCGGCTGCTTTTGCCTTCAAAAAATTTACGCGTCGATACTCGCTTTTTATATTCTTTTTGTCACAATATACCGTATCAATCTTTCTTGCCGTGGAGGGAGTGCTATCGGCAGCTTTTATAAGCGCAGAGATAGATGTCATTCCTTCAAATATTGTAAACTTACTTTCTTTAAACATAAAAATCTCCATCCCGCTGCTATTGCTGCGGCACTAAAAATTGTGTAAACAGTGAATTAAGCTTTTTGTGAAATAAACTTTCACGCTATGTCCTTAAAATTATAATATCTTGCCGTTCTTGCTCATATATTGTATTAAACAGAAGAAGTATAGAGGGGTTGATCTTATGATGTATATTGCGGCGGGCAAGGAAAGGTGTATAGTTCTTGCTTCATACATAATAGAAAACAAATCGACTGTAAGAGCCACTGCGGCACACTACGGGATAAGTAAAAGCACCGTTCATAAAGACGTAACTCAAGCTCTTAAGAGAGTCAACAAATCAATGTATTATGAAGTAAAGAAAGTACTTGACAAGAATAAGAGCGAACGCCACCTGCGCGGAGGAGAAGCCACAAAGCAAAAATACCGCAAGACAGCATCATAAAATATATTTAATTATATCACTTATAAGTCTTTGTGTCAATAAAAAATCGAGAAAAGCACCGAATCAATCGGTGCTTTTATTATCCTGTGTAATCTTCTATTATTTTTTTTAGCATTTCGTCAGATTCAGCATAAAACCCGTTTTCAAGTTTTTCACGCTCATCAAGTGGAAGAGTAACGACTGCAACCGAAATGGTTTTTATAAGTGTTCCGTCTTTGCAGAAAACACCTATACTGCCGTTATATTCACGTATAAGATATTTTCCACTTTTGTTATTTGCGGTAGTAGGTGAGGCATTTTTATCTTCTTCTGTATATTCACTTGAAAGACCGCCATGATATACCGCCTGATTATTTTCAATGAATACTATGCTTCCAACAGCAACAATTATTGCCGCCGCAATAAAGGAACACAGTAACGCAAACATTCCTTTGGTTATTTTCATAATATCTCCATTAATTTTTAGGTTTGTTGTTATTTTTGTCTTTTGCACGAAAAAATAAACCTTTTAGGGGCAATAATATAATTGTAATTTTCAGGAATCAATAAGGAGTGTTATGAAACGTAAAAGAAATACTCTAAAAAGCAAACGAAGACTCAGAATTATTTTGTCACTGATTGCTGTTGTATGCCTTTTATTTATGACAGTTATTGCTCTGTCGGCAGTATATGTAAGTCAAACCGTTGAGCAAAAAATTGATCTTAGCGTGTTTAAAAATGCTGGCAAGGATACCGTATCAAGACTTTATTATTTTGATAACGACGGTAACGCAAAAGAGCTTGAAAACGACAGACTGTATGGCTCACAGGTAACGGTATATACTTCGCTTGAAGAGATCCCGGATGATCTTGAAAATGCTTTTGTTTCGATTGAAGATAAAAGATTTTTTGAGCATAGTGGAGTTGATTGGAAAAGAACGGTTGCCGCTACGGCTAATTATATATTGAAATACAATAAAAACACCTTTGGCGCATCTACAATAACACAACAGCTCATAAAAAACGTTACGGGGAGCGACGAGGTGACAGTAAGCCGAAAGCTTCAGGAGATATTTTACGCACTAGACCTTGAAAAAAGTCTTGAGAAAGACGAAATACTTGAGCTTTATCTGAATATTGTAAATCTTTCGCAAGGCTGTTACGGCGTTGGCGCCGCCTCGGAAAAATACTTTTCAAAGTGCGTAGAGGAATTGACCCTTTCGGAATGCGCAACGATTGCCGCGATAACAAAAAATCCTACCTACTATGATCCCATAAAGAATCCGGAAAATAACATTGAACGAAGAAATACCATACTGTATCAAATGTATTCCCAAGGGTATATTAGCGAATCTGCTTACAATGAGGCAAAATCGCAAGAACTTATATTAAATGTATCAAGAGAAAAGGGTACTGTTAATTCGTGGTATGCCGATATGGTGGTCGAGGACGTAATAGATGCGCTTGAAGCCGAGCTTGGATATACAAGAGCTATGGCGTCATATCTGGTCTATAACGGCGGCCTTAAGATATATACCGCAATGGATCCGGATGTGCAAAAAACGGTCAGTGAATATTATGCTGATGAATCTAACTTTCCGAAGGACGATCTTGAGGACGGAAGGAGCGGAATGATAATAATTGACCCAAAAAGCGGAAATATTCTTGGAGTTGCGGGTGATATAGGAGAAAAAAGTGCAAACCGTATTCAGAATTATGCGACCGATACTTTAAGACCGTCAGGCTCTTCTATAAAGCCTCTTTCGGTATACGCGCCGGCTCTTGAGGAGGGCGTTATAACCTGGTCGAGTGTGTATGATGATGTTCCCATAGAATTTATAGAAAAGGGAAGCGGCTATACCACTTGGCCAAAAAACGCAACAAATACGTATTACGGACTTTCTAACATTCCGTTTTCTGTTGAAAATTCGCTTAATACTGTTGCGGTTAAAGCACTGTACGACCTTGGTGTCGATAAATCATACGAATATCTGACCGAAAAATTTAATATTATAAATTTAACAGAGAAGGACAAAGTACCTGCAGCACTCGCGCTGGGACAGCAAACCTATGGAGTTACTCTGCGTGAAATCACCGCCGCATATTCGGCTTTTGCAAACGGTGGAATGTATAGTAAACCGAGGTCTTATATTATGGTAATGACTTCAAGCGGAGATGTTCTACTAAACAATACCGAAGAACACGAACGGGTTGTTTCGGAGGGAAATGCGGCAATAATGACAAAACTACTTGAAACCGTAGTTAACAACGGCTCGGTGTCTTATAATATAACGCTTCGTAATCAAATAGACGTTGCAGGCAAAACGGGTACCACGCAAGACACATGTGACCGTTGGTTTATCGGATATACCCCGTATTACGTTTGCGGAGTATGGTACGGACACGAATACCCCGAAACATTACCGTCAACCACGAACTCTATATGTTCAAAGACGTGGAACGCGGTAATGAGTGAGATACACTCTGAATATATAGAATCTGGAAATGCAAAAAAATTTGAAGTTCCCAAAAACGTGATAGAGGCCGGCTATTGTGCTGATTCAGGTAAACTTATGACAGGTGCTTGTTTATGTGACCCAAGAGGAAGCAGAGAAGAGAGTGGGTGGTTTATAGACGGGACACAGCCAAAAAGCTTTTGTGAGTGTCATGTCTTGGTAGACTACGATATTGACGGTGATGGTGTGGCAAACGAAAGCTGTAATGAAGATAGTATAGTAAAGGTAGGTCTTTTGCGTATAGATCGCAGTTTTCCTTGCGAGGTATACGTAGCCGACGCAGAATACGTCTGGAAGGATCTCTCGGCTAATATTGCGCACACATCAAATAATGAAACAGCATTCTTTTCGGCTATGCTCGGCGCTGATGAATACTGCGGTATTACTGATACCGAGCGACAATATAACAGCGGTTGCAAAAAGCACAAATATTATCACTGAAGCAAAACTGAAGTAAAAAAGCAAAAAGCTATTGACTTTTTTTGTTAGCAGTAGTATAATATTGTCAACAGTTTAGGAGGTGGATCTAATGAAAAAAATCAAAATTTTATCACTTATGCTCACAATTCTTATGCTTGCTTTTTGTTTTGTAGCTTGCGATGGCGATGAATCCGCAGACACAACGGCACCCATAGTTAACCCCGACGAAGGCAAAATCAAAGTTAATGTAAATGCTTACGTCACCTATGAGTGGGATGAAGAGAATGAAGAATACAAGACAGTTAAGTCTCCCATACTTCTTTCCGCAGACGGAGGAACCGCAGTTGCCCCTGGTTGCAGTGTTAACGATGCACTCAAGGCTCTTGCAACACTTCGCGGCGCAACAGTTGCTATTTCTGACAGCGGTCTTGTTGACTCCATTACCAACAGTGGTGATGTTTACAAATCCGGAGACAAGTTCCTCAGCGAACGTTTCAATGATGATGAAACAAGACAGTACTATGATATCGTTGTTTGGAGATGGTATCTCAACGGAACACTTGTAACCGACAGTTCTTCTGTTGCACTTAAGGAAGGTGACAGTCTCGAGCTTAGACTTGAGATAGACGACACATCCACAGTTCTTTATGAAACAATAGGCTGAAAATATAAAGGATCAACTTCTGATTTTGGAGCTGATCCTTATTTATATATATAAAACAAAATCAAAACCACCGGTTCAACCGGTGGTTTGCACAGCCCCTATAAGGGGCAAATACAGGCTTAACCCCTGAAAGGGGCACAGAAAGTTTGACATCGCATTACAATCTCAGGCAGCCGCTCACGTGCGGCTGTCTTTTTTA
>JAZODV010000084.1:0-7180 GCA_045597185.1 Eubacteriales bacterium
CTGCTCCAGCGCGCGTGCGCTGGTCGCCTCCGCAGAGGCGAAATCTCCCCCACGGCGTGTTCTTTTTTGCCAAGCTTTTTTCTTTGCGCCTTTTGCCACAAAGAAAAAAGCGGGTGAAAACAGCGGAAAAGCATCGCTTAGGACGGGGAACCCCCCACTTGTGTGGTTCCCAGAACCCCTCCGTGGCGCTTTTTTTCACAGGGTATTTCGCCCTCTGCTGAGGGCGACCGCCGATCGCGGCGGCTCCGACAAGCCTTTAAAAAGGCTTGACCCAAACTTTAAAACGCTTCGCGCCTAACAGTTCGATAAATCAAAATTTGAAGAATAAACAATAAAAAATCAACGGTTGCGATAGAGCAACCGTTGAAATCTTTAATTTAAAACGATCAGAACTCAAGCTTCTTTTCGATATAGGACTTAAGCTCGGTGATGGGAAGTCTTACCTGTTCCATTGTGTCACGGTCACGAACGGTTACGCAGCCGTCGTTCTCAGACTCAAAGTCGTAGGTAATGCAATAGGGAGTACCGATCTCGTCCTCACGGCGATAACGCTTACCGATTGAGCCGGCGTCGTCGTAATCGACCATAAAGTACTTGGAAAGCTCTGCGTGTACCTCAAGAGCCTTGTCGGAGAGCTTCTTCGAAAGCGGAAGCACCGCCGCCTTGAAGGGCGCGAGCGCGGGATGGAGACGGAGAACCGTTCTGACGTCGTTCTTTGCCTCGTCAATGACCTCTTCGTCGTATGCGTCAACGAGGAACGCGAGAAGAACACGGTCAGCGCCAAGCGACGGCTCAACGACGTAGGGAATGTATTTTTCATTTGTCTCGGGATCGAAATAATCCATAGGCTGACCGCTGTGATCCTGATGCTGTGTCAGGTCATAATCGGTACGGTCGGCAACGCCCCAAAGCTCGCCCCAACCAAACGGGAACATAAACTCAAAGTCGGTGGTAGCCTTTGAATAGAAGCAAAGCTCCTCGGGGCTGTGGTCGCGGAGTCTCAGATTTTCGTCCTTGATTCCGAGGTTGAGAAGCCAGTTGTGGCAATAGGTTCTCCAATAATTAAACCATTCAAGGTCGGTTCCGGGCTTACAGAAGAACTCAAGCTCCATCTGCTCGAACTCACGTGTACGGAAAATGAAGTTTCCGGGTGTTATTTCGTTCCTAAAGGATTTACCGATCTGCGCAACACCGAAGGGAACCTTTTTACGTGAGGTACGTGCGATATTCTTGAAGTTTACGAAAATACCCTGAGCCGTTTCGGGACGGAGGTAAAGCTCGGACGTGCTGTCCTCGGTAACGCCCTGGAAGGTCTTAAACATAAGATTGAACTTACGTATATCGGTGAAGTCTGCTTTTCCGCATCCGGGGCAGGTGATTCCTTTTTCTTTAATATATTCGAGCATTTCTGCATTGGACATACTTTCAACCGAGCATTCAATGCCGTTCTCTGCGTTGTAGTCCTCAATAAGCTTGTCCGCGCGGTGACGCATCTTACAGCCCTTGCAGTCGATAAGCGGGTCGGAAAATCCGCCGACGTGACCCGACGCTACCCATGTTTCGGGGTTCATAAGTATTGCGCTGTCAAGTCCTACGTTGTAGGGGCTTTCCTGGACGAATTTCTTCCACCAAGCCTTCTTGACGTTATTTTTCAGCTCAACTCCGAGAGGACCGTAGTCCCAAGAGTTTGCAAGACCGCCGTAAATTTCGGAGCCTGCATAGATAATGCCGCGTCCTTTACAAAGCGCGACGATCTTTTCCATTGTTTTTTCGCGGTTGTTCATTTATATATCCTCCAAATTATTATCATTTTATAATTATACACTATATTTTTGCTTTTTTCAAGTATAAAGCGAAACAAAAATATACTAAAACTCTATTTTTTATAAAAGTCAGGCTGCTTCAAACGTGTTTTTTGCTTGAAACAGCCTGATGTTTTATTTTTTTGGTGTAAATCTGTCGAATATCGGGTATTTTTTCTCGGACAGATATTTTACGTAGTCGTCGTTTTTATCGACTGTCCAGACGCATTTCGGCGCGCCGAAGAGCTTTGTCGTGACGAAGATCGCAAGAGTATTCGGATAGTTCATATCATACGCTATAAAATTCGGACGCGCGAGAAAATTTGTCAGCATTGCCGCGAGAACATAGTTTTTTATCGCGCTTTGCTCCTTCATTTTTCTTTTGTTGAGAGATGTGACAAGCTGACCTCTTGTGATTTTCGGGCGCAGCTCCTTCATTCTTTTAAGCAGGAATGGGTTGAATGATTCAACAACGAATTCTCCTGTGTAGCCGTCAAGTATCGGAGCTATAACATCGCAAAGCTCGGTGTTGAGCGTTACTCCTTTAAGCTCGATAAGAAGCGGTACCGTACCGTCTATAAGCTCAAGAAATTCGGTCAGTGTCGGTATTTTTTCGTCGGAATCTGCAAGCCTGTACTCCATAAGCTCGTCATAGGTAAGATCGTAGACCTTTTTGTCGGTGCCGCACATACGTGTCAGCGTATCGTCGTGAAACAGAACAGGAATTTTGTCCTTTGTGAGCTGAACATCGGTCTCAATACCGAAGCCCGATTCCTTTGCCGCGCGGAATGCCGACATTGAATTTTCGGGTAGCTTTTCGTTCCAAAGTCCGCGGTGGGCATAACCCTTATCGGATATTTTAACCTTTTTGTGACTGCCGGGTGCAACGAGGAAAAGATATACGGCGAGAATTATGAGAACTATCGGTATACTTATCATCAGTCGTCACCGTTAACGGCATCCTCAAGCGCCTTTTGCATTTCTGGCTTTGAGTCACCGTGCTTTACAAATAGCATAGTTATGAATGAGAGAACGACAAATGCCGTTCCGAACGGGAAAAGAGCTTTCATCTGGGTTATTTCGAGCAGCGGACCGCTGAGGATAGGACCTGCGATCTGCGCCGCCATACTTGCCGAGTAGTAGAATCCCGTATAGCGTCCGACGTCACTTCCCGTGGCAAGCTCAACGACCATAGGAAAGCTGTTGACGTTGATAGCCGCCCAGCCGATGCCTGCCAGCGAAAAGAATATATTCATAAGCCAAAGCGGACTTCCGGATGTCATAAAGCAGGCTGCAAGGAAGGCTGATGCAAGAAGAGCGACACCGATGAGTATCATTTTTTTGCGCCCTAACTTCGAAGAAATGAAAGCAACAGGGAAGAATGCGACTGCGGCAACGGCAACTGCGATAAGCAGTGTCATATTGTAATCGAGACCGAGGATCTCTCCTGCGTAAACCGAGTACTTTGAAGTAACTGCATTGTAGCCGATATACCAGAAAGCGACAGAAAGGAGAAGGAATATGAGAGAACGAAGCTCGGGCTTTGATAGCTTTCTTTTGTGCTCTGCTGCGGCTTTTTCGGCATCGGCATCGGTAATACCCGCGCGTTCGCTGATAAGTCTTGCGTCCTCTGCCCATTTAGGCTCTCTGACTGTAGCAATAAAGACAATGAGGGCTATAAGCATGAGTCCTGCGATGGTTGAAAAGAACACGGTATAGCTCATAAGCTGGTTTTCGGTTTTTCCCGTTCCGAAAACTATACCGAGAACGAGAACTATTGCTCCTGCGAGCGTTCCCATAAGATTTATAACGGCGTTACCCTTTGAGCGAAGCGGCTTAGGTGTAATGTCGGGCATAAGGGATACCGCAGGTGAGCGAAAGATACTCATTGAAACGAGAACTCCGAGAAGCAAAACTATAAAGAGTATCAGAGGTGCGGGATTTGATACGGTCTGCTTCCAAGCGTACGCTTGACGTGCGGGCGTTACGTATTCTGTATAATCTTCCGAAAGATTGCCTTTTTCGTCGTACATCTTTATAGACGAAAATTCCTCTTCTGTGATCTCTTCCTTGATTTTCTCGCTTGTTTTTCCGAGATCCTCGTTGTAGAGCATTTGAAGAGTAGCTTTGTTATCGTTTTCTCTTATCGCGTCTATTCTTGAGATCTGCCAATTATCGGCAAACGAGAGGGACACAAAAAGGATACAGGCAACGACAGTTCCGATCAGTATAAACGGTGTTCTTCTGCCTCTTTTGAATTTTGCTCTGTCGGAGAGCGCACCGAAGAGAGGGAGCATAAAGAGCGCGAGAACATTGTCAATCGCCATGATCATTCCCGACAGCGTCTGAGACATACCGAACTTATTTGTCATAATAAGCGGTATTATCGAGTCATAGGCTTGCCAAAACATCTGTATCAAGAAAAAAGCAAGGCCGACCAAAAATGTACGTTTGTAATTAAGCTTCATTTTTTGTCCTTTCTGCACTTAAGACTTATATGCATATATTATAGCACACCAAAACATCTTTGTACACAGCAGTTAAAAAAATATTCTGAGCTTTTTTTGAATATATTGTTTGTTTGTGTGTTTTTTGATTGTAAAATGAATATTTGAGAAAATAGATGTCGAACGGTTTTTGTCATATAAGTTGGTATTTCTATTGACTAAAATGTAAAAATATGGTAAAATATTCCTAAATCAAGACAAAAAAGGAGAGACAAAAAATGGACAAGCTTAATACAAAAAGAATAATACTTTTGTGTCTGCCGATAGTGTTTGCGGTATCACTTGCAATAACGCTTGCGGCTTGTATGGCGCAGGCGGGCAGAGAAGTGAATGACGGAGTATTCGCAACGAGTAACGGTGAAGGCTCTGTGGGTGAGCTTCCAACGATAAGTGACGGTCAGACCGAAGCGTCATCGGGACTTGAATTTACAAGCCGAGGTGACGGTACGTGTATCCTGTCGGGAATAGGAAAATGTACAGACAAGGATATAACAGTACCCGAAACCAATCCTGACGGTGAAACGGTAAAGGCTGTTGCGCATTCGGCTTTTGCAGGTGACATGGGCATTCGATGCGTAACGCTACCGTCTACGATAACTACTATAGGCGACTATGCCTTTTACGAATCGTCGCTGACTGAGGTAAATATACCGTCAGGCGTGACGTCTGTCGGTGAGGCGGCATTTTCTAATTGCAGGTCACTTAAGAAGATAAACGTATCAGGGTCAAATAAAAGCTATTGTTCTGTTGACGGTGTGCTTTTTTCAAAGGACAAGAGTACGCTTGTATGTTATCCATCGGGCAGAGAGGGAGAGACTTACACGATACGAATGGGTGTCGGATACATAAAAAATGCGGCGTTTCTCGGATGCGTGTATCTAAAAAGCGTAAGCTATAACGGAAGCTATAAGGATTGGCAGACCGTAAAAATAGGGGCTAACAACGATTCGCTTAGCGGAATGGCAATAAATTTTTTAACACAAACAACGAAGTAACTTGGGATTTAAAGGTGAGTTGCGTTTTGTATGCGGGGTATAGGGCAGAGCCCCACACAATCTCACCGATAGATCAAAATTTGAAAAATCCGTTAAATAAAAAAGAAAGATCTCCGCGGAGATATTTCTTTTTTATTCATCATTTACCGAGAACCTCTCTTGCGACTTCGCCAAGGCGGCGGCAGCCTTCGACTATTTGTTCGTCTGACGGTGTTGAGTAATTGAGTCTGAAGCAATTTGAGGGTGCGGTCGTATCACAGTTGAACGTGACACCGGGAACGACTGCGACCTTGTGTTCAAGTGCTTTCTTTACAAATGCCGACATATCTATACCGTCGGGAAGAGTACACCAGAGGAAAAGACCTCCCTCGGGGCGCGTGAATTTTATCTCGCTCGGCAGATATTTTTCAAGACTTTGGGTCATAAGATTACATTTGCGGCGGTAGAGCGCGCGGATTCCGTCAATATGCGCGTCGATATCGCACTCTGTCATATATTTGTGGCAGAGCATCTGGAAGAACATATTGGTATGTACGTCCTCGACCTGCTTTGCGATAACAAGCTTCGTTGCTATCTCCTCGGGAGCGACAACGAAACCGACACGCATACCCGCAGACAGTATTTTTGAGAATGTCGAGCAGTATATAACGAGACCTTCCGTGTCAAAGCTCTTTATCGTGGGAATGTCCGCACCCGCAAAGCGAAGCTCACCGTAGGGGTTATCTTCGATTATCGGAATACCGTACTTCTTTGCGATCTCGTATATTTTGACGCGCTTTTCATAAGACGTTGTGATACCTGCGGGATTTTGGAACGTGGGAATGAGGTATATAAGCTTTGTTTTAGGATTTGCCTTTATAGCGGCTTCAAGCTCGTCGGGGTCTATACCGTCGTCGTGAAGCTCAACACCGACAGTGTTCGCTCCGTTTGAACGGAAAGCGTTGAGCGAGCCGATAAACGTGGGATTTTCACAAATTACCGTGTCACCCTCGTTGCAGAACGCCTTGCACGCAAGCTCGATACCCTGCTGACCTCCCGAAACGATGACCGTCGTGTCATTGTATTTATCGCCGTTATCTAACGACTTACCGATACCGAAAACCTTCTTCTGACGCTCGGCAACGGCGGCTCGGAGAGGCGGATAACCGTCTGTCATACCGTATTGCAGCGCGGTTGTCGATGTGTTTTTGAATATGTCCTCTGAAAGCTTTGCAAGCTCGTCCACGGGGAAGGATTCGGGTGCGGGATTTCCTGCGGCGAAGGAGATTATAGTCGGGTCTGTGAGCGATTTGAATATCTCACGAATTGCTGACGGCTTCAGTGCCGCGAGCTTATCTGAAAAATTGTAGTTCATTTCTTAAAGTTCCTTTATATTATTGTTTTTATACGTGCAGAAACGTATAGTATAGCCGTTTGTGACTATCGGGTCGGAGATTTTGACGCACTCCCAATTTTCTTTTTCATCAAGATTAGGGAAGAATACGGTCGCATCACCGTCAGCGTCAACCTTTGTTATCTCTGCCTCGGAGCAATAGTCACACATCTGACGGTACATCATACCGCCGCCGATAACGTACAGGTCGTCGGGCTCGTATTTTTTAAGCTCTTCATGAAGAGCCTCCATAGAGCGACAGACGGTAAGGTTCTCCTGCGGCTCAACGTCCTCGTTTGAAAGAACGATATTTATTCTGTTTTTAAGGGGCTTTCCTCCGGGGAAGGAACGAAGCGTATTAAGACCCATAACGACAGTTTTTCCTGACGTTATCTCGCGAAAATGCTTCATATCCTCGGGAATACTGAAAAGCAGATCGTTTGCTTTTCCGATTCCCCATTTTTTGTCTACTGCGACTATTGTTTTCATTGTTTTACCTCTTAT
>JAZODV010000085.1:0-9803 GCA_045597185.1 Eubacteriales bacterium
CAACGCCCAACCGTGTCAAACGTCCTCCTCAGGTCACGATAAGCGCGGCGTGCTTTATCCCAAAGCCGTTCACACCGTTCCAGTGGGAAGCGCAGGACAGCCTCGAAGCACTTGAAGAGAAGCAGTCGTATCTGCTCGGAAAGATAACCAATAAAAAGGTAAAATATAACCGCCACGACGCAACTGTATCACGTATTGAGGCGGCACTTGCAAGAGGAGACAGAAGACTTTCGGGAGTGCTTTACGAAGGCTTTAAGCTCGGAATGAAGTTTGATTCGTGGACCGAATATTTCGATTATGAAAAATGGCTCAAGGCATTTGATGCCGCAGGAATCGATCCAGCATTTTACGCCAACCGCCGTTTTGGAGACGATGAGGTGCTTCCGTGGGAGGTTATCGACTGCGGTGTGACCCGTGAGTTTCTTGCAAGAGAAAGAGAAAAGGCGTACTCGGGAGTAACTACGGCGAACTGCCGTGAAAACTGCTCCGCTTGCGGTGCAAATAAGTTGGGAGGTGAGCGAACATGGTGTCCTGGAAGCAAAAACCGACTGTCGTAAATTCAGCGTTCGATAAATTTGACATGGTACCTCTAAAGGAGCCTGTGTCTGTTCGTCTCAAATTCCGTAAGGTAGGAGATCTGCAATATATCTCGCACCTTGATTTGCAGAGAGTTATGGGAAGGGTGCTGCTTCGTTCGGGAGTTCCCGTGTGGTTCACACAGGGCTTTAATCCTCATCCAAAGCTCGTGTTTGCTTTGCCGCTGTCGGTTGGAACGCAGAGTGAATGTGAGTATATAGACATAAAAATAGATCGCAAGATCGCGCTCGTTGACATTTTAGCAAGACTTAATGCAGAGGTTACCGACGAGATGAGATTTCTCGGTGCATACTATCCGAAAAGCAAATTTACGGATATTGCCGCAGTCGGTTACGTTATAGAAATAAGCGACAACGAAATAAAAAAATCGACCGCGTCTGACATTATAAATCTTCTCACTGCCTCTCCGCTTAATATGATAAAGCGGTCAAAGTCAGGGGAACGTGAGATAGACGTGACAGAATATATTAAGGATGTGTCGTGCACCGTTACGGCTAATAAAACCTTGAAGTTGACGGTTACTATAAACGGAGGAGAGGGAACACTCAATCCCGAAATGATAGTTACGGCTCTTCGCGAAAAGCTTGGTATGCTTCCCGAATATCCTAATAAGGGGCTTTACACTATAACAAGAACGAATCTTTATTTTGCCGACGGCAGAGAATTCGAATAACGAAAAGCAACGACAAAACATATCAAAAATCAAATAAACTCATAAAAAGCCTTGAACGTATAGTAATACACAAGGCTTTTATGTTTAATATTATTGTGTTATTATTATGATAGATATATACTCTTGCATTTTGTGAGCTTGTGTGGTATAATAATTTGGAAATAATATCTGTTTAATGCTCACTTGCAATCAAGTCAGAACACCTATTATCTGTTAAGGACCCATATGCCTAAGTTGAGATATCCCGCAAACGTGACCCAGATCAGGTACGGTATCTGAAGGTATGCGGCAACGCGGTTTGTTTTTGAATATCCGAGTATAGTTCTAAAAATCAATATCCAGAGAATTATAAGCCAGAAGAACGAAAAGAGAAATATTCTCATATTGAAAAAGAAGATGCTCCAGCAGAAATTGACGAAAAGACTTACGGCGTAAACAAACAGAATGCGTGCTTTTGAGTCGTTGTCATCTGCTTTTGCGTTGTATATAATAGCGGCGCTGATTCCCATAAGAATATACAAAACCGTCCATACTATTGGAAACAGTATTGATGGCGGTGATAGCGGCGGCGTATTCACCTCACTGTATATGTCCATATTATTCCTTGTGAAAAATGCAGACAGACCTCCTATTGCGAGTGAGATAAAAACAGAAACTATATACGGCGTTACTTTAGACATAATATACCTTCCAAAAATGTTTTTATTCATTTATATGTAAAAGGAAAATGCAATATTACCCTTCTGCAGAATATAATAGTTAATGAAGTTTATTGTGCCGCCGCGACAGGCGGCAGAATGGAGATTTATATGACACTCGTATTACTTACAGCAATCGGAGTAGGCGGTGCAACAGCTGTCGGTGCTTTGGTAGGTTTTCTTTTCAAAAAAATATCACATAGATTTTCGGACATAGTACTGTCATTTGCGGCAGGCGTAATGCTCGCGGCCGCGGTTATCGGACTTATAATACCGTCCATGGAATACGGTGGGAAATACGGTCTTATAACAACTGTCTTAGGAATATTCTCAGGTGCGCTTTGTCTGAACCTTATTGATAAATTGGTTCCTCATTTGCATAAGCTTGCGGGGGTTGATTCCGAAAAGCACCATAACGAAGGACTAAGTAAGGTGCTTCTGTTCGTGACGGCAATAGCAATACACAATCTTCCTGAAGGCATTGCGGCAGGTGTGGGATTCGGTTCGGACAATACGGCAGAAGCATTGCTTATAGCAGGTGGTATTGCTTTGCAGAACATACCCGAAGGCATGGTAATAATAGGACCTATGCTCGCGGCGGGAGTAAAGCCTGGCAGAACGCTTCTGCTTGCTATGCTCACAGGAGTTGTTGAAGTCATAGGAACGCTTCTCGGGTATCTTGCAGTCAGCTTGGCTTCTGCTGTTCTTCCGTTTGCACTGGCTTTTGCGGGAGGTACTATGCTATACGTAATAAGCGACGAGATGATTCCCGAAACACATGCGCACGGACACGAAAGAGGAGCGACTTATGCGCTTCTTGTCGGTTTTTGCGTAATGCTTGTAACTGACATGCTTCTTGGATAAATAATTTAGATGCTTGATGACAAAAATTTTATAATGCGATAAACAAATATAAAAGATATATCGATAAAAAGGATTTACACTGCTTATGAAGAAAGTAATGTATCGTTTAAAACAGTAGCCGTTGATAATAATCAGAGGGAATAGATCTGACAAACAAAGGATCGGGTGAGTGAAATACATTTTTACTCACCCCTTCCTTTACTTTTTGTGTTGACAAAATTCGTGCTAAGATGTATAATATAATATTATGAAGTTATTAAAATGAGGAGGTCTGTAAATGTCTCAAAATACGATGAATACGCACAATGCTGAAATGTTTGAATACATAGGAAAAGTACGCGCTGTAACTCTTCGTACAACCGAAAAGCTTGGCAGAAGACCGCGCTTTTTTGTGCAGACCTTCGGATGTCAGCAAAATGAAGCCGATAGCGAAAGACTTGCGGGTATTGCATCTTCAATGGGGTATGAAAAAACCGATTCTCCCCAGAAAGCCGAGCTTATATTGGTCAACACCTGTGCTGTGCGTGAGCATGCCGAGCGGAAAACACTTTCAATAATAGGGCAGTATAAGCATATAAAAGAAAAAAATCCCGGGCTTGTTATTGCTGTGTGCGGTTGTATGGTAGGTCAGGAGCACAGACGAAATGAACTGAAAATGCGATATCCGTACGTAGATATAACCTTTCCACCGGGATCAATAAACGCACTTCCCAAGCTTTTGTCGGATAGGCTTGGCGGGGGTAAACGATTTTTTGCTACTGAAGGAGAACGACCGAAAATAGTTGAGAATATTCCCGTATACCGTGAATCAAAGTATCGTGCGTGGGTTTCTGTAATGTACGGTTGTAATAATTTCTGCACATACTGTATAGTACCGTATGTAAGAGGACGCGAGAGAAGCCGAGCGCCTGAAGCAATACTTGAAGAGATAAGACAGCTCGCAAATGAGGGCTACAGCGATATTACCTTGCTCGGTCAAAATGTAAACTCGTATGGAAAAGATGCCGATTTTAACTGTAATTTTGCCGAGCTTCTCACAAGAGCCGCAAATATTGAGGGCGATTTTCGTTTGCACTTTATGACGAGTCACCCGAAGGACGCGACCTTTGAGCTAATAGACGCGATAGCCGATAACGAAAAGGTAGCAAAGCAGCTTCACCTTCCGCTTCAATCCGGAAGCGACCGTATTCTGTCGGCGATGAACAGACACTATACATTTGAATCTTATATGGAAAAGCTCGAATATTTCAGAAAACGACTGCCCGACGCATCGGTAACATCGGATATTATAGTGGGCTTTCCGGGTGAAACAGAAGAAGACTTTGAAGCAACGCTTGAAGCGTTAAAACGTGCAAAGTACGACCGTATTTTTTCATTCATTTATTCGCCAAGAAACGGAACTCCTGCGGCAAAAATGGAATGTCAGATACCAAAAGAGGTTCAGAACGAACGTTTTGCAAGGCTGCTTGATCTTCAAAATGAGATATCAAAACAAAAGAATGACGTTTTGGTTGGTAAAAATGTAAAAGTGCTTTGTGACGGCATCAGCAAGAACGATCCCGATTTTCTTGAAGGGCGCACAGAACAGGACAAAATAGTAATCTTTAAGGGCAACGCAGAGCTTGAGGGTAAGTTTGTAGACATTTCGGTAACTCGTGCAGACACCTTTAATTTGTACGGTGAAATTATATAAATATATAATAAATAAAAATGTTAAGGAGAAAACAAAATGACAATCGAAGAACTCGCCGCTGAACTCGGCAAAAAGATCAAGGAAGACGCAAGAATTGAGGCAATGAACAAGGCTCGTGACGAATATGAGACAAACGAGCAGCTTCACGCTTATATGAACGAATACAGCGCACAGCAGGAAGCAATTCAGGCAGAAGCTGCAAAAGAGACTCCCGACAGTCTGCTTATTGCAAAGATGCAGGGAAGAGTGGATGAGCTTTATAAGCTTATCATAAATAATGAGATCTTTGCAAGACTCAGCGAAGCTCAGGAAGCAGTAAACGAGCTTATGGAGAACGTAAACAACATCATAACCTTTAATATCACGGGAGAGCTTCCCTCATGCACTCATGACTGTTCGTCCTGCGGCGGAGGCTGTAGCCACTAATAGTTTAAGCTATTAATTTCGCGCCGACAGCGCAATTTGAATCAAAAAAGAGAGGTTAACCGCCATGACTCCTATGATGGAGCAATATTTTGAAATAAAAAACAAATATAAGGACTATATACTCTTTTACCGTCTCGGCGATTTTTACGAGATGTTTTTCGACGATGCTATCCTTGCTTCGCGAGAGCTTGAGTTGACCTTAACGGGACGTGATTGCGGAGAAGCTGAGAGAGCACCTATGTGCGGTGTTCCATTTCATTCGTCGGAGACGTATATCGCAAGACTTATCGAGAAGGGATACCGCGTTGCGATCTGCGAGCAGGTCGAAGACCCCGCAACTGCAAAAGGTCTTGTAAAGCGCGATATAGTTCGCGTTGTAACACCGGGAACGGTAATAGAGAGCACTATGCTCACCGAAAATAAGAATAATTATATTTGTGCCGTATTTTTAGGTGTGGACGGTTACGGTGTTTGTTTTTGCGACGTTTCGACTGCAAAAATATGCGCGACCTCTTTTCCCGACGACGGAGACGGCAAGCATTTGCAAAATGAGCTTGCCGCCTACGCGCCGCGAGAAATTATAACCAATCTTTCGCTTACAAAGCTCGGCGATGCGGGAGAATATATAAAAGAGCGTCTTGGCTCGATAGTTTTAGATAACCAGCCGGGCAGATTTGAGTATTCGGACGCGAAAAAGCTGTTTGAAAAGCAGTTCGGCGACCGTGTGCGCGAAAACATTACAGAAGACAGAGCACTTGTTTCCGCTGTGGGTGCGCTTATGTCCTATATAGCGGAAATGCAGCGCGCTGATGCGTCTTACATTAAAGAAATTGAAATATACAGCGGAGGTCAGTTTCTTGAGACCGACGTCAATACTCGCCGAAATCTTGAGCTTACCGAAACTATGCGTAACAAGGACCGTAAGGGCTCGCTCTTATGGGTGATCGATAAGACCGAGACGTCTCTTGGCGCACGGTTGCTTCGCTCATGGCTTGAGCATCCCCTTCGCAACCGTAACGCTATAATAAAGCGTCAGGGGGCTGTCAGCGAGCTTTTTGGTAACTATATGCTTCGTGAGGAGCTTGCAAATTTGCTTTCGAACGTACTTGATCTTGAACGTCTTATGACGCGCATTGTGTTTGGTTCTGCAAACGGACGAGACCTTAAAGCAGTCGGTGCAACTCTTGATATATTGCCGGAGCTTCGAGAGCTTCTCGTGGACTGTAATGACGGAGAGATTAACCGCATATACAGAGAGCTTGATCTTCTAAATGACGTAAAAGAGAAAATAAACGACTCTATCTCGGACGAGCCGCCGGTCTCGATCAGAGAGGGAGGTATTATAAAGGACGGCTATAATGCGGACGTTGACTATTTGCGTTCCGTCGCCAAGGACGGCAAAGCCTGGGTTGAAAAAATAGGCGATGACGAAAAAGAAAAAACGGGAATAAAAACCCTCAAGATTGGATATAACCGCGTTTTCGGTTATTATATTGAGGTTTCAAAATCATTTATGAATCAAGTTCCCGACAGATTTATAAGAAAACAGACGCTTGCAAATGCAGAGCGTTATATAACGCAGGAGCTTAAGGATCTCGAAGCAACGATACTCGGTGCAACGGACAAGCTGCAGAGCCTTGAGTATGACATATTCCAAGAGGTTCGCGGTTTTGTTGCCGATAATTCCGACAGAATAATGAAAAACGCGAGACTTATAGCAGAGCTTGACTGTTATCTGTCACTTGCAACGGTTGCGTCACGTAATCATTATGTAAAGCCCGAAATAGATACGACTGACGTTATTGAAATAAAGGACGGACGTCACCCGGTCGTTGAGCAATTCGTTAAGGATACGTATTTTGTTCCCAACGATGCGTTGCTTGACACAAAGGACAACAGAATGATGCTGATAACAGGTCCTAATATGGCAGGTAAATCGACCTATATGCGTCAGGTGGCGCTAATCGTGCTTATGGCTCAGATGGGATCGTACGTTCCTGCAAACGAGGCAAGAATAGGCATAGTTGACAAAATATTTACCCGCGTAGGTGCGTCTGACGATCTTGCGTCGGGTCAGTCAACATTTATGCTCGAAATGAACGAGGTCGCATACATACTCAAAAACGCGACGAAAAATAGCCTGATAATTTACGATGAGGTCGGGCGCGGAACAAGTACGTTTGACGGAATGAGTATAGCCAGAGCCATAATCGAGTATACCTATGGCAAACGCATTGGCGCAAAAACACTTTTTGCAACGCACTATCATGAGCTTACGGTGCTTGAAAGTGAATTTCCGGGTATTGTAAACTACAATATAGCGGCAAAAAAACGCGGAGAAAGCATAACCTTCCTCCGCAAGATAATACGCGGCTCGACTGACGACAGCTACGGTATTGAGGTCGCAAAGCTCGCAGGACTTCCGAATGAAGTGATAAGGCGTGCGCGTGAGGTCTTGAGAGTTGTCGAGCAAAGTTCGGAAAACCTTACGACAAGTGAAAAAATTATTGATAAAAAAGAAAAAGATGATAGCCTTATAAGCTTTGACGATTGCATACAGGATCAAGTAATAGCCGAGCTTAAAGCCGTGGATATAAACACGCTGTCGCCGTATGAGGCTATGTCGTTTTTATATAGTTTGCAGAAGAGATTAAAGTAATATGGGAAAAATAAATGTACTGCCCTTTGCCGTGGCTAACCTTATTGCCGCGGGAGAGGTCGTTGACCGCCCGTCATCTGTCATAAAGGAGCTTGTGGAAAACGCAATTGACGCGGGTGCTACAAGAATAACCGTCGAGATACAGCACGGTGGAGTGACCTTTATGAGAGTTACCGATAACGGATGCGGAATGGAAAAAGACGACCTACCTGTTGCGATTCGCAGACACGCGACGAGCAAGATAAAGGACGAAACAGACCTTAATACAATAATGACGCTCGGCTTCCGTGGGGAGGCCTTGGCAGCTATTGCCGCAGTTTCGGACGTTCGTATAATCTCAAAGACAGCGAGCGCTGAAAACGGCGCAGCTATAGAGGTGTCGGGCGGTGTCATCATTGGAGTCGGTGAAAGAGCGGCGCAGAACGGAACAACTGTAATTGTCGAAAACCTGTTTGCAAATGTACCTGCCCGCCGTAAATTTCTCAAAAAGGATATGACCGAAACGATGTCTGTGACTGCGGTGGTTGAGAAGATATCGCTCTCTCATCCTGAAATTGCATTTAAGCTTATAACCGACGGTACCGTAAGACTAGAAACTGTCGGTGACGGAAAGCTTGTGAGTGCAATATATGCAGTGTTTGGGCGTGATTTTGCAAAAGCGTTGCTTCATATAAACAGCTCGTTTGAGGGGATAACAATAAGTGGATATTGCGGAAGGACAGACAACTGTAAGGTCAACCGTAATTTTCAGAATTTCTTTATTAATGGAAGATATGTAAAAAGCAAGACTGCACAGGCTGCGATAGAGCAGGCATACGTGTCGTATATTGCACCCGAGAGATTTCCCGTATGCGTTATAAATATTGAAATAGATCCAACGCTTGTTGATGTAAACGTTCATCCTTCAAAGCTCGAAGTTAAATTCTCAAACGAAAAGCCTGTCTTTGAAGCGATATATTACGCAGTGCGCGCAACACTTGAACAGAACACAACAAGACCCGAAATGCAGATAGAGGGCAGTTTGCCTAATATTTCCGCATCATCCTTTCCCAATAGCCGTCAGTTCGGTCCGAAAATGTCAGAACGTACCGAGCCGATACACGAGGGCAGAGAAGAATCGCTAAAGAAAAGACAGCTCGGATATGACGTAATTGAATTAAATCCGACGGAAGCTCCAAAAGTAGCAGAAAAGCCAAAAACAGAAGAGGTAAAGTCTTATTTCCGAGATTTTTTGTACGAAGCAATGGCGCGTGAAAAAGCGACTGAGGCACAAAAGATTACAGAGAATGACGTAAAATCGACAGGATCTGAGACTGATTCCGTTGTCAAAGGGTCTGTAAAGGAAATAAAACAGGAAGAAGAAATAATAAACCCACCGAAAGAAGCATTTAAGACTGTATCGCCGACTGTTATAGAAGAAAGAGAAAACCCGTCTATGTGGCGCATTGTCGGTGAGGTGTTCAATTCTTACGTTGTGGTGGAACGCGGTGCGAAAATGATACTTATTGATAAGCATGCGGCGCACGAGCGCATCATATTTGAAAGACTTAAAGCAAACATGAAAAAGGCGGGAATAACCTCGCAGATGCTTATGTTGCCTGTCGCAGCAATGCTTACCGTTGATGAAATAAATATGCTTGAACAATACCGAACAGAGATAGAATCTATCGGATTTGGATTTTCCACAGGTAGAAACAGTGTAAATATCACCGAGATACCCGAAGGAATAGATATGAACGCAGCTTCGGATCTGCTTGCGGAGATTGCGACACGTGCGCTTGACGAAACAGGAACTCCGAACATAACGCGGGATATAATTTTTGAAAAAGCACTGTATCAGGCATCCTGCAAGGCGGCTATAAAGGCAGGTCGCGAATATTCTGCGGAAGACATAAAGGCACTTATTAGTGAGCTTATGCGTCTTCCCGACATAACCTTCTGTCCGCACGGAAGACCGATCGCAATGGAACTGTCAAAGGATAAAATTGACAGACAGTTTTCAAGAACTTAAAGAACAAAAAGAAAGGATAATCTTATGGAACCGAAATCCGTAAAGCCCGGTATACAGGGAAAAAACAAGACCGAGCCGAAAAGAATGAGGTCAAACTGCGAAATGTGTCAGTATTACGATTATGACGAGGAATACGACACAAACGTTTGTACTCTTGATCTTGACGAGGATGAAATGGTGCA
>JAZODV010000086.1:0-2194 GCA_045597185.1 Eubacteriales bacterium
CGGCTTCCACATGCATGTTCGCAACGGTATGAAGACAGAGTACATGGGCGAGAAGTTCATGGATCTCGTTGCGTCCTGTGTAAACAAGGCAAAGCGTGACAATATGCTTGCCTGGCTTTACGACGAGGACCGTTGGCCCTCGGGATTTGCCGGCGGACTTGTAACGAAGGACAAGAAATACAGAAAACGTACATTTCTTCTTACTGTTAATCCTTTCAATGGCGAAACCGAGGATGGAAAATATATTACATATACTGTCAACGGTCAGGAAAAGCGCAAAGCATACAAAGACAGCACAGTTCTTCTTTGCCGCTTTGACGTTGTTCTTAACAAAGACGGAACACTTAAGTCTTATAAGACTCTTGCGGACGGAGAGAAAGCGGAAGGCACGCTTTGGTACGCATATCTGTATACCATGCGCGGCTCGACGACATTCAATCTTCAAGGCTACGTAAACACACTCGACAAGAAAGCTATCGAGCGTTTTATCGAGGTCACGCACGAGGTATATAAAAAGAAGGTCGGACACGAATTCGGCGGCGTTATTCCCGCAATCTTCACAGATGAGCCCAGTCACGATCGGAAGAACCTATTCAAATTTGCTACAAGTCGTGACGACATAACTCTTCCTTGGACCGACGATCTTGACGATACGTTCAAGGCAACCTACGGTTACACAATACTCGATAAGGTACCGGAGCTTCTTTGGGAGCTTCCCGACGGAAAAGTCTCTGTCGCGCGTTATCATTATCACGACCACGTTACCGAAAGATTCGCAAACGCCTATGCCGATACTCTCGGAATTTGGTGTGAAAAGAACGGCTTGGCACTCACAGGTCATATGTTCCGTGAGCCATTTCTCCAAGCCCAGACACCTGTTATAGGTGAAGTTATGCGTCACTACCGTCATTTCGGCATTCCCGGAATAGACATGCTTCTTTTCCGTCACGAATACATGACAGTAAAGCAGGCGCAGTCGGCGGTCAACCAGTACGGACGCGAGGGATTGCTTGACGAGCTTTACGGTGTTACCTCCTGGGACTTCGATTTCAGAGGATACAAGCTTTACGGTGACTGGCAGACGGCTCTTGGTGTAAGCATCCGTGTTCCTCATCTTTCCTTGGTTTCAATGGAAGGCGAAGCAAAGCGTGACTGCCCCCCGTCTATCAACTATCAGTCCCCTTGGTATAAGGAATATTCCTATATCGAAGACCACTTCTCCCGTGTAAATACCGCCATGACGAGAGGTAAGCCCGTAGTCAAGGTCGGTGTTATCCATCCTATCGAAAGCTACTGGCTGCACTGGGGACCCGAGGAACAGACCGAGCTGCTGAGAAAGACACTTGAAAAAACTTTCGGAGAAATGACGGAGTGGCTCATTTTCGGAAGCATTGACTTTGATTTTATATGTGAATCTCTCCTTCCCGAGCTTTGCGAAAAGGGTTCGGTACCTTTTAAGGTAGGCGAAATGGAATATGATGCGATAGTCGTTCCCGGATGTGAAACACTCCGCTCCACGACGCTTGAAAGACTTGAGGCGTTCAAAGCGGCAGGCGGTAAGCTCATATTCATGGGGGACTCTCCGAAGTACGTTGACGCGATACCGTCCGACGCTCCCGCAAAGCTTTACGAAAACTCTCAGAAGATCGCTATCAGCAGAAACGAACTCATAGATGCTCTTAAGTACAACAGAACAGTTGAGATACGCGCAAATAACGGCACGCTCAGTGACGATTACTTGTACCGTATGAAAGAGGAAGAGGACGGCAAGCGTTGGCTCTTCGTCGCTCGCGGTAAAGACCCTGCTAATAAGGATCTCACAAGCGTATATGCAAGAATTATAAAGATATTCGGAAAATATGCGGTAACACTTTACGACACCATGGACGGTGAAGTCAAACCGATAGCATACAAGCACGACGCGGACGGCAACACGGTAGTTTCTGTACGTCTCTATCAAGAAGAAAGCCTACTCCTGCTTCTCACACCCACGGATGAAGCACCCGTAGCTCTTCCCGCGATGCCCAAGACCGAATCGAGAGTAATCAAAACTCCGTGTTTCGTCCCATTCAAGCTTGACGAGCCCAACGCAATGATACTCGACATGGCAGAGTGGGCTGTTGACGATGAGGAATTCAATCCGCTTGAAGAGATACTCCGGATTGATACAACGGTCAGAGCGCGTTACGGTTGG
>JAZODV010000087.1:0-5514 GCA_045597185.1 Eubacteriales bacterium
TATTATGCTCAATAAATCAACGTATCGGGTCGTCGAGGACGTCGACCCCTACAATTTTTAAGGTTTATTCGGTTTATAGAAATATTATTTGCGGTAGATTTTTGTTGAGGTTTCGTCTCACCGAGAAATCCCAATTTATCGAGCGTTGCGGTAATCAGGAGAATTATATCTTTTCTTGTGAACTTTACCGTCTGCGGTTTGAGGGCTGTCATCGTAATATAGAATCTGCGCGCAGATGAATGAAAAATTATATAGATGTTGATAATTTCAGAAATTAAAATTAACAATACATACATATTTAGTGGGATACGCGGTCATATTTTTGAGATAAAATATACAAGTCAAGTCTATACTCGGCTTCACTAAAAAATATGAATAAAATCGTAAAAATAATCTTTTAAGGAGAAAACAGCACGATGAGCAAAAGAATCATATCGCTTGTGATCGGTCTTGCAATATGCGTTTCGAGCCTTACTTTTGGTATTGTGATCAAAAAGGCAAGCGATTCAAACGACGTTTTTGCAGCAGACAGTTATGAAGGACGGAGCAGTTCTTGAAAACATTGCCGCAACTACTGTAGGCGATGCAGGAAGTCTTCTTGCATACGATAAGTCGATCGGTGAATACGTCCTTACTGACGACGTGACGATCACGAAGAGCGGCGCATCCGGCAATCCAACCTATAAGGCGCTTCTCGGTATATTTGAGGGGACTGCTGATGCCGCCGATTCCAAGACGCTTAACGGACTGGGACATACTATCACTACCGAGGTCCGTTGTTTGATGAAATAGGAAACTGCAACATAAAAAATCTCAACGTTGTCGGAAGCATCACTGTGGAAAACAGCGATCTGGTGACTGTCAGCGACACACAAACCGCGTTTGGAGTTATTGCGGCGGTTGCGTATAACCCTGTGACTCTCGAAGGCGTTAACGTAGACGTAGACGTTACTTATACCGGAAATTCGGGTTCCAACTCTCTGTTCGTCGGCGGACTTATCGGATACGGCGGCGTATACAGAATTTCAAACTGCAAAAACGACGGTGACATTAAAATTACGCCTACCTCGTGCAGTCTGCTTTCGGTTGCCGGAATAATCGGATACAAGTACAACGCCTGCTCTATTCTCGTGGAGGATTGTATCAACAACGGAAATCTCACTGCGAAAAAGGCGGGGAACGTAACAGCGGATCTGTATTCCGCAGGCATCGCGGGATGCTCTTACGAGAAGGGCGACGTATTTAATAATTCAATGAATACCGGAAACATAACGGCAGAGCAGGATACTCCGACACATACTCGTATCGGAGGTATTGTTGGACATTACGCTCAACTTTGCCCCACCGATTGTGTAAATCTCGGAGATATTTCGGTCCACTATTCTTCCGCAACGGACTCCGCGAATAATTACACACAGTTCATGATAGGCGGGCTTTTTGGATCGGGTCACAACGATATGATGGTAAACCGTTGCTTTAACGCGGGCGATATTAAATGCACGACGGCGAGCGCCAAGATCCGTCCTTCGATAGGAGGTATTGCATCATGGCGTGCCGGCGGAGTTACTACCTTCACCGACTGCGTGAACGTGGGTAAAATTGACGCTGCATGTACCGATGTCAAGAGCGGTATCTGTGCCCATAACAATATGGCCCAGACGATATTCGTAAACTGCTATTCTGTTACGATCGACAGTGATTTTAATATACACTTTAATCAGGACGTTGCTAACGCCGATGCCTACCGCATCACGGTTCCCGCAAGCGTGGACGCATACGCAGAAAAAGCAAAGAATGATCAGATAAACGATGCAAAGGCTCTTATTGCAATAATTCTTGCCGTGGCTGATTATGATAATGCTTATGCTCACGATAAGGATGACGGTATGTTCCTCAGCACTGTTGAGGATTATTTCACTGTAGTTTCTACCGATTCGAGCCGTTTCGTTACTATAATTGAAAGCGATTTGTACGATAACGTTAAGGCTATCGCAGGAGACGTAGAATTCGGCGGAATCGTAACCGTTGCAAAATACGTCAAAAAGATAGGTGACTTTACTCACGAGAATTTTGACGCATACTATGCGTTGAATAAGGATGAGCTTGACGAAAAGATGGGCAAGGAGCTTGGCAGGCTCTATGAGAATGCAACATTCAGAGACGGACGAGTAGCTCAGGCGCTTACGGCGGATGAACTCGTTGGAAACGATTACTGTGTAAACGTGACCTTGATGGATGCTACTGCAGACACTGTATATGTGGCAAGAACGTTTATAAAGATAGGCGATTCTTACATTTATAGTGCGATGATGCCCATTAGTGTTAGCTTCTCGGAAGGTCTTATCGCCGATAACGTACCGGAGCTCATACCAGGTCTTCTTAAAAAGTGACGTTATCAAAATTTCTTGTTTTAAATAAACAGAGGCTGTCTCAATTTTGAAGACAGCCTCTGTTTATTTTGAAAAACATTATTTTTCCAATTTTGATTATGCTTAAAAGTAAGATGGTGAGTCAAGTGCATTTTTTGCACTTGACTCACCATCAACGTTTTTGCTTGACGGTTAAACACCGTCATTTTTGCCTTTACAAAGGCAAAAGCGCAAATTCCGAGCGACAAAAAAGTCTAACGCCGACTTTTTTGCGCGTGAGCTTCGTTGATGACTCAGCCCCTGTATATAAAATTAAAGTTGAATAAAGCCGAGCTTGCGTTTCACCTTTGAGAGTGTTTTTCTTGCGTAGTAGGACGCTTCGTCTGCTCCCTTTTTCATCATAGCCTCAATATAGGCTTTGTCGGCAAGAATTCTCTTGAACTCGGTCTGAACGGGTGTGAGCATATCCGCGCAGGCTTCACCGACAGCAAGCTTGAAATCGCCGTACCCCTTGCCTTCAAATTCACGTTCGACATCCTCTACCGTCTTTCCTGTGCAGCAACGGTAAATAGATATAAGATTGTTTATACCGTCCTTGCCCTCCGCGAATTTTACGCAGGTATCGGAATCGGTAACAGCGCGCTTGAATTTACGGATTATCGTGTCCTTATCGTCGAGGATATAAACAACGGCATTTACGTTTTCATCTGATTTACTCATCTTCTTGGTCGGGTCTGCAAGAGACATTATCTTCATACCCTCTTTTTTTATTATCGGTTCGGGTACGGTAAAGGTGTGGGGATAGAGCTGATTGAAACGGTTTGCGATATCACGTGTAAGCTCAACATGCTGCTTCTGGTCGATTCCGACGGGAACAACATCTGTCTGATAAAGCAGAATATCCGACGCCATAAGAACGGGATAGGTAAAAAGACCTGCGTTTACGTTGTCTGCGTGCTTCTGACTTTTATCCTTGAACTGTGTCATTCTCGACAGCTCGCCGAACATAGTGAAGCAATTCAGCATCCACGCCATTTCGGTGTGAGCAGGAACATGAGACTGAACGTAAAGTGTGTTTTTTTCGGGGTCAAGACCGCATGCGATATAGAGTGCCATCATTTCATAGGTTCTGCGGCGAAGCTCGGCGGGAACCTGACGGACGGTTATAGCGTGTTGGTCAACTATGCAGTAAAAGCATTTGTAGTTGTCGGTGTACTCCGAAAAATTCTTGAGTGCGCCGAGATAATTTCCTATTGTAAGATTTCCGGAGGGCTGTATTCCGGAGTATACTACGGGTTTGTCGTTTAACATAATTCTATCCTTAAATATTATAATATTTCAGCAAAGATACGGAACGGACGGGCCCTTAGGCTCATCGCCCATTGTACGAAGCAAGGCAAGACCGACCTCGCGTGAACGGAGCACTGCGGTTTTGACAGCGTCGGATTTTCCTGTGAAAGCGAGAATGACTTCATTAGAATGACTCGTTCCGACCGACGGAGTCATGTATTTTGTGACTGTTATATCAGCCGACTTGAGTGCCGAATCTGCCATGACTGCGCCTATCGCCGCGGGAGAGCCAGCGAGAAAGCCGAAAGCCTGACCTGTCGGTATGTCAAAGGCTTTGTTAAGCGCTTCACCCGCACTCGCAGAATAAGCAAATTCGAGGTGACCTGCTTCATTGATATAGACCTCTCCTGCGTGCTTTTTCGTCAGCTCAAGAGATATTTCAACAGCGCGGCGAACGTCACTTACATCAGACGAGCAGATAACGATATAATTACCGTGACCGCCCCATCCCTTTGTGTCACGAGGAAGATCTATTGAAACAAGCTCTGCATTTGTGTTCTTCAGAGCCTCGTCAACAGCGGTTATCTGACCTGCCGCGCCTGTACGTGAGCTTATGATACCGAGTGCTTTGTGTGGAACGTTATTATATTTTTGCATTTCAGAGATAAGCGCACTGTCCGCGCCGGATATAACAAGCCCTATCGTATCAAGTACGGTCGTACCGACAAATTCGGGCATAGCGTTTCCTAACATAATAATCTCCATTCCACCGCCATAGCGGCAGCACAAATAAATATTGAAATTCAAAATGCGCGAATTGATAGCGTGACAAGTGATTTTACGCACAACACGATAATCTTTCACACTAACCTACACTGAACGTTAATAAAAAGATTATATCACAAACTCAGGTGTAAATCAAGTAGTTTTGGTAAAATCATAGTTCTTTTGGGGGATGTACAACAAATTTTGATTTATCGAACGGTTATGCGCGAAGCGTTTGAAGGTTTTTGCGTCGCTTTTTGCAAAAAGCGCCCGCTGCTCCAGCGCGCGTGCGCTGTTCGCCTCCGCAGAGGCGAAACTACCTTTCGGCGTGTTCTTTTTTGCCAAGCTTTTTTCTTTGCGCCTTCTGCCACAAAGAAAAAAGCGGATAAAAACCGAAGAAAAGTATCGCATAGGACGGGGAACCACACAAGTGGGGGGTTCCCCGAACCCCTCCGTGGCGCTTTTTAAGGCAAGGGGATTTCGCCTCTGCGTAGGCGAACAACGCTACGCGCGTTGGATGGCGGGCGCTTTTTGAAAAAAGCGGCGTAGAAACTTTTCTCTGCTTCGCCCTAAACAGTTCGATAAATCCCAATTTATATTTCTGTAATGTCGCGTAGTGAGTGTGTCCGAATGGCAACACACGAGCCGCGACTGCGGCAGCGACGAGTCGGGGTGCCGTGGTGAACTTCACTTTAAGCAAGGCCTTCAGCCCCGACGTGATAAATACCATGCTTTCCCTCACCGATTGCGCCCGAGCGGTCGGTGAAAGATGTTTAAACGCATAGGTTAAACCAATTATTTTTGAAAGTTTTTGAAGATCCCCAAGGAACTTTTTCTAAAAAGTTCCTTGGGTGGGGTGTGGGGTGAAACCCCGCATAAAAAACTCAACTCACCGTTAAATCCCAATTTTCAAGCTAATGTACATGTAAGTGGTTCTTTTTGTACAGTACAGTTATTTTTCGGATATGCCAATAAAATAATCGGCACTAACACCGTAAAACTTACAAAGCAATATAAGATCGTCTATTTTAAGCTAAGCTCTGCCTTCTTCTATATGGCTGTAGCCTTGTTGCGATTTGTTTATTATTTT
>JAZODV010000088.1:0-5092 GCA_045597185.1 Eubacteriales bacterium
ACCAAAGCCATCTGTCCTCACCGTATCCCATATAGTCGGACATATTCATTTTGCAGGTATTGCCCTCTATCGTGCAGAACAGCAGCTCAACCGAGCGCGTGCTATAATCCAAAGAAGGATTATAATCCGTGTAGATCGCACCCATTGCGTTTTCTGCGTAATTTTTGCGAATCTCGGTGTTGCTTATGGTTACGTTCGTTGCGCCGTTGAGATATATCGCGCCGCCAAGTCCCTGCTCACTGCATAATCCGAGATTGCCTGACGCACTCTCGGTTTCGGGAATTGCTTTGTTTTCGGTTATATAGCAGTCCTCAATATCCGCGCTTGATATAAGAATGCCGATTGCTCCGCCAAACGATGCCTTGTTTCCGATAATCATACAATTACGAACGGTAAGAGAGGAGTCGTCGTCACATCCGATTGCACCGCCGCTCAGCTTATCCGCCCAAAATCTTTCGCCGCCGTAATAATAATTTGCGTCGTTCTTCTCGAAAACGCATCCCTCAAAGGTAGCAACGGTATTTTTCACGTATACCGCTCCGCCGCCGACCGCATTTTGAACAAAGCCTGATTTGTTTTCCTTAAAGCTGCAATCCTTCACGTTAAGCGTTACGTTCTTGCCGGTTGCTTCAACGTAGACTGCACCGCCGCCGTACAGTGAGGCGTTGGACGAAAAGCTGCATCCCTCCAGATTCAGTTCCAACCGATACGGCACGTTGTCGCCGTGTTCCGCTTCAATAGAGGGAGTCAGCGTATAATCCCCATAAAACGCGCGGATGGCGGGACCGTACGTATGCATATAATTCTTGAATTCGCAATTTTTGAAGCTTGCAACCCCGTTACCATTGCACTCAACGGCATACTGATTCTTCAGTGGATACGGGGATAATTCCTCGCCCAAACTATCGTAGGAAAGCTTCCAATCCTCATCTGTCAGCGCGCCTGTGTCAAGTCTCTCGTCGAAGATGATACCCTCAAAAACAAACGACGAGCGGTCGCCGCCGATCTTCGTGCCACTCAGTATAAAGCTCGCGCCCCAAAAGACGGCGTTTCCATCAGTCTTTCCGTTTTTGACCGTAACGCTTTTATTGATCGTGATCCTTTCAACCGTATTAACCGCGCCTGTATAAGGAAGCTCAAAGTCGATATCTCCGACGAGAAGCGTATCGCCGTCCTTTGCGTCCCTGAGTGCCTTTTCAAACTCTGCCCTCGTGGTGATCAGCTTTGTTTCCTGCGCGGACACCGCCATGGGCAACACAGAAAATATAAGACTCACGATCAGAAGTGCCGTAAATAAGCGCGTCATGTTTTTTCGTTTCATACAGACTCCACCTCACAAAATTCAATTTGATGCAAACAGTTGGTCTATCTATCATATTATAACATAAATTTTGCTTTATTTCAAGGTCTGTAATAAAAAACAAATAATTGTTGTTAATACTATAATCAACCAAACAGTTTACGGAGGTTTACATGGATAATATATGCGTATTAATATCGCAGAAAAGAAAAGAACGCGGTCTGACACAATCGGAGCTTGGGGCGATGCTCGGTATATCAGGAAAGGCTGTTTCCAAGTGGGAACGGGGACTATCAAAGCCTTGTGACGAGCATTTGGAGAAGCTTATCGACCTGCTTGGTTTACCGGTCGAAACACCAATAACGCCGAAAAAAAAGGAATGTGTACCCAAAACTACTTTTTTATCTACCGTTCGTAAAGAGTTTATCCGAATCCTCGCTACGGGTGTGATGATCGGCGTATGTGTATGCAACTTGTCAGGAACGTTATCAACCGAGTTGACCGTGGTTTCCCTCGGTTTCTCGGTCGCTCTTTTCTGCTTTGGTACAATGGTTAAAGGATAAAAAGAAAATCGCTACCCTCGAAGGATAGCGATCTATTATCATTACTTCATTTTTATGATCTTTTCAACATCGGATATATCGATATATCCTTTTTCTTTTGCGCTATCCTCGCCCTTTTGAATCTCGCGCATCAGTTCGGCAATTGCCTTTTTGATATCTTCGGTAGCCATATCACTTCATCTCCTTGTAGCGTTTCTTATACATCGGCTTGAGGTAGTTCTTCTGCATATCTCGCATAGAGCCAAAAAATGCTTCCTCGGATTTGGACATAATATGACGCTCGTCCTTGAGGCAGATAAGCTCCAACGTGCAGAAAAGATCTGCAACTTGAAACAGCCTGTAATCTGCGGGCATTACCTTACGGAACTCCGCTTGCGGAAGCATAACCGTGAATACAGATGCCAAGAGCTTGTTCAACTCAACTTGTCCGTTATCGTAGTAAACGATGATCTTATCAAACCCCGCAAAGAAGGCGTATTCCTCGCGAATAAATGCCGAGAGTTGCTTGGAGAGTGCCACTGTCAAGCTGAGCGAGTCCGACATATGCTTCTTCTCAACCGAAAAGGTAATGTAGGATATCTCACAGTTCTTTGCAAATGTTAAAATGCGGTTGAGGCATTTTCTACGTTCTGTTATTGAAAGATTTTGATAATCTTCTTCGCGGCGGATAATAGGGCCTGCGTGGAAGCAATGCTTCACGTCAAATCCAACATCTGTGAGTCCGTGTTCCAAATGACTGATCTGATCCTCGATGGAATTGCTTTGATCATGGAATACGAGTGTAAACAAATAAAATGGTGCGTGCGACTCGTATGAACCGAAATCGCCCGACTCGTCAACGAATATACTTAGTTCGTTCATCATTCACACTCCATCCAAAACAAAATGGCGGGGAACATCCCCGCCGCAGGTGGACCCGGGTCTTACGACCAGCCCGTTTTCCTTGTCTGTATTATACCATACTTTTAAGAAAAATGCAATACCTTTTATCGAAAAAAATATTTCATTTTGCTTGCGGGATTTCCACCCGATAATAGTATATGCATAGACAAGGGATTTAATACGAGAATCAGTTACTTGGAAGATATTTTCTTTCGTTGCTTTAAGTATAGAGCAGTTCATTGGCGACGATTTCCTCTCGATATGTACCTCCAAGCTGTTCGTAAATGGTTTTGGTGTCCTTCATTTTTTGTTCCTCCGTACGTTTATTTTATCAAATCTTTATACCATGAAGCAAAAATGCTTGCTTGCAAGGGCATTTTTGCGAAGCCGTCAATCGTGCGGTAGCACGAAGTGCGCAGGGGCAACGCCCCAAAGACTTGCGTTAGCAAGTCTTTCCGCGCGGATTATACCGTAAGGAAAAACGCGTACTTGACGGTTATCTTGTGTCCTTGCGATATGCGGCTTAGACGATCAAATCTCATAGTTCGTACGGGGTTCATATTGTTTACCATCTGACCGCCGATGCTGCCCGCCTGACGGGAGGTGAGATCGCCATTGTAGCCCTGATTAAGGGTTACGCCAACCTCGTTGGCTGCTTCGTTCTTGAACTGCTCGAGTGCCTTCTTAGCATTCTTGTTAGCCATTTTGAAATTCTCCTTATGCTATCTGCATTTATTTTCTTTTCATTTGTGCAGTCGCGCGTCTATATCTTGCTGCGGCATTTGTCGCAGAAACGTGCGAATGCGGATCTATATCAATTGAGCCCGCACGCCGCCGCGCTGCTGTCCGTGTCCTTCACGGAACCGTGCCGATTGACTTGCGTTCTCTGCTAATATTGTTTGCAGCAAATTCGCTTTTATGACTTCCTTTTTTTGCGAATTTAAGGCATTTTTGAATGAAATTCAGAAAAGAGATTGACAAAATCGGTTTTATAGTTTATAATAATTATAACTAAATTTTTTGGAGGATTACGTAATGAAAATCTTTACAAGACTTCTCATTGCTCTTCTCATCGCAGCTCTTATGCTCCCTCTTGCAATGGCTTGCGCTGAGACCACTAACCCTGAAGAAACTACCGTGGATGATCCCGCTCAAACCTCTACTCCCGGCGGACCCGTAATTGAAGAAACCACTATCTTCGCTCCCAGTGACATTCCCGAAGATCTTCAGTTCCCCGACACTACCATCAAATTCCTTTATTGGAAAGACGTTGAGCGTCCCGAATTCTTCGTTGAAGACACCAACGGTGAGGCTGTAAACGACGCGATCTATGAAAGAAACCTCAAGGTTCAGGATCAGTTCAAGATCACCCTTCAGTTTGACGGCACCCCCGGTAACTTCAGCAACCAGCAGGCGTTCGTAAACACCTGTATCAACAGCACTCAGTCCGGCGCTGACACCATCGCTATCTTTGCAGGCTACTCTATGACCGGTGCTTCCCTTGCTCTCAAGGGCATCGCGCAGGACCTCACCTCCTACGATATCATCGAGTTTGATAAGCCTTGGTGGCCCAACTCTCTCGTTGAAAAGGCAACACTCCGCGACAAGATCTACTTCTGCTCCGGAGATATCTCTACCAACTTCCTTTACATGATGTACGGTTGCTTCTTCCACAAGGAGATGTTCACCGAGATACATGGTAACCCCTCTCTTCTCTATGAAGAGGTTTACAACAAGACCTGGACCCTTGATAAGCTCATGACCTATTCTCAGGGCGTTTACAAGGATCTCAACGGTGACGGCGCTAAGGATATTGCAGACCGCTACGGATTCTTTACCATCTCGCTCCACTACGACTCCATCTATGCAGGCAGCGGACTCAAGACCGTTGAAGTAAACGGCGAGGGCGACCTTGTTCTCTCCGAGGACCTCTATTCTCAGAAGACAAGCGACCTGCTTACAAATTTCTGTAACTTCGTACATAACTCCGAGGATGCATTCCACAACGGATCCGGTAACGCTCAGGCGTTCAGAGACGAGACCGTTCTCTTCACCGTTGACCGCGTATACATCGCATCCGGTACTCTCAAGCAGGTTGAATTCAAGTTCGGTATGCTTCCCATTCCTATGTACAACGAGGACCAGGAAAACTACGTAACCTGCATGGCGTTCCCCTTCACCATGTACGCTCTCTCCACCGCTTCCCCCAATCCCGAGGCTGCAGCAGCTACTCTTGAGCTCATGGCTTACCAGAGCTACCTCAAGATCACTCCCGCACTCTTCGAGGAATCTATGAAGCTCAGATACTCCGATGAGGGCGAAGACTCCATCATGTACGATATCATCC
>JAZODV010000089.1:0-10004 GCA_045597185.1 Eubacteriales bacterium
GGGTGAAGGTGAGATAAAATTCTACATGGACGGTGACACCGAGTTCCCGACTATCTGCGGCACGGGAACCGAGGACTATATTTGCGGAGCATATGACTGGGTCATTCCGGGCGAGGGATATACGTATTTTTCAACACCGTATGCAGGACTTCACGAAATACACAGACCCGACGGAGTTTATCTTGCAAACACGAGATTCGGAATGTACCGCTGGCACATAACGGACCCGATAAGGTTTGAAAACGATCTGAGAGTAACTATCCAGGATCTCGGTCACAGAAGCGAGGGAAGATACTATAAGCAGCAGAGCGATATATCGACGGTCGCTTTCTGGTATCAGACGCTGCCAAACGCACAGTTCCCGCCTATCGGAACCAAGGACGAGCTTGAGATCGTTTGACGCAAAAGAACCTCAAACGCAATGCGTTTGAGGTTCTTTCTCCTATTTTACAAGCAGTTACGATCCAAAGCTCCGAGGAAACCGGTTGAATTGTAAATCGAATAATCTCCAACTTTTTCTCCAACATCAGCAGGGCGCGGACGCGATCCGTTAACAGACACATAGAAATTCCTCGGAATCGGCAACAGTATAAGTATCTTTTTTCCGTCACTTTCATATCCGAAATCAAATTTGGTCATAATGTGAAATACGTCTACTTTAAATATCCAGAAAGTATGCTGTTTTAGTCCGTTTCCTTTGTCTGAAAACACAATGTGATCCCCCGGAAATACTCCCGCAAAAAATTTGCAGTCGTATTTCTCGCCGTTTTTCTCTATGCTGAAATCATATCCGGCATGATCTTTGAATATCGAAGCATACGGCTTTTTTATATTGGAAATATAAACAGAATTACCGACACAATACCTTTTTAGTTTTTTGATAAAAGATCTGCGCTTAAGAATGGCTCTGATATAGTATGCTATTATACTTATCAAAATTACAGCTACCAATATAACCGCGATCCAAACCAAAAGCATCCATTCACCCAAGTTCCACAAAGAAATAAAAAACGGTAAAAACCAAGGAATGACCATTGACGCACCGCAATATATGATAGCAACGGTTATAATGCCTTTAACAGTAGGCGGTATTTTGGGCTTTTTATCTTTTTTGTAACCTAATTTTTCTTTTTGTGCATTTTTATACCAGTTTTTTTGAATCGTTATCCGAGAAACAAAAAGAAGCACAAACATTATCGGAAGGATAATAAGCAAGGTGTAAAGTTTATTTTTTTCGGCTGTTAATTCTACTCCATAAAAAAACACCTTGCTCACAAAATTGTATAAAAAATTAACGGGTAGCAATAATGATATGACCGTTATAATTCCTATCTCGATATAAAGATCAACAGACGTAACTATATATTTCAAATGAGGTATCAGTTTGTTGTTTTTCACACATCCCAAAAACTTCTCCCGGGAATATTTGTCGTGTTGCTTTATAGTAAAAAACAAAGAGTTAAATATCAGAAAAAACAAAACAGTATACCAAACATCTAACATTTTCTCCGGATTTCTAAGCTCGTCCTTGAAGGGCGAAATACCGTCAAGAAATAAAAAACGTGACAGCCCTGCGATCGCAACAGTCAACAAAAGCAAAAGCACGGATTTTAATATAACGACAATTATATAATTACGTGATTTTTTGTTCATATAGTCTCCTTGCTGTCTTTTTTTACATTTTGTATTACATGTATGTATCATATCACACAATCAAATGATTGTCAATAGGCATTTTATAATTTTATAAGAACATTGCGATTTCTTTCAAGTATGGGCTTTCGCAAGTGGTTTTAACAAGAAACACCACCAAGGATTTTTCTTTGGTGGTGTTTCTTGTTTTTCCGCTAAGTATGCGGTGATTTTCAGTTATGTTAATCAGTCAACGTATTTCTTAACGATGTCGGATGCTACTTCTACGGGAATGGAAGAGGTCATAACAACATTGATGGAGTGCTTTTCTGCAAGCTCGTCAAGTTCGAGAAGCATCTTCTCGAATGCTGTCATATCGTCATTGCAGATCTTAAGCGCAGAGTCAACGTAAAGATCGGTAACGTCGTGGTTGCTCGCAAGGATTCCTGCGATGAAGCCGTAAAGCGACTGCGCGTCAAATACAAGATAATCGTTTGTGTTGATAAGACGGGTGCGGTACTTGATGTCAAATCTGAGCTTTACACCGCGCTCGATACATACGACTGCGCCCTCAGATGCAGCTGTAGACTGATTGACCATGTCGATAAGTGTCTTGGTTTTTCCTGTGCCTTTTACGCCAATTATAAGTTTGAGCATTTATTTGCCCTCCTGGTTTTTTATTTCTTTGATACCATTATACACTATTTTCTTTAAAAATGCAAGTAGTATATTGATATTATTTTAATTTTGCGTTAAGTTCTTTTGCAAGCTCTTCAAAGCCGGGCTTTCCGAGAAGCGCAAACATATTCTTTTTGTATGCTTCAACGCCGGGCTGGTCAAAGGGATTTACTCCGAGAATGTATCCCGAAGCCGCGCAGCTTATCCAGAAGAAGTATATAAGGCTTCCGACAGTACGCGCATCACGTTTTGCAAGCTCTATAACAAGATTGGGAACGCCGCCGTCAACGTGAGCAAGTATCGTCGCCCTCATTGCCGTTCTGTTTACCTCATAGAGAGATTTACCCGAAACGAAGTTAAGTCCGTCAGCATTTTCAGCGTCATTCGGAACTGCTATGTTATCGTCGGCAGTCTCAACAGAAAGCACAGTCTCAAAAAGCTGACGCTGACCGTCCTGAATATACTGACCGAGCGAATGAAGATCTGTTGAGAAAATTACCGATGCGGGATAGATTCCCTTAAGGTCCTTGCCCTCGGATTCTCCAAAAAGCTGCTTCCACCATTCGGAAAGCATCTGCTCATATGGCTCATAGCCGACAAGTATCTCAATGTTTTTACCCTTGGAAAGCAGGATGTTACGAATAACGGCATAGCGGTATGCATCGTTTTTATCAAGGTCTGATTCCGCATATGCAATTCGCGCATCCTCAGCTCCTGCGAGAAGCTCATAAATATCAATACCGGCAACCGCGATAGGCAGAAGTCCGACAGGGCTCAGCACCGAGTAGCGTCCGCCCATATCGTCGGGAACGACGAAGGTCTCGTATCCCTCTTTATCCGCAAGAGGCTTAAGAACTCCTCTCGCTCTGTCTGTTGTTACGAAAATTCTGTCCTTTGCGCCTTCTTTTCCGTACTTGCTTTCAAGAAGCTGACGGAAGGCACGGAATGCTATAGAGGGCTCTGTGGTAGTGCCCGATTTGCTTATAACGTTTATACAAACGTCGCGTCCCTCGCATATTTCAATAAGCTCGCGCATATCGGTCGCACTGATATTGCAGCCCGAAAAATAAATGTCGGGTGTGTCTTTTTTGAGCGCATTGTATCTTGGAGACTTAAGGAACTCAATGACCGCGCGAGCGCCGAGATATGAGCCGCCGATACCTATGACTATAAATACGTCGCAGCTTTTTTTGATTCTTTCAGCAGCCGCGGTGAGTCTTGCGTATTCATCCTTATCGTAAGAGCAGGATGCCTCCATCCAACCGAGGAAATCACTTCCCTTTCCTGTTTTTGTCTTAATAAGAGTGTCTACCTCTTTTACTTTTTCACCGTACGCCGCAATCTCTTCGTCGCTGACAAAATTCTTTATATATTTGTCGTTAAGTTTAATATTCATTTACCTTTCCCTCCAAAATATAAAATTAAATTCTACATATCAATTATATCACCGTATTAAAATTTTTTCAATAGTTATTTATTATTTTTTCAGCAAAAAAGCAGACAAAATATTTTTCACTACCCCGAAAAATCCGATTTTTCCGATATCGGCACCTGCAATGACGGTCGTCTCACCTATATTTTTACCGTCAAGAGAATATTTTATTTTTCCGACCGTGTTTCCTTTTGATATGGGAGCTGTAAGTTTTTCTGGAAGCTCGGATGTAACTGTTATCTTCCCCGACCTGCCCTTAGGAATGACCGCACAAAAAGTCTCTCCCACAATATCGCAAAATTCACTCTCTCCACCGATGACTTCTATATTTTTAGGTATTTTATAATCCGACATATAAAGCTCGTAATTTGAAAAGCCCCAATCGAGAAGCGTCTTTGCCGCCGCATTTCGCTCGTCACGCGAGGGCGACGCCATAATAACCGCTATAAGCGTCATACCGTCACGCTCGGCGGTTGCGCTTATACAGAATTTCGCCTTTGCCGTTGAGCCTGTTTTAAGCCCGTTACATCCCTTATAAAATCTTACGAGACGGTTCGTGTTCGTCAGTCCGAATTCACCGTTTCTGATACTGTCCATCCATGTGGAGCTGTATTCGAGAATTTCTTTATGAGATATAAGTGCGCGTGACATTATTGCTATATCACGCGCCGATATAACATGATTTTGTGCCGTATCGTCAAGTCCGTTAGTGTTTTCAAAATTGGTGTTTTTCATACCGAGCTCTTTGGCTCTTGCGTTCATTCTCGCAACAAAAACCTCTTCACTTCCCGCGATATGCTCGGCAAGAGCCACCGCCGCATCGTTTGCCGATGCGATGACGACGCTTTTCACCATATCACGAACACTCATCTGCTCGCCTTCCTTCAAAAATATCTGCGAGCCGCCCATTTTTGACGCGTTTGCGCTACATGTCACGGTGTCGTCCCATTTGAGCGTGCCCGAATCTATCGCTTCCATAACGAGAAGCAAAGTCATAATTTTCGTAACCGACGCCGGTGGCAGAGCCTTGTCTGCGTTTTGTTCGTACAGTACGGTTCCCGTTGTAGCCTCCATCAGTACCGCCGACTCACAGTTGAGCGAAAGTGCCGCAGAATCGACAGAAATATCAACCTCCGCACTTATTGGCAACGTCAAGCATAAGAGCATAACCGCGGCAAGGATCACCGCAATAATTTTTCTTTTCATTTTGTCCTCCAAACATATTTTTATTACAAATATATTGGGACAAAGCAAAAAAAATAACGCCCACCTTTAAAGTGAGCGTTATTTTTGTCAGTTTTTAAGCGAGTGGATCGGTGCGGGAATTCTTCCTCCGCGAGAAATGAATTTCTCGGGCGAGATATTGCTTATCTTCATGACCGGCGCGCTTCCGAGAAGTCCACCGAAGTTTACGCTGTCACCGATCGTCTTGCCGTACGCGGGGATAACCCTGACGGCGGTCGTCTTTGTATTTACAACACCGATCGCGATCTCGTCTGCGATAAGTCCGCAAATTACAGCCTCGTCTGTGTCACCGGGAACAACGACCATATCAATACCGACCGAGCAGACCGCTGTCATTGCTTCAAGCTTTTCGAGGGTGAGTGCTCCGCTTGCCGCCGCGGCTATCATTCCCTCGTCCTCTGATACGGGAATAAATGCTCCCGAAAGTCCTCCGACGTGGCTCGATGCCATAACGCCACCCTTCTTGCCCGCATCGTTAAGCATAGCGAGTGCCGCAGTCGTTCCGCAGCCGCCGCAAGTGGCAACACCCATATTTTCAAGTATTCTTGCGACCGAGTCACCTATTGCAGGAGTTGGTGCAAGGGATAAGTCTACGATACCAAACGGTACGCCGAGACGTTTTGCCGCCTCTGTTGCGACGAGCTGGCCCACACGTGTGATCTTGAACGCCGTTTTCTTTATAACGTCAGCAAGTGCAGAAAGGTCACAGTCACCTGCACGCTTTATAGCCGAAGCTACAACACCTGGACCCGAAACACCTACGTTTATCGCGCAATCGGGCTCTCCGACTCCACAGAATGCACCTGCCATAAAGGGATTGTCCTCGGGCACGTTTGCGAATACAACAAGCTTCGCGCAAGCCATACAGTTATCGTCACGCGTGAGATATGCGGCTCTCTTTATGGTACTTCCCATAAGCTTTATGGCATCCATATTGATACCCGCCTTGGTGGTTGCAACGTTTACGGACGAGCAGACCATTTTCGTTTCGGCAAGTGCTTCGGGTATTACGGAAATCAGATTTCTGTCCGATGCCGTCATTCCCTTATGAACAAGAGCCGAAAAACCACCGATGAAATTGATACCTACCTCAGCGGCAGCTTTATCAAGAGTCTTTGCAAGCTTTATGTAGCCGTCGGGAGTCAGTGCTCCTCCTATAAGAGAAACGGGTGTTACCGAAACACGCTTATTTACGATCGGTATGCCGTAATCCTTTGAGATCTCCTCTCCGACCGCGACAAGATTTTCTGCGTATTTTGTTATTTTATCGTAAACCTTTTGGCAGAGACGCACCTCGTCATCACTCACACAGTCAAAGAGCGAAATGCCCATGGTCGTTGTTCGTATGTCGAGATTTTCTTCGCGTATCATACCGATGGTTTCAAGAATATCAGCGGTATTTATCATATTGCTTTTACCTCATTAAATGTGATGCATCGTGTTAAAAATATCCTCGTGGACAGCCGAAATGACAAGTCCACGCTCGTCGCCGAGCTTTGCAAGCGTATCGGCAAAATCTGCAAATTTGATCTTGAGGGAATCTATCTCAACAAGCATTATCATAGCAAAATAGTCCTGCATAACGCTCTGGGTTATGTCAACGATGTTTGCATTCTGTTCTGCGCACATGGCACTGACCTTTGCGATGATACCGACGCTGTCTTTTCCTGTTACGGTTATTACTGCCTTCATAATTTATCTCCTTGATTTACAAAATATATTCCATATATCGCCGCTCGGGCTTCATTCCGAGTTTTTCGTAAAATCCGACGGCGCTTCCGGGGAATTCCCAGACGTTGAGGTCAATATTATACGCTCCGACCTCTTTTGCGTAAGTCTTTACGGCTTCAAACAAAATCCTTCCGATTCCCCGCCCTCGGCATTCTCTGTCAACGCAGAGATCGTCTATATAGACGGTCAAAAGATCGTTGAACACCGCTTGGTCCTTTTTTCGTTTCAGTATACAGAAAGCATACCCCACGACTTTCTCGCCATCATCAGCCACGAACACCGGTCTTTCTTGGTCTTTTAATATTTGAATAAGCTCTTGTTCGTTGTATTTCTGCCCTTTTTTGAATATATCGGGACGGCCGTTTACGTGAAATTCGCATATTTCGGTCAAAAGCTCAAAAAGTCTCAGAACATCGCGTGCTTCGGCTCGTCTAACCGTTACACCGTTCATAGCATCACTCTTTCCTGCATTTTATAACTCCATTAATTATATTATAAATCGTCCGTTTTGTCAATAACTTAACACAAGAGACAGAAGAAAATCCTTTATACTATTGCAAAAAAACGATTCTTATTGTATAATATTCAAGAAATATTGTATTCACAAGGAAAGATCAATGAGGCATTTATTTAAACACTTAAAAAAATATACGCTTGAATCGATACTTGCGCCGCTTTTCAAGCTTACCGAGGCACTTCTTGAACTGACGGTGCCAATAGTAATTGCACGTATCATCGATATAGGTATCGCAAACGGAGACAAGGGATACGTGATCAAAATGTGCCTGCTTCTCGTGCTTATAGGGGCGGTGGGTCTTGCTTTTTCGCTAACGGCACAGTACTTTTCCGCAAAAGCGGCTGTCGGTACTGCGGCGGATATGCGTCTGGGGCTTTTCCGCAAGATCCAGACTCTCAGTTATTCACAGCTTGACAGAATAGGAACACCGACACTTCTCACGCGTATGTCGGGAGATATGAATCAGGTACAGACCGGGATAAATCTCACGCTACGCCTCCTTCTCCGCTCTCCCTTCGTGGCGTTCGGCGCTATGATAATGGCGTTCATCGTGGGTGCCGGCGCTCCGCGAGCAACCGTGGCATTCGCTATCGTTATTCCCGTACTTATCGTCGTAATTTTTATAATACTTCTTGCGTCAATTCCAATGCAAGGCAAGGCGCAAAAGGCTCTCGACAAGACCACAGGTGCCCTTCGCTCAAACCTTGAGGGTGCGAGGGTTCTTCGCGCGTTCAGACTCGAAGAGCACGAAAACGCCGAATTTTCCGAGCGCGTAACTGTCCAAAAAAGGCTTCAGCTTGCCGTCGGACGCGTTTCGGGTATGCTCAATCCCTTGACCTACGTTATAATCAATCTTGCTATAGTAATGCTCATAAACGGTGGTTCACTTGAGGTGAACAGCGGAGATCTTTCCCAGGGTGAGCTGGTCGCTCTCTATAATTATATGACTCAGATCCTCGTTGAGCTTATAAAAATGGCGAATCTTATCATAACGGTAACAAAGGCAATAGCATCTGCCAAACGAATCTCCGACGTTATGGATGCGGCTCCCGATATGCTTACGCAAAGCTTTGACGGATCCGAAATCAACAGCGAATATGCCATTGAGTTCCGCGGTGTCAGCTTTTCCTATCCCGGCGCATCGGGCTCGGTGCTTAACGGCATCGATATAAAAGTAAAAAAAGGTGAGACTCTTGGAATTATCGGCGGTACGGGTTCAGGTAAATCTTCGCTTGTCCGTCTCATAGCGAGGTTTTACGACGTAACAGACGGCGCGGTTCTTGTGAACGGCCGTGACGTCAGAGGATACGCCCCGGCAGAGCTTCGTTCGGTTATCGGATTTGCCGCTCAAAAGCCTACCGCTTTTTCGGGTACGATACGTGATAACGTAAAAATAGGAAAGCCCGATGCAAGTGACGACGAGGTGCTTGAAGCACTTGAGAAAGCACAGCTTTTAGGCATAATAAAAGAAAAAGAAAACGGTCTCGACTCGGAGGTCGAACAAAACGGCAGAAACCTTTCGGGCGGTCAGAAGCAACGTCTGAGTCTTGCCCGCGCATTCGTGAGAAGACCCGAGATACTTATACTTGACGACAGCTCGTCCGCACTTGACCGCGTCACCGATGCGGCTCTGCGGAGGGCGATACGCGAGCTTGACTACTCACCAACCGCGATAATCGTTTCTCAGCGCGTTGAAAGTATTGCGGACTGTGACCGTATCCTTGTGCTTGATGCAGGTGAGGCAGTCGGTCTCGGCACTCATTCGGAGCTTTATGAAAGCTCCCCCGTATACCGTGAGATATGCGACTCCCAGAGGGGCGGTGAGGCACAGTGAAAAAGACGAAGATAAAAGCCTCGACCCTCCGCCGAATCCTCGGCACACTCAAAAAGAGAAGCTTTCTTATTGTATGTACCCTGCTCTGCGCCGCAGTTTACGTTATCGCATCGATCATGATACCCGTATTTGTCGGTGACGCTATCGATCTTGCTGTCGGCAAAAACAACGTAAGCTTTGACGGTATCTCTGTCATACTTCTGAAGATCGCAATATTTGCAGGTGTTGCGTGTCTGTCTCAATATTTTATGAATCTGCTCAATAACAGGATCACATACGGTACTGTCGCGGATCTTAGAAAAGAAGCCTTTACTCGCATACAGAAAATGCCCTTCTCGACACTTGACAGCACTGCTTCAGGTGACATCATAAGCCGGATCACTACCGACACGGATCAGCTCGGTGACGGACTTCTTACAGGATTTACCCAGCTTTTCACAGGTATAATAACAATAGGCGCAACTCTTGTTATAATGATAATAAACTCTCCTCTGATTGCGGTCTCTGTCGTTCTTATGACTCCGCTTTCAATGGTCGCGGCAAGACTTGTTTCAAAGAAAAGCTATAACTTTTTCCGTGAGCAGGCATCGCTTCGCGGTGCACAAACGGCTTACGTAAACGAAATTGTCGGCGGTCAGAAGACAGTTAGGGCGTATTCATACGAAAGTGAGACAGAAGCGGTATTTGAAGAAAGCAACAAAAAACTGAAATCCGCCGCCCTAAAGGCAACCTTCTGGTCGTCTCTGGCAAACCCTGTAACGAGATTTGTGAACAGTATGGTCTACGCAGTCGTTGCTCTTGTCGGCGCGCTTACGTCTATCGCAAATCCCACGGCATTCAGCGTCGGTATGCTTACCCGTATGCTCGCGTATGCAAACCAGTACACAAAGCCGTTCAATGAAATTTCAGGCGTTATTACCGAGCTTCAAGGTGCT
>JAZODV010000090.1:0-2398 GCA_045597185.1 Eubacteriales bacterium
ACTTTGTGGTTAGAGATATTCCAGTCCCAGCAGTTCGCTCCCTCCGCTTTTTGAAGGAGCCACTGGCACTCTTTTACCTCGGGAGCGAGACGAATCGCCTCCCTTGCATATTTGCTTACCTTTCGAAGATATGACTCCGCGCGGTGGTGATAGAGCCTTGCAAGTAAACCGAGCACCCGTCTTCTGTCCGCGCCCTCATCGAGCTGATTTTTAAGGAAGCCTTCGTATTCGAGAAAAGCCCCGTCGGAAAAGTCCTCTTCAATATCGAGTCTTCTCTCAATGCGCTCCAGCTTCTGATCCGTCGTCAGATCGAATATCTCGTCAATGGTGACTCCAAGCAAGCTTGAGAGTAGCGGCAGGAGGGTTATGTCGGGCATTGTGACCGCAGTCTCCCACTTAGAGACCGACTGCGCGCTGATGCCAAGGCTTGCGGCGAGCTGTTCCTGAGTCAATCCCGCTTTTATTCGAAGTTGTTTGATTTTATTACCGATATTCATTTGCTATCCTCCGTAATTTTTGATTACAAGTACTTGCTGTAATCATTATATCACCGCGAGCATCAAAAAAGCAACAACGCATTTTTCATGTTAACTCACCTGTCACGCGAAAAACCGAGCGAAAACAAAAAACCACCCGAAGGGGTGCCTTCCATAAAGCAGGTTTTACCTGCCGAAAGACAAAAGGAGTATGAGCATTTTGTTCGTACTCCTTTTGCTTACTGTCGGGTAGTAGCATAATAGCCTTCCTCCGGGAGGAAGGTGGCACGCGAAGCGTGACGGAAGGAGCCCGCGTGACTTTAGTTTTTAACAAATTTTATCGCAACGCGCTCTCCCTCACCCGACTTCGTCGGGAGCTCCCTCCCGGTGGGAGCCTTTCTTTTATGTTCATCTATACCTTGTCAATTTTCCTGACAAGCACTGCTTTTGTGGACACAAAATCGAAGCCCCGCACGAGGCGGGGCAAGAATAACTTATTTAGCATGCTGATCTAATCTCTCAATAATTGAAACAAAACGTGAATCTTGACGGACACAATCATATCGTTTATTTTGCAATCTGTCAAGCATATGGTAGCAATTGGTGTGTTCCGTAAGCTCGTGAAAATCTTTGTTGGGTTCAGGATAAATTAACTTATCGGTAAAAATTGATGTGTAAAATTTACCGTGATCATTGATATATGCTTTATCGTATTCAATCGCGTGATAGCACATTTTTTCAAGAGATGCAAGTGTTTCATCCTTTTTACCCTGAGATATCTGATACGTGGAAATTAACCAATAATTTTGGGAGAGGCGAACATGATAAAACATAAGGTTATCCCCGTATATCATCTTATAAAGATGATTGGAAATAGTAAGCATTTCAATTTTTCTATCCCATGTGGACGGATCATTGGGGAGTTCATCCGCGAGCGGATAGTTTGAAATAGCAGTACCCAAGCAATCGGTTAATTTGTCGATTTCATCTTGAATATAAAATTCCGTATTGCCATCACCAATCCCCGATGATTTTGCAAATTCACGGCAGTACTTCATAGGCGTGAGCAGATTTACTGATTGCATAGCTTTCTCAACCTGCTTGGTGCCTCCGTAAATATTGATCAAAACATTGATTGCATCATATCGGGTATCTTCATCTTTACATTCAGCCACCACGGAAGAGCAAAGATTTTCGATTTCCTTTATGAGGTCGTTATTCTTTGTATCGCACCACAAATGATACAGACAAACAGCGAGATTTTCTTTGATCTCAAAATCTGCGGGGTAGCGGGAAATCGCATTTCTTGCGAAAGTTATCCGTTCTTCGATCGTACCCACTTCTGCAAGACGAGAGATTTCTTTTTTGATATTTGCAATTTCTTCTTCTCTTTGAGAGAGCTTATATCCCAAGAGTTCATCTGTACTGACGGAAAAGAAATCAGCAAGCGCCGGAAGAAGTTCAATATCGGGATAACCACCTTCTGCTTCCCAACGAGATATAGCTTGAGGTGTCACCCCTATAGCCGTGGCAAGAACGTCTTGTGTAATATTATTTTCTGCGCGAAGTTTTTTGATGATCGCACCTATTTTAATGTTCATATCGTACCTCCAAAATAAATTTTGTAAGCTTACGATTTTATTATAGCATAATTTTTCTTTTTTTCAATTATCAATTCATTGTTAAATAGATAAAGCAGTACTTTACATTGATAAGAAGTAAAATACTGCTTTATCGCAGGTACCGCAAGGGCGGTCTTTTTTGCCCTTGAAAACTTGACAAGGCGTGAAAAAGGTGGTATACTGTTTATGTATACCGTTACGCTATATAGTGTAGCACAGAGTTGTGTCCGAGTTTTGTGCAAAGCGTGAATAAACTGTGAACAAGGGAGGGTTTGCCTATGCCGAAGCTGAATATTGCAG
>JAZODV010000091.1:0-3821 GCA_045597185.1 Eubacteriales bacterium
ATAATATTTTATAAATTTATTTTGTGCGTGTCTTTATAGAGATTATATTTTAATTAAATCGTTTCAAACGGGTCGTCGAGGACGTCGACCCCTACAGATCCCTTCGAATCAAACACACCGATAAATCAAAATTTGAAAAGCCAATACCATACACGAAGAACGCGTATGGTATTGGCTTTTGTTAAACGACGGAAGCGAAGTAGGTAGTCTTTTTTAAAAATGTGATTTATTTTAAAAGGTCATCACAGCTTACGTTAAATATTTTTGAAAAAGCTTGAAGTTCAATATCTGTAATAAAACGTTGTCCGCTTTCGATTCTTTGAATTGCATTTTTGTCAACGTCAATGCCCTGATTTTGTAATAGATCGGCAAGGCGTCTTTGAGACATTTTAGGAATTTGCGTTAGTCTGATCTGCTTTATTTTTGTTCCGCAAATATTGTTTTTTCCGTCCTTTGTTTTATTTTTAAACATTTTACACCTCTAAATTGACATTTAGTGCTTGACAGTATTATTATAATATGTTACAATACAAATAATGACATTTACTAAATGTCAAAGTGTGATTTTATAAAAAATTTACAATATAGGAGAAACAATATGAACATCGACCAAGAAATATCGGCATTTTGCGAAAACGTAAAAAAATTAAGGAGCAAAAATGGATTGACGCAAGACGAAATGTCAAAAATGTTAGGTATAAGTTTAGAGGAATTGAGCGAGCTTGAAGTCGGAATAATTCCGAAAAAACTTGATGTTTCTTTGCTGTTTAAAATTTATGATGTGTTTGGTATCCACCCAAAAGAAATGTTTGCAAAAAGATAATGCCATACACGAAGAACGCGTATGGCATTAAAGTTTTGAGATCAACCTTGACGCTTAAAGGGGTTCGCATTGCAACCGAGATCGAAGCTCGGGTTGAAGGCATAGAAATTTTTGCTGTCAAGATTGTCCTGCGTAATGCGTATAGCATCGGAAAAGCGCTGATAATGCACTATCTCGCGCTCGCGCAGGTACTTTATAGGCTCCTTGATATCGGGGTCGTCGACAAGACGCAGAATATTGTCATATGTGACGCGAGCTTTTTGCTCTGGTGCAATCATATAAGAACAAACTTTTCAGAAATTCCAATGAATTTCTATGGGAACATTCCTTGTTCCGGGTATTCTCTTGCCGATAGATATATAATCAATCAGCGTTTCCACGATTTCGCGGTTAAGGTGTTCCAAGTTTGTGTATTGTTCAATGAGTTCGCGGCGGTTATCACCAACCGCAATTTTATCGTCGATTTCGGCTAACTGTTTTTCACCGTCTGCAACTACACGTTCAAGACGTTCTTTCTGTGTGGTAAAGTCTTTCGACAGTTCCACAAAGTCGCTTTCGGTTATCAAGCCCTTAACCTTATCCATATAAAGCTCCCGAATACCTTTTGCATATTCTTCGATTTTTTTACGGTATGCCGCGAGATCGGAGAGTATGCGATTTTTCTGTGCTTGCAAGTTGTTACAAAACTCGATGTTTTGCTCTAACTCGTCTTTATCAAGGTATTCTGCGGATAGTCTGTTTATCTCGGCAATTACAAGCCGTTCCAAACGGTCAACCGAGATAAAAGCACCCTCGCAAGCGTCTTTTGCGACGTGGCGGTTTGAACATTGCAGATAATGCTTACTGCCTCGTTGCGGTGCTGATTTCGATGAACGCATTACATATCCGCAACTTGCACAGCGGGCTTTTCTTGCAAACAAGCCGATTGTGCCAACGTCAAAGGGCTTTGCCCGTTCTGCAATCATAGCTTGCACTCTGTCCCAAAGCTCACGGTCAATGATCGGTTCGTGTGTTCCCTCAACAATGTACCATTCACTTTTAGGGCGCGGTTTGTTTTGCTTGGTCTTATAGGAGATACTACCGTATTTTCCTTGTACCATATTGCCGATGTAGATTTCATTTATCAGCATATCGGAGATTGCAAAGTATTTCCAAAGTGTGCTGTTTTTCATTGTCGGCTGTTTGTAGCGCAAACCTTGCTGACGCTTATATTCAGTTGGATTCGGTATGCCCCTATCATTGAGCATACGGGCGATTGCAGTTTTGCCGTAACCTTGTGAAAATAGTGTAAATACTTCTCTTACAACGGCGGCGGCTTCTTCGTCGATAATCAAGTGTCCTTTCTGATCGGGGTCTTTCCTATACCCATACAGAGCAAAGGCACCAATATGAAAACCGTTTTCACGTCTGTTTGTAAGAACGCTTCTGATGTTCTCCGACATATCCTCAAGGTACCATTCGTTGACAAGTCCATTGATCTGTCGGGACTTCTTGTTTCCTTTGTTCGCGGTATCTGCGTTATCAACAATACTGATGAAGCGAATACCCCAAACGGGAAACAGCCCGTGTATGTACTTCTCAACCAATTCAAGCTCACGTGTAAAACGCGATTGCGTTTTGCAGAGGACAATATCAAATCTGTGTTGTTCTGCGTCCTTTAGCAGACGGTTAAACTCGGGGCGTCGTCTGTCAGACCCCGTGTAATCGTCGTCGCTGTAAATGTTGTAAAGCTCCCACCCCTGTTCCATAGCGTATTGCAACAACATTGCCTTTTGGTTTTGTATGCTGTTGCTGTCGTCGGTTTCAAATTGCTTGTTTCTATCTTCTTCGGATAAGCGGCAATAAATAGCTACTTTCATTTTATCTACCTAAAAGATAATGACAAGCTGTTCCTTGGGTATATTATACCACAAAAAATGCAACTTGTCATTAGGTGTTGCAAAAGTTTACACTTTTGCCTTTCTCCATTCGATTGATAAGTTCAATCCATTTCTTTGTATATTCTTGTTTGGTCGTTGTGTTTTCGCCGCTTTTGAAAACACTAACGCAAATTATTTTATCGTCGTTACTTTTGGATTTATCGCTTTGTTTCATTGTTTAGCCCCCTTTCAAGAAAACGGCTAATACACTATATGAAATGCGGCAAGTCCACTATTACAACAAATTATTTAATGGGCTTTAATCGGACGGCTATTAGCATAGCTCCACGGGAGTTTCACCCTTGCTCTCTCGGCAACCTCACCCATCGTTTGCGACGCTCTTAACGCTCGAACTGTGGCTATAAGGGAGTATCATTATCCTTTCTGCTTGTCGTCGCCCACAAACTGCTAAATTCATTTTACGACGCTGTGTTTCTCGCTCGTTCCCGTGTGGGAAGTCGTGGCGCACCCGTCGCTCGGCTCGGAGCAAAAAGAACGTATCCGATTTGCCCTATACTGCGTCGCCGTTATCTTGCGTCGCTTTCTTTGTCAAGGAACGTGAGAGGTAAGATTTTGTACGCTCGCGGAAAGGGGTGGGCGCAAGCGCACGTTTTAATCAAACCTCAAAATCAAGAACGGCTCGCATAAGCCTTGAACGTAGTCTATCGCGTATGTCCTCGTCGATACCGTAATATGTATTCCCGCGCTCGTCGCGGAGCTTGCGGACGGATAAGGACGCGATATATCCCTCATAATGCTGTATAACAATTTTCATTGCTTCGGGGTCGCCCTTTGTCGCGGCAATGATTACCGGGTACGGCAATAATCCGCGCTCGTCTTGATCGCTGATATTACCATTCGCTTGTTTCATCATCATTTGCGCGTTCCTCCAAAAATTGTTTTAGGGTTTCCAAAGAGCTTGTTCGTCTGTACTGTACCGTACTTCTCGGAATGTTATAGAGCTTGGCAATATCCGCGTCGCTCATATCGTGGAAGTAGTACAGCATAACAGCATTGCGCTTTTCTTCGGGCAATGTACGGAGAGCTTCGGCTAACAGTTCGGGGGTAATTCTCTTACC
>JAZODV010000092.1:0-10991 GCA_045597185.1 Eubacteriales bacterium
CGTCAGTATTACGTCGATACCCATATCGAGAAAAGTCTGAGCTTCTTCGGGATCGTCCGACCAAAACACATTACAGACAATACCGTTTTCATGGGCCTTGTCTATCATTTCCTGATTAAAATACGGTTTGAAAAGCTGTACTTTTTTACAACCGTATTTTATGGCGCGGTCAACTATCTCCCATTTTCCTTTGCCGGCTCCGCAGCAACGCGGTATTTCGGGATATTCCCTCTGAAGGCGCTCAAGGAGCGAGTCGTTACCACTCATAAAATACACGTATTTTTCGCAATCGTATTTCTTTATCAGCTCTATCACCTTACCGAGATACTCCGGCTTTTCGCCCTCTGTTTTAAGGTGTATGTTCATTATACAGTGACACGCAAATTTTTTGAGTATGTCCTCAAAAGTCGGGATACGCATTCCCGCAAAATGCTCTCCGCACTTGATGCCGAAATCAAGCTGTCTAAGTTCTTCAAGAGTATAGTCGTAAATCTTTCCCGTACCGTTCGAAACTCTGTCAAGCTTTGAGTCGTGCATTGACACGACCTCACCGTCCTTTGTAAACCAAAGGTCAAACTCTATCTCCTCGGCGCCCATCGCAACAGCCGCGCCGAATGCAGGAAGGCTGTTTTCGGGTGCAACGGTATTAAAGCCCCTATGAGCGCAGGTCCTCGGATACGGCATAATATCGTCGTGACGCACGATAGCCGAGCCGCCGGGACGGTATTTCCATGGTCTGCGTCCTTTCTCTATGTATTCATAGTGAGCAGACGAAGGATTGCCGAAGCCTGCGGGTTTGTAATATTTCTTGTGTGGGTCGATCTCGACCGTAGCAAGTCCGACCTTACTGTAAAGGTTTAAAAGCAGCTCACCGTCGGGAGCAACCACCATTGACGCGCCGCCTATATCGGAATTTTCATCCATAGACACCGACGAACGAAGCACGTACGCATTCGTGTTGTAGGCAAGGTTCTGCGACATTATCTCAAGCGCGCGATGCGTATCGCTTCTCTGATGCGAGCAACCGATAACGATGTCAATGTTTTGTCTTGCAATATTCGCAAAGGCTTCGTAAAAATAAAAATCGTAACAGGTGAGAAAAGCAAAGCGTATACCCTCTATTTCTACAACGGTAGGCTCTGAATGCTCGAAAGAGTAGTCGCTGTCAAGTCGCATTTTGGTCACTTCGCCGGGCGTCAGGTGTTGCTTGAAATACTTTCCGACGATATTTCCCTCTCTGTCAACGGCGTAGGTCGTGTTTCTTCCCGCGTCGCTTTCGTCATACGAACGCGCATTTACAAAAACTATCGAATTACAGCGTCTTGCCGTTTCCGCTACCTTTTCAAGCAAACGCTTATTGAATTTTGCGGCAGATATCTCTGCTTCCTCACGATCCTTCGCAAGGCACGGAATGTCTGCGGATTCGGGCAAAACAATAATATCCATGCTGTCGTCGCACTTATCAATGAGCCTTAACTGCTCCTCAAAATAGTACTCCGATTTTGAATAGTCTGTTGAATACGCAGGCTGAATAATACAGATCTTCATAAGCAACCCCCATTGTTTTTTTGTTTTATTGATAGCATAAGATACAAATTCAATTTCCGAACACGATCACCGTGTTCGGAACCTTTTATTTTTATTATTTTACACGAAGTCCCGCTTTTTCAAGCTCCGCTATCATATATACGGGATTGTTTGAGGTTATAAGCTCAGCGCCGAGAGAGGCGGCATAAACCATATCCTCTATCTTGCGGATACCTGCGCCGACCCACACGCGAACGCCCTCTGCCCTGAGAGCGTCGAAATGCTCCTTTGGGTTGACCGCGCCTTCAAAAGTCGGAGTTCCATCGGGGTTTTTCGGTTTCCAAAGGCAAGCGCAGTACAGCTTTTCGGGACGGATGTCTCCGAGGATGCTGTAGGGATAAAAGCCGTGAAGTCTAAAACGTCCGTCGTATTTTTCTTCGATATATCTAAGCAGTTTACCGTCAAAGCTGTTAACAAAGCTACGATTCCAAAGGCCGTAATCGTCAATCATCTTGATGGTCTTGTCAGCAGACTCCTTCGCCCACTCTTCACCGTCGCGGAAGTAATCCTTGAACTCAAAGTTGAACTGCATCGTATCGTCTTTCTTTGCAACAAATTCACAAAATTCACGGAGAGTCGGGACTCTTGTTCCTTTAAACTCTTCACCCTTCTTGATACCGACGTCTGCGCGACGGATCTCGTCAAGAGTAAGCTCACGTATCTGACCCGAAACGTCAGCAGTACGGGTAAGGTCTCCGTCGTGAATGAGAACGATCTCTCCGTCCTTTGTCATATGGAGATCGAGCTCGATCATATCGGCGCCGATCTCATAGGCTGACTTATAGGCAACCATAGTATTTTCCGGGAAGGTTGCAATGTTTCCTCTGTGAGCAGCTACTTCAATATACATAATTTTGTTCTCCTTAATTCACTTGCTGTTTTTGCGTATTTAAATAAGTACGTAACGTCTTGATTATACCATATTTTTATAAATGGGTCAATATGTTTTAGCCTTTTACGCTATGGTTTTTTATGATAAACCATCCCCCGAGCAACGTGAATTGTTCGGGGGATTTTTGTTATTTTAAACTCAATTCAAAGTAACGCTGTCAATGAGTGCCGCAGTATCGTATCTCGAATCACCTACGTCATAAGTAACGAAACGAACAGTTACAAACTGACCGCTGAATGCAGACAGATCGTATTCCGTAAATTTCCAGCCTGTTTCATACGCAGTGTGGTCACCACTGTCAAAATCGATGCCCTGTACCTTATACCACGTACTTGCATTTACCGACTCGGAAGCAATGATATATTTATTTCCGTTTTCGGTTACTATCTCTGCATAGAATCTATCGTCAAACGAGCTTCCAATAAATTCATGAGGCTCTTCTGATACGACGTTATACATAAACGAGAGAGTTGTATTGTTTGCGCCTACGTAGAAGGTTTGGTAGAGTACGCTTCCCTCGGTAGCGCCAAGATATCCCGACTCGCCTGAACCGATACCTGTTGTAAGGATAGCCATTTTGTCCTCGTCTCTCGGTGAAAGTGCACCAAGCTGAGTAAGTACGCGAACGTCGCCCTCGTATTCCCATCCGGAAAGATCGACCTTATCTTCAAAGCTTCCGTTTTCAAGATCGGAAGAGATCAAGGAAGAGGCTTTGTTTCCGTTCATTATCGGATACGCCGTGGGACCGAATAATTCTCTTCCCGGGAAATAGTCGTTTGCGCCGTATTCGGCTTTTGCCATTTCAAACGCCTCTTCGGCGGTATATCCTGCGATAAGCGCGGATACATAATACTTCATAAGGTTTCTGCTATAGTCAGCAGCTACCGAGTTATGAAATCCTATGACGCTTTCGGCAGAGCTGTCAAGAATTGCGTCAAACATCTTATCGTCAACATCATTATATGCTCCGGCAAATTCACAGCTCTCGGAGAACACGAAAGAGCCGTCAAGCGCGCCCGCTCCGTAGTAATATGTCCAGAAATCAGGAAGAATGGTATACATCGTTCCGCCGAGAACACTTATCTTACCGATGCGGTGCATCTTCAGATCCTCCGCGTAAAGCTCATCCTTCTCTCTCGTTGCGCGCTCGGTAAGAATGATAGAGGGGAGCTTTTCGGTGTATACGTGACCTGTCTTATATTCATAGTAGGAACCGTGCGCACTAAGTATAATGATCTCATACTCGCTGAGCTTTTTATAATCCTCTATGGTAACGTTCCAATCCACAAACGCGTCGATTCCGTCGTTTACCCATTCTGCAACCGCATCCTCATAGAAGCTCGTTCTAAAGCTCGGATCGTCCCAAAGCTGATCGAACGACCAAAGAACTATCGCGTCTATTGCGCTGCCCTTCGTATTGGATGCGATATCGCTTAGGTCAAGCTCAAGATCAATGGCGGTATCCTTGCCGATCTCTTCCATAACTATCGCGCCGAGCGCACCCGATTCATACTGGAAGGTAAATGAGGAAGTATCTTCGTTATAAATTACCGAGCCCGATACGATAAGCTGCTGCTCTTCAAGCTGTGTAAGCTGATCCTCAACGATCTGCTTCTTCTCTTCCTTTTCCAAATTTTCAAACGAATCCTGTTCAAAAATTTCTGAATCTATAGTCTCGTCTACCTCTTCCATTTTATCAAGCTCTTCGGAAGAAATGTTGTTTATAAACTCAACCGTCACCTCATTTGAGGTAAGGGCATCTGTTCCCTCCGTGGAAGCAACAAAGCTATATGAGCCCTCTTCCGTAATATACAGAGAGACCTTTAGCGTATATACGTTATCGTTTGACAGCTCGTCTCCGTTTGTCGAATAAGCTCCGTCATCGTTCATTGTTCCGTAATACGTCTGACCTGCGCCGTACAGATTTACCGACGAAATATCGACATCGCCAAATATTTGCGCATATAACGTTATCTTGTGATACTCACTGCCATTTATAAGCACAGACGTAACGTTCGATGTAAGAACTATATTTTTAAGATTTCCGTATCCGCAATCTTTACATACGCCGCCGACCATTGTATGGTCTTTTGCGGGAAGCTCAACATAGGTATTGAAATCACAGTTAAGACACGCTCCGTAAGCCTCCCAGCCTATCTCGGTACAGGTAGGCTCTTTTGCTGCGTGAGTTATAATAGTATGATTCGTCGCGGCAATTTCTTCATAAGTTGTATAGTCACAATTCAAGCAGGTCTCATATGCCTCCCAGCCTATCTCGGTACAGGCGGGCGCTTTTGCTGTATGAGTTATGATAGCATGACCCGTCGCGGCAATTTCTTCATAAGTAGTATAATCACAATTCGAACAGGTCTCATATGCATCCCAACCTATCTCGGTACAGGTAGCAGCCTTTGCCGTATGAGTTATGACAGCATGACCTGTCGCGGCGATCTCTTCATAGGTCGTATAGTCGCAATTCGAGCAGGTCTCATAAGAATTCCAGCCCGCTTCTGTACAAGTAGCTACTCTTCCCTTGTGATTTATTATATCGTGAGATGCGGCTATCTCGGAATAGGTCGTGTAGTCACACTTTTCACAGATCTCGTAGGAATTCCAACCATTCTCGGTACAGGTAGCAGCCTTTCCTTCATGCAAAATAATGGCATGCTTAGCAGGAACTTCAGCGGAGCTGTTTACCGTTGAGCCGTCCGATAAGGTCACAATGAATCCCTTTTTATCACAAAGATCCGAGATCTTTTCGATTTTTTCGGGACTAAGTATGAGAGAGCCGTCAACGTCGTCGCGTCCGTCATTGTCACCGTCTTTTCTTCCATATGCGTGCTTACCGGTATCTTCACCGCCCACCGTCCAATTACCGTCAGGACCGATCTTTACCTCTTCTCCTTCATGGGCAGAAGCATCATAATCGTTTGCGAGAGAGCCGCAAAGCGCATTTACACCATCTTTCAAACAAACACACACCTGTCCGTTCTTAATGACCGCGTTATTTATCCCGTTTTCCCCAGCGGAGCGTCCCGAAAGAGCTGACATAACGTCAACCACAGAGCCCTCATAACCGAGCTCACTTAAAATAACGTGAACCGTATCCAACGACAGAGTATATTCACTGTTTGGTGTCGGTTCGTCATTGTCGTTGTCATCGGTCGTGCTATCGGGTTCCGTCACGTCGTCATCGGCGTTGCTTTCTGTCGTGATACCGATTTTCGTCACGTCATCATCGTCATCTCGTCGGTCAACGTTGCCCGGAGAACAAGACATAAGAAGTCCAAGGATCAGACAGACAGCGCAGCAAAGCACCGGCCACTTCAAATTTGCTTTCAAAAAAACTCGCTTCCTTTCAAAAATGCTATTATTTTCATAGCAATATAAAAAATTAAAAAAGTATGCATAAACATACACCATACTGAAAATTATATCACTCACAAAAAAATTGTCAATATCACTATACTAAAAAATTATTTAATTTAAAAAATTATTAAATCTAATAGTAAATGTCCGTACAAGAAAGAAGTAAGGGAGAAACGCTACCATTCGCGCTCCCTTATCTATTGCATGGGAGAGACAGAGGAAGGCAAGAATATAAAAAAGCCGCTTGTGCGGCTTTTGTTTTGTAACTACAATTTGGATGCTACGGTGAAAAAGTCAATAAAATCAAGTGGACTCTCGTATATGAAGCGGTTTTATGTGCATCCTTACATGGAAACCGTTTTGTTTTACAAATACGATAGTTATAACGAAAGCCTATCTTTTTTCAAGAAAACGTATAAAAAGCTGCCAATCCTCCCGACTCAAATAGTGCTTTCCGCTACGAAGGTGATAACCTATATTACCTTCATGGAAGTAATCTCCCATCACCGGTAACCTGTCGGGATGAACAAAGCCTTCTTTCCCCTCCGCCACGAAGTACTCACTTGCCCCAACGCAAGAAAGATATTCGTTATTAGGGTCTGCCCAAAGGTCCTCAAATGCACTTGCAACGTAAACCTTATGATGCGAATTAGCTGCTAAAAGCCAGTGCTGATCAAACGGAAGCTCAGATTCGCGATTTGCATAATCTCTATAAGCATCGCAGAACCAATAGCCAAACTTGTCGCAGATTTTCTTTATCGTTTCGCCTTTCTTATTGCGCGCTAACGCCGCTCCGCTACAGCCCGAATCGTTGGAAAAAGCGCAATATATTCTCTCGTCAAGCGCACCGATCAGAAGGGCTGTTTTTCCGAGGCGAGAATGTCCCACAACGCAAATCATATCTGTATTAATCTCGGGTCTCGTGTGAAGGTAGTCTATTACCCGCATTGCCGCCCAAGCCCAAAGTCCTATTTTACCGCAATCTCGATCACCCTTTACCCCACCCGGATAGACAACACCCGCGAGTCCACTGCAAAAATCATTATTATCCATTGTAACGTCTTTATAGCAAAATGAAATAACCGCATATCCCGAATCAATCAACTCTTCGGTTGGCTGATGCCGATCAGGAACATCCGCGCGGAAGTTTATATGGACAAAGCAAGGGCTTTTCTTTTTGCTCGAAGGATATGAGAAATAAACAGGAAACGAAAAGCTTCCAAAATCTCCCTCGCAGCAAATATTTATAGTTTCAAGATTTGCTTTTCCGGCGCAGAACTTATTGTCCACTGATATAATTTCACCGCTGACCCTTGCTGCCTCAGGCAAAAAACCGTACTCTTCTCGTAATAGTACCTCTAAAAGTTCATTTCTGCTTTTACCGCAGGGAGACGGAAGTCCCTCAGGCAATAGTAAATTCTTCATATTTGTTACCTCGCTAATAAGATTATAACGGATAAAGTTTTTGTCTCACAGTCCTTCGTCTCAAAATGACATTATATCACAAAAATTTATGATATCTCTATTTCTCTCATAGTATTACGTCCGGTAATAAGCTGATCTTTAGCATCTAAGCCGAGAAATTCCGCATTGCGGTGAGTGTGCCCGCTCAAAACACATTTGATAAAGGGAGATTTTCGAATATGCTCGCAGATTTCACAGGTCAAAGAGTCGGGTGTACGTTCCCACGCGTCCACAGGATCGCAGTTTTCAAAAAAGTGCTGCGGCGCATTCAGAGAAGACTTTGCTCCTTTCCCTATATGATCGGAATACAGCGGAATATGCATAAAAAGCAGTATCGGTTTTTCCTGTGCCTCAACGTTTTTCAGCTTTTCAAAGATCTCCGCGTCGATGCAGTAATCGGAGTCGTCAATACCTACCAAATTGACGCCGCAGATCTCCCTATAAAAAAAGCGTACGTCCGTTCCGAGTTGCTCAGAGACAAATGAAAGGGTTTCGTTTTTCCTCTCATATGTCGAAAAAACGTCGTCATAATGAAAGCGATTGTTTGGGCAGTGCCAATATTCGTGATTTCCCGCAACAAACATCATATCCGTGCTTTCCAAAAGATCTTTTGCTATCCGAAGATTTTCAGGAGTTATAAAATCAAGCATATCCCCGGTATTGATGATCGGATATTTGGTTTTTTTGACGTATTCCTTCACAAACTCCACCGCATCGGGCGCAAATGAAAATCCACGCTTACGCGCCTCTGCAAAGGCTTTTCGCTCAGGGCTGTCGTTACTGTCCGATTCCGAAAGATGAATATCGGAAATATGTAACAGTACAAACGGCTTTTCAGCGCCCACAGACAAAGTGTTTTTTATAATTTCCATACTTAATTTTCTCCTTGTTTTTGTATTATCAAAGATCAATCATTAAAAAACTTTGATCCGGCTATAAGAAAAATTGAAAGTCCGGACAGTTGAAGAAATACTTTGATAAAATAATTATACCATACTTTTAAGACATTGTAAAAAGTTATTTTGCTCCAGTTGGTCGCGGTAATATATTGACAAAAAAGATACCTAAATATTATTGTGAAAATAATAAAGCGTATTTGTTTGTGTGTCAAAAAGATAAATGTCGTAGCTGAAAAACACAATGCTTCCATCATCCAACGGATCATAGTTTTCAGACTCAATGTATAAATAATCTTCATTGTCTATTACCGATCGATCAAAATCGTAATTGACAACGATCTCGCGTGTTGCATCACGCTTGCGATAGGTTTCAATAAAACTTTCAAAATCGTCTAAATGTTCATTTAAAACATCAATATCAGACTGCTCGATTTTAGAAAAATATTCGTTGTCGGTCAAATCTACCGAATCATAATAATACTTTGCGTAATCCGTATAATCTTGAAACGCTCCTTCGGTATAAAATTCACGACTCTTGTATTTGCCTAAAGAATTAAGTACCTTATCTTCACGGTTGAAACAAGAGGATAAAGAAAAGCATAAAAATATTAAAAGCAACACTGTTGTTCTTTTCATTGTTTGCCGCACCGCCTTTGCATTGATATGATACCTATTCACTATTACCTCTAAAAAAATTCCTCTGCGTAAGAGAAAAGCGAAGAGTGAATAGCAAAAAAATATCCTCGGAACAAGTCCGAGGAATTTTTTGTGTTGTGCTTCCTTAATAGATACCTCGTAGCTTGTCACTAAATGATGCGCCGCTTCTCCACAATTCGCTCCCCATCAAATATTATATAACTATAACTGTCTTCGTCATAACCTGCTTCAATTGTGTGCCCGCCCACAACTGCGCTGAGATTGTGGGCGAACTCTATAACACCCTTTTTCTCGTCGTAAACAATACCGTTTATCACAAGCTCATTGACGCTTTTAACTCTACGATAGCAAATTTCATAGTCCTCCACGCGCGCCTCAAGTAAGATTCTTCCTTTAACAGAACGGTCTGCGCGTCTGACGGGATTGTCGTCTGCTCCACTCTCGCGGCGTTTTGCCTTTTTTGTATGCTTTTCAATCTCCTTTTTCTTTTGCCTGGAAGAAATAAGACCGTATATTATAAAGAACACACCTGCAAAACAGACAAACACCCCTATAGCTATGTATCCGTCATCATAGGCGTCTAATGCCGCCTGCGACTCTTCAAAATTCAAAAGTTCTCTTGATCCCGCCCTGATTTCAACAACATAGTCGTTATTTGGGTTGACCAAAATATCAAGCTTAGTTCCCTTTTTCAACGAGCTCATAGTGTCGGAAAAATCCTGTGTTTCAGTGTGAGGATATACCTCATACGAAGAGCCGTCTGTAAAAATAATCGTCCTGTAATTTTTCGACACCTCGTATTCCTCAAACTCACCCGAATAAGCAATCGCTTCCGAGCGCGGGATAGGCTTATTGCCAATTTGTGTAAGTGCAAAAAACGCACCGAAAAGAATCGCTAAAATCCCGATGATAATTGAACCCGTCTTGGATTCCAGAACACTATCCGCCCAAGAATGTCTATCTGAAAAATGCCTGTCTTTCGTGGTGGAACACCGCCTTTCGCCTTGATGAGATAATTATAGCATAAATTTCAGACTTTGTAAAGAGTGATGTCTGCCCACTACGCAGTTAGGCGTAACATCACTCACGCAGTGAACATCACTGCCGAAGGCAACATCTCTTGCCCGCAAGGGCAAACATCGTTCCAAAAACGAAAGCAGTCCGATTGGACTGCTTTCGTTTTTGTGTTGTACCGCCAATTTAGATGCCATGGCAGAAAAGTCAATAAAATCAAGGTCTTTGAGTTATTGGATGTAATTTCATGTGCATCCAAAATAGATGCCTTCAAATTATAAAAATAACGAATAAATTGAGAGGGCAACCATACACAGTCCTATAATGAACAATATTAATTCAAACGCACGAATTCTCCGAGTGAGCTTTATACATGTCGGGTCCTTTGCCGATATATATATATCATACGTTTGCCCTTCTTTGTAATGCTTTAACACATACCTTTGTGAAAGCGATTCTAAGCACGATTCGGTATACGACTTGCCTTGATAACTGTATGAAAAAACAGGTGAGCTTGTAAGGTGCGCCTTAAATTGTTCAAATCCGTAATCCATCAATATAGCCGACACCTTTGTTTTGCAGTGATATGAATCAATCATAATAGAAACTGCCGCAATACACATTAGAATGCCAATAATAAAAACTATAAATGAGTCTGTATAATCAGGCAAGAAAATATGTAGTACGATTGCAGCGATGACGATTAAAATCATCAAGATAGCCACAAAAACCGTTTTTGCTTTTTTCATATTAAATCCTTTTCGTTTTGATGAAATAATTATACCATATTTTCAAGAGTTTGTAAATAGTGATGTTGCGGCGTTACCGCAGTGATGTTATTCGCTTCGCTCATAGTGATGTATTGCGCCGATTGCGCAAAGTGATGTGATGTGTTCCTTCTCACGCGCCGCAGCGCACATCACTGCCAAAGGCAACATCACGCACGCAGTGCGCATCACGTTCCGCGTCAGCGGAACACATCGTTCCAAAAACGAAAAAGCAGTCCAATGGACTGCTTTCGTTTTTGGTTGCGGAGATGGGATTTGAACCACATGACCTCCGGGTTATGAGGGGGCAATCTTAAAATATAGCTTCCTAAACTTGCCTTA
>JAZODV010000093.1:0-5429 GCA_045597185.1 Eubacteriales bacterium
CGGCATTTTAGCGCCGCAGGGCATAAAGGCGGTCGTCATGATCGTCATTTTTCTGTCTCTGTCCTGCTCAATAGTGCGTGACGCCATAATTCCGGGAACTCCGCAGCCGGTCGCTACGAGCATAGGAATAAAGGATTTACCCGAAAGACCGAATTTTCTGAAGAGACGGTCCATAATGAACGCAACTCTCGACATATAGCCGCAATCCTCAAGCAGTGAGAGGAGAAGGAAGAGAACGAACATCTGGGGAACGAATCCGAGAACCGCGCCGACGCCGCCGACGATACCGTCCATAACGAGAGAGTAGAGCCAAGGCCAGATGGTGGGTTCGCCTGCGCTGTTCAGAAGTACCTTATCGAGAAGTTCGGGAATACTGTGCCAGCTTCCCATAAATGAGGGAAGGTCACCGGCAGCAGCTGCTTCGGCGAACGAGCCGAAGAGACCGTCGTTCATAAATACGACCGTGAAATCACCGACAGAGCCGATCGACAGGAAGTATATGAGCCACATAACGACAGCGAAGATCGGAAGAGCGAGCCAACGGCTTGTGACGACCTTGTCTATCTTATCGGAAACAGTCATTCGCGCAAGGCTCTTTTTCTTGTAGCAAAGCTTCATCAGCTTTTCTATATATAGATAACGCTCGTTGGTTATGATAGCCTCGGCGTCGTCATCCATTGCCTTTTCAACAAGAACGATATCCTCTTCAATATGCGCCTTGACCTCTTCACTGATATTTAACTGCTCGTGAACTTTTTCGTCACGCTCAAAGAGCTTTACCGCATACCATCTCTGCTGTTCGTCGGGGATGGTGTTGTGTACGGTGGCTTCTTCAATATGAGCGATAGCATGCTCAACAGCACCCGAGAAGATGTAGTTCGGCGCAGGCTTTTTGCCTTGTGCCGCCTCTATTGCGAGTGTTGCGGCAATGTCTATTCCGTCATCCTTCAAAGCCGATATCTCAACTACCTTACATCCAAGCTTTTTGCCCAGCTCGTCAATATTTATTGTGTCTCCGCTTTTCCTCACCACATCCATCATATTGATGGCGATAACGACAGGAATACCAAGCTCCATAAGCTGTGTGGTAAGGTAAAGGTTTCTCTCAAGGTTGGTTCCGTCAACAATATTAAGTATTGCGTCAGGACGCTCCTCAAGCAGATAATTTCGCGCAACCACCTCTTCAAGAGTGTAGGGAGAGAGCGAATAAATACCCGGAAGGTCAGTGACTATAACATCACTGTTTTTCTTCATTTTACCTTCCTTTTTTTCAACCGTGACTCCGGGCCAGTTGCCAACGTACTGATTCGAGCCGGTCAAAGCATTGAAAAGCGTTGTCTTGCCGGTATTAGGATTTCCTGCAAGGGCTATCTTGATACTCATTTTTACGAGTGTCCTCTCTTTCTCATTTAAATCAACGTGGGTTAGCATAAGCTAACTCTTTGACAAAAAATACCGAGGGCATCCTGCCCTTGTACTTTACTCGATCTCAATCATTTCAGCATCAGATTTGCGGAGCGAAAGCTCATAACCGCGAAGTGTGATCTCCATGGGGTCACCGAACGGAGCAAACTTGTGGATATAGACCGAAACACCCTTTGTGAGCCCCATATCCATGATCCTGCGCTTGACGGCACCCTCACCGTGAAGTCTCACGACCTTGACAGTTTCGCCTATCTTTGCGTCCTTAAGCGTTCTCATCAGAATTCTCCTTATTAAATTTATAGGATCACGGTCTGTTCTTGACCGAGTTAGCGTCTGCTAACTGACAAAATTATACTACTAAAAGCAAACATTGTCAACAGATTTTTTGAAAATTATTCAATTTTGTGGATTTCACCTACGGGTAAGCGCACTGAAAAAGTCCCTTTTTGTGAAAAATAACGGTAAAAGCTTAGACGTTAATAAAAAATCGAAAAAATATCTATTGAAAAAATCGGAGAAATGTGGTAGTATTATAATATTAATGTAACGGAGGTGAAATTCGTGGCTTTATATGAATCGGGTCAGATGTATCTTGAAACTATATACGTACTATCTCAGAGGCTTGACAGTGTACACTCAATAGACGTCGCGGAGCATCTCGGTTATTCCAAGCCGTCGGTCAGCCGAGCGGTCGGAATACTCAAAAACGGAGGATATATAACAGTTGATGGGGAAGGTCACCTTTGGCTCACTGAAAAAGGAGCGAAGGTTGCCGAGCAGCTTTTTGAGCGCCATACGGTACTGACCAAATTACTTATGAGTCTTGGCGTTGACGAAGAGACCGCGACCGACGATGCCTGCCGTATTGAGCATGTTATAAGCGACACGACCTTTGATGCCGTAAAAAAGTATTTTGATAAGCAATGAAATATTGACAAATTTTATTATATGTGATAAAATGTCCTATATTTTCTTGGAGGTGGAATTATGATACTCGCGATAGACGTCGGTAATACGAATATAGTTATCGGTGGATTTGAAGCTGATTCGCTTGTTTTCGTTTCACGCGTGGCATCAAATTCTGCAATTACCGAGGACGAATACGCGACAAAAATAAAAAGTGTGCTGTCACTTCACGGAGTTAATGAAGATCTTGTCACGGGCGCGATTGTCTCGTCGGTAGTACCGCCTCTTAACAGTATAATAAAGAAAGCGATAGCTCTTGCCTACGGCGTTGACGCGCTTCTTGTCGGTCCGGGCATAAAAACAGGGCTTAATATACACTGTGACGATCCTTCATCTGTCGGTGCTGATATAATATGCGCGTGCGTCGCGGTCAAAAATCTTTTCGGTGCGCCTGCGCTTATCGTCGATATGGGTACGGCGACTAAGCTTTGTGTGATAGATAAAAGCGGAGCGTTTGTCGGGGTGTCTATAGTCTCGGGTATTGGAGTTTCGCTGAAGGCACTTGCTGAAAGAGCGGCCCAGCTTCCCGAAATAAGCCTTGAAGCGCCAAAGACCGTGATAGGGAAAAACACCGTTGACAGTATGCGTTCGGGCGCGATATTCGGAAGCGCCTCGATGATAGACGGAATGATAGACCGATTCAACGATGAGGTTGGCGAGGAGCTTACGGTCTATGCCACAGGTGGACTTTCGCATATAGTTGTACCTCACTGTAAGCACAAGATAACGCTTGACGCAGAGCTTGTACTCAAGGGGCTTAACATACTTTACAAAAAGAATACAAAAAAGTGAAATATTACTCTTCGGAGATAATATAAATAAATTTGTGCGTTGTACTGCGTGTTGTGTTCGCAGACGACAGCAAGGAGGTTTTATGAACACACAAAAAAGAAAAATGACGACTAGAGCTATGACTCTCGGTGCGGTTATGACAGCGTTGGTCATAATTCTGCAGTTGTTAGCCACATTTACCACCTTTTTCGGACCCTTTTCCACTGCGGTTGCTCTGATTCCGATAGTTATAGGCGCGGCAATGTGCGGTATTGGAGTGGGCGCGTGGCTTGGTTTGGTTTTCGGAGCCGTTGTTTTATTTAGCGGCGGCGCAGCACTGTTTTTTCCATTCAGTGATTATGGAACCATAATAACTGTTTTGGCTAAAGGTGCTTTATGCGGTCTTGCGGCAGGGCTTATTTACCGTTTGTTAGAAAGGTTTAATAAATACGTGGCTGTTCTGGGAGCCGCGATTGTTTGTCCGATTGTCAATACAGGAGTGTTTTTGCTGGGGTGCAGAATCTTCTTTATGCCTTTTGCGGATGCTATAGCTCAACAAGTTGGTCTTACCGTATCGGGAATGAGCGTATTTTTTGCTTTAGCAATGGCAAATTTCTTGTTTGAATTAGGAATGAATATTTTACTTAGTCCGGTAATAGTAAGGCTTCTAAACATAAGAAAAAAGAATTAAACAGGTCTTTCGCGTCAAGGAGGGTTACTTTTATGGCGGTAAAACCAAATGATCTAAGTAGCTTTCCCGTTTGGGTTACAATGAGCAGAATGACCGATACGGGCTATCATAATCATAACTATTATGAATTTGTGTACGTCCTTGAAGGTATGGTGGATCATATAATAAACGGGGAGCATCACATTCTCAGAGAGGACAATTACTTTTTGCTTGATCCAAAGGATGAGCATATGTATGTTTCCATAAATGACGAACCGTTTAGAATAATAAATTTTATGTTTGATCCTGCTTTGATAGACGCGAACTTTACACTTGATACCCCGTTTAAAGAGATCATAAAACACCCGCTTATAGGAATATCACCAAAAAAACTCAGTACTTTGCCTTTGGCAGTGCAGTTTTCTGACGATTCCCGAACGATCAAGAACGTGTTTACTGACTCTTTAAACGAATATAGGCAAAAAAAGCCGGGATACCTGAATGTTTTAAGGGCAAACGTTGTAAAGATCATTATTAATTGCCTGCGTAACGTTTATGAGAATGAGGACTTTTCGAAAAAAAGCGCATTTGTGGATACTATCACAAAATATGTAAATGAACACTATTCCGAAAATATAAGCCTTTCTGAGTTGTGTGATAAGCTTGGCTATAGCGTTCAATATGTCAGCAGAGCTTTTAAAACCCAGATCGGTGTTAATTTTTCCGAATATTTAAAAAAGGTGAGAGTTCAAAAAGCGTGTTCGTTGCTTTTGTCCACGGATATGACGATCCAGCAGATAGTAAACGCTGTCGGATATTCCAATATTGCGTTTTTTTACAAAGCATTTAAAAAAATCATGGGTGAAACACCCATGGAATTCAGAAACAGATAACAAGTTAGGAGAGCAAAGCAGGAGCAATGCTCTCCTTCTTTTACGCAAGAAAATATAAAACAAAAGTTAAAATAGGTCATAATCTGGACACGATAGGAGATTGCAACGTAATCTGTAAAATGTTATACTACTAATGACAACTATTGATATCTGTGATTTGGTATGCTAAAGGCATATCAAAATTGGATATTATTGTAAACAATTATTACTCAAAGGAGAGAAAACGATGAAAAGATTACTTTTGATTTTACTTACGTTAGTCATGGTTCTCAGCGCGTTTGTATCATGCGGACCCGACACTCCCACGGATACCACGCAGGGATCGAGCAACGAGACTGAACCGACCGACACAACGACCTATCTTGGCGGCGACACAACGACCGAGCCGACGACCACCACGACAGAAGAGCCTGATCCGGGTATATACGTTCCCGAGGAAGGCTTTGAAACACCCGATACCATAACCATTAAGGTTGATGGCGACAATGTCAATTACAGAATAATTCGCTCTAAGGATGCAAACGCCGCGAGCGCTGACGTAAAGAAATCTTCTTCGTTGGTTGCGACATTCACAGATTTTACCGGCAAAGCACCCGATACCGATACCGACTGGCCGAGAAAAAACAACTCCGACACACTTGAAATACTTATAGGTCAGACCGACTACGACGAAACCGCAGCGGTGTTTGATGAAATCAAGTACG
>JAZODV010000094.1:0-4210 GCA_045597185.1 Eubacteriales bacterium
ATATTATTTGCGGTAGATTTTTGTTGAGGTTTCGTCTCACCGAGAAATCCCAATTTGTCAGGCAAACTGCGGTCGCCTGTTCATTTATTATATTACTTCTCGGGGTCAATATACTTGCCGCCGCCGCGGAAGTAGTCGATGCACGACCAGACGGTGAAGAGCAACGTTCCTGCCATTGAGATAAGAGTCAGAGGCGGATACTCCGCAAGGAAAGCGTAGACTCCTGCAGGTATGGGGAAAATAAGGTTTATCACATAATAAAGTATCGGTTCAAGCAGAGTAGTCATAATAAAGACCATCTGGAAAACCGTCTTTATCTTACCGAGCGTTGCCGCCGCGAGTACGACACCCTTATTGCTTATTATAAGTCGAAGTCCTGTTATAGCAAATTCACGGAGAAGAACAATGACGAAAACCCACACGAAATAGGGCTTGATATTTTCGAAGTGGTAAAGTATCATGGTCATAGCGCTGATAACTATGCATTTATCGGCGAGAGGATCAAGGAATTTACCGAAATCGGTGATGAGATTGTACTTTCTTGCAACATGACCGTCAACCGCGTCTGTGATCGAAGCCGCGAGGAAAATAGCCGCGCCGACAGCGTTTCTTATTATCCAGTATTTTGCGGGGATCGCAAACATAACGATGAGGAATATAGGAACCATGCAAAATCTTGCAATTGTCAGTCTGTTGGGAAGATTGATGTTTTTCATAGTCATTTCTTAAGTATGGCTACTCCGACGAGGTCGTAGTCAAGCACCTTTCTTATTTTTACATTTACAAACGAACCTGGAGCGATGCGCTCTTCGGATTTGAAGTATATCTTACCGTCAATTTCGGGTGCGTCGGCGTACGAGCGTCCGAAATGTATCTCACTGACGGTGTCAAAATCCTCACACAAAACCTGTACGGTCTTACCTATCATAGAATTATTGTAGGCGTCGCTTATGTCATACTGTGTACGCATCACGATATCCATTCTGTCGGTCTTTACCTGTTCGTCGATCTGATCGTCGAAGTCGTACGCGGGGGTATCCTCTTCACGGGAGTAGGGGAAGCAGCCGAGACGCTCGAATTTCGCTTCCTTGACGAACTCGCAAAGCTCTGTGAAATCCTCTTCGGTCTCACCAGGAAAACCGGTTATAACCGTAGTGCGTATTACTATGCTGGGTATCGCATCGCGAAGCCTTTTTACTGTATCTCGTATCATTTTAGAGTCGCCGTGACGGTTCATTGCGGTAAGCATGTTGTCGGATATGTGCTGTATCGGCATATCAATGTATTTGACGATACGCGGATTGTCGCGAATCTCGGCGATAAGCTCATCGGTGATCTTGTCGGGATAGCAATAGAGAAGACGGATCCACGGTATATTCGTCGCGTCCGTTATTTCGTGAAGCAATCTTGCAAGTGAGAATTTACCGTAGATATCAAGACCGTAACGTGTTATGTCCTGTGCGACCACACAAAGCTCACGTACTCCGAGCGCGTCGAGCTGTTTTGCCTCTGCAACTATATCCTCAACGGTACGGCTTCTGAAGCGTCCGCGTATTGCGGGAATCGCGCAGTAAGCACAGCGGTTGTCACAGCCCTCGGCGATCTTTATGTAAGCGGAAAATCCGTTTCCCGTCAGAACTCTTTCTCCTCCGAGCTTGACTTCATCGTTCGGAAGATACGAAGAATAACGGCAGGAACGCTTCTTTTCACAAGCCTTGACGGCATCGACGATATTGTGTATACTTCCGACACCGATAATGGCGTCGACCTCGGGAAGCTCTGTAAATATATCGTCGCGGTAGCGTTCCGCAAGACAGCCTGCAACTATAATTGATTTAAGATTTTTATTTTCCTTGAGCCACGCGATATCGAGGATCGAATCGATAGACTCTCTTTTTGCGCTCTCAATAAATGCGCAGGTATTGACTATAACGACATCAGCTTCTGTCTCGTCGGCGGTAATTTCATACCCTGCAGAGAGAAGCTCGTGAAGCATGACCTCAGTGTCAAGCTGGTTTTTAGGACATCCCAGAGAGACAAATCCTATTTTCATATGATCTCCTTTAACTTTCACGCTATTTTCTTTGTACTTTATAAAAATAATTATAACACACAATGGGAAATATGTCAATAAATACGGTTTTTTTCTAAAAAATCAAAAAAATAATGAAGTGTACATTTTTTGTTCATTTTATGTTAGCATTTATGGAATATGATATATATGAATGAAAATACCGTACAAAAAGTTATAAAGCCCTGATGGGCGCTCGGAGGAAATATGGCAAGTATTGAAAAGATTGAAAAGCTCGGACAGAAGAAAAAGGTAGCAAAGCTCAGAAAGATAATCCGCAAAGGCGCAACTTATGACGAGATAGACGCTGTTTTTGCGCAACTGGGTAAGATAAAGACTAAAGAAAACTTCGGATATCTTTGCGAGATGTATCAGTTCAAGGATCCGTTTGTTCACCTTGCAGTAGTAAAGGCTATTGCTGAGTGCGCAGGTGTTGAGAATATCGAGATAGTTCGTCACTATCAGAACGGTGAAAAAGACGATGAAGCTGCGGCGATACTCGGCGCGAGAGTTCTTGAACTCAAAAACGAGAATGACCGTATTCTCGCCGAAAAGCAGAAATTCTATTGATACTGTTTAAAATCATGTTTGAAAAAGACACACGAAATTTCGGTTTCGTGTGTTTTTTGCGTAAATATAGGTAAAAACGTGGGGAACGAGGCATAATATATATAAAATATCCGGATATATGCGAGGTGATCTTACGGAAAACCGAAAAAACGATAAATTTTTACATTATGCCGCTATAACGGTAACGGTGGCAGGCGTGGCGATCGGACTTTATTTTGCGCTTAAATATGCTCTTCCGATATTTTTACCGTTTATTGCGGCGTTTTTTATAGGACTTACGGTAAAAAAGCCTGCGGAATATATTTCTGCAAAAACCAAAATACCGAGAGCTGCTGTCGGTGTCGCTTTGACTGTTGTACTTCTCGGACTTTTATCGTGTCTTTTAATTCTTGCGCTTGACAGGCTTATGAATGAATCATCAAAGCTTATTTTGAGCCTTTCGTCGGAAGGCGGCGGAGAGATAGGACGAATGCTTGGCGAAGTATTTGACTATATATCGAATATAAGCTCAAGACTGCCCGTGCTGCGTGAGCTTCGCGGCGTTATGGGGAGCGATGAATTCTGGTCGTCGGTCGATACATCGGTGGTTGATGTAATACGGAATGCGGCAAAGAGCCTGACCTCAAGGATACCCGAATTTATAGGAAAAGCGGCGTTTGCGCTTCCGTCGGTGTTTGTAGGTGCTGTCGTAACGCTGATAGCGGCGTTTTATTTTTCTTCGGGAGAGGGAACACGTCAGATATCGGGCATACTTCCTGAGCGAGTCAGAACAAAAATTATCGAAATAACACAAAAGATGAGGCCTGCGCTGCTTGGATGGCTTCGCGCGTATCTGACTGTAATGCTATTGACATTTGTCGAGCTTTTTATAGGACTTTCGGTACTAAGAGTAAAATACGCGTTTATGATAGCGCTGTTTGTGGCGTTCGTCGATATACTTCCCGTGCTTGGAACGGGAACTGTACTCCTTCCGTGGGCTGCGGTATCGTTCATAACCAAGGATTATTTTCTCGGCGTAGGTCTGCTTATTTTGTATGCCGTCGTAACGCTGGTACACGAAACGGTCGAGCCGAGACTTGTGGGGAAGTCTATCGGTGTGCCACCGCTTGTGACGCTGATAGCGATGTACGCAGGTCTGCGTTTGTTCGGATTCCTCGGCATGATAGCCGCACCTGCCGTCGCGGTGCTTCTCAAGGCGGCGTTCGGCGCAAAAGAAAAAAACGGAGGATCTATATAAATTGGGATTTATCGCACTGACAGCGCGAAGCGTTTGAAGGTTTTTGCGTCGCTTTTTGCAAAAAGCGACCGCTGCTCCAGCGCGCGTGCGCTGGTCGCCTCCGCAGAGGCGAAATTCTCTTTCTGCGTGTTCTTTTTTGCCAAGCTTTTTTCTTTGCGCCTTTTGCCACAAAGAAAAAAGCGGGTGAAAAAAGCGGAAAAGCATCGCTTAGGACGGGGAACCCCCCACTTGTGTGGTTCCCCGAACCCCTCCGTGGCGCTTTTTTGCACAGGGTATTTCGCCCTCTGCTTGAGTCCCGACAAGCCTTTAAAAAGGCTTTACCCAAACTTTAA
>JAZODV010000095.1:0-2538 GCA_045597185.1 Eubacteriales bacterium
AGCATAAGCTTTTCACGCAGACTAAGATCCGGTCTTTCGGGAAATTCGAATTCGGGCTTTTTTACCGAGGCTGAAGCCATAGAAAACATATCAAGCTGACCTTCGATATTTGCGCGGTCCTTGCGTGAAAGCGTTTCTATAAAGCTTTCGTATCCCGCAAGCAGACGGCTGCGATAAATACCGAGTCCGTCAAATGCGCCCGATTTTATAAGTGCCTCGACCATACGTTTATTAAGCTCACCCCCGCCCATTCTTTCAGCAAAGTCGGTAAATGAGGCGTACGGCTTTCTTTCGCGTTCACGTATAAGCGCGTCAACGAACTGATGTCCGACATTTTTGAGCGCAAGAAGACCGAAACGGATATTTTTACCCGTGACGTGAAAATACATTTTTGATTCGTTTATATCGGGAGGAAGCACCGAAATGCCTGCCTTGTTGCACTCAGCGATATACTCGGCTATCTTGACTGGATTACCGAGCACCGAGGTGAGCATTGCGGCAAAATATTCGCGGGGATAGTGTGCCTTGAGATATGCCGTACGGTAGGATATTATCGCGTACGCGGCGGCGTGGCTCTTATTGAATGCATAGTTCGCAAAGCTTCCCATATCGTCAAAGAGTGCGTTTGCGTTTTTTTCCGACATACCGTTTTTGACAGCACCCGAAACGAAATCGGTTCGCTCTGCTTCAAGCACGCTTGCTTTTTTCTTTGACATAGCGCGGCGCACGATGTCTGCGTGACCGTAGCTGTAGCCCGCGAGAATACGGAAAACGCTCATGACCTGCTCCTGATATACCGTACATCCGAATGTTGACGACAGCACGGGTTCAAGCAGGGGAGACGGATATTTGACAAGTGAGGGGTCGTGCTTACATTTTATAAATTTCGGTATCGATTCCATAGGACCCGGACGGTAGAGCGCGATAGCCGCCAGAATATCGTCGATACACGACGGTTTAAGCTCGGTGAGCATCTGACGCATACCACCCGATTCAAGCTGAAATACTCCGAGGGTATTACCGTCGGATATAAGCTTATAGGTCGCGGCATCATCGAGAGGGAGAGCTGAAAGGTCAAAATCCTTGTCGTATTCGTTTATCTGAAGCTGTGCGTCGTTGAGAATAGTCAGATAACGAAGCGCAAGAAAGTCAAATTTCAATAGACCGAGCTTGGCGACGGTATCCATATCGAACTGCGTTACGGTAACACCGTTGCTGACCGCGAGCGGAACGTAATCGCTGACAGGAAGTTCGGTTATAACGACCCCCGCCGCGTGTACCGAAATATTTCTCGGCATACCCTCAAGCTTACGTGCGGTATCAAGCAGACGGCGGATCTCCTCGGAGGATTCGTACATTTCACGAAGCTCCTTGGTTTTCATTGCTTTTTCAAGTGTTATATTAAGCTCGGACGGTATGGCCTTGGCAACCGCGTCAACGTCGGCATACGGCATACCGAGAGCACGCCCGACGTCACGGACAGCCGCCTTTGCGGCAAGTGTACCGAACGTTATTATCTGTGAAACGTGGTCGCTTCCGTAGTGCTCGGAAATATAATCAAGCACCTCGCCGCGACGGTTGTAACAGAAATCAATATCAATATCGGGCATACTTACGCGCTCGGGATTGAGAAAGCGCTCAAAGAGCAGACCGAACCTAATAGAGTCAACGTCGGTGATGCCGAGACAGTACGCCGCAAGGCTTCCGGCACCCGAGCCTCTTCCGGGACCTACGGGTATCTTCTTTGATTTTGCGTAATTCACATAGTCCTGAACGATAAGGAAGTAGTCGGCATATCCCATTTTTATGATAACAGACAGCTCATATTCAAGACGCTCTCTGTAGGTCTTTTCGTCACCGTATTCAAACGTGATGTCGCCGCGATCTATACGGCTGCTGAGACCGTCATAAGTGAGCCTTGTGAGATGATCTGCTGAGCTTACGCCGTTCGGGCATTTAAACGTGGGTAAAAACGTATTGCTGAAATCAAAATCAAAATTACAGCGTTCGGCGATCTTGACGGTGTTGTCAACAGCACCCTCGTATGCGCCGAAAAGACCTTCCATTTCGTCGGTGGTCTTGTAGTAAAATTCGTCGGTGTCAAAGCCAACGGGTCTGCCGTCGGTTATCACGTTATTTGTCTGAATGCAGAGCATGATTGCCTGGGTGTCGGCATCGGCTTTGCGCAGATAGTGACAGTCGTTGGTCGCAACAAGAGGAAGATCGCACTCCTTGGCTATACGCACAAGCTCAGGGAGTATCTGCTGCTGTTCGGGGATCGCGTGGTCCTGTATCTCAATGTAGAAATTATCTTTGCCGAAAATTTTGGAATACTTTATCGCGGTCTCCTTTGCGGCATCATAGTCTCCACGAGAGAGCGCACGCGCGACACGCCCTGCAAGACAGCCCGAAAGAGCGATAAGCCCTTCGCTGTGGGACGCAAGAAGCCCGTCGTCAACTCTCGGCTTTGAGTAAAATCCTTCGGTAAAGCCAAGGGAGACGAGACGGATAAGATTTTTATACCCGATCTCGTTTTTA
>JAZODV010000096.1:0-4360 GCA_045597185.1 Eubacteriales bacterium
TCTCAACGCTTCCCGAAGGATTAATTAAGACAACTCCGTTCGACTTGAATGTGTTAGGCACGCCGCCAGCGTTCATCCTGAGCCAGGATCAAACTCTCGAAATCTTGTATCTTATCTCTTTTCAGAGTTAAAATCTTTTAATTCCGAGCATTGATTGCTCTTTACTGTTTCTTTGAGTATATTCTCAAGTTTTAGAATTAACGAGACTTCCGTACACGCTTCCTTTTTCGTTCGCTTTGTACTTTCAATCTCTTGTTGTTCGATTTTCAATGACCGTTCGCTATCTCCTCAAGGCTTCCCTCTCGGCGACAGCTTGACTATTATACCACCTGCTCTCTCCTTTGTCAATACCTTTTTTCGATTTTTTTTCGTCTTTTTTTATTATTGTGAAAATATCACAATAAAAGTTTATTTTTTCTCGGTTTTGGTAAAACTAATAAACAAAAAGCACAAAGAAAGGTTCTGTATGTTAACCATTTTGATACGTACGGTAATTATTTACCTCACCCTTATTGTAACCATGCGAATTATGGGGAAGCGCCAGATCGGTGAGCTTGAGCTTTCCGAACTTGTTACAACTCTACTTCTTTCCGAGATCGCAACGCTTCCTATCACAGATCGCGATATACCTATACTTTTCGCGATCATTCCAATAATAACCCTTCTCTCGCTTGAAGTTATACTGTCTGTGCTTCTCATAAAATTTCCTTCACTCAAAAATCTTCTCTCGCCGCGCCCCAACGTTATAATCGAACGCGGAAAGCTAAATCAAAAAGAACTTACCAAGCTACGCATTTCGACCGACGAGCTTATGTGTGAGCTGCGCCGCTCGGGCTACACCGACATTTCCGAGGTATATTACGCAATAGCCGAAGGAAATGGAAAGCTATCCATAATACCGACTGCCGAGTCTGCCCAGCCAAAAGTGTCACAGCTTAATATAAAAGTTACCGAAAACGGTATTTCCCACATCGTTATCTCTGACGGCAAGCTGAACCGTCACGGACTGAACTCTGTGGGGCTTTCGGAAGAGGAAGTCAATATTATGCTTGACAAAAACGGTTACGCCGTTTCAGACATTTTTCTGCTTCTCGCCGATGATTCACAGAACATCAACATTATACCAAAGGAAAAAATAAAAAAATGAAGGTTTTTGCTTTTGCTGTCATTCTTTTCGCGCTCATGTTGGCGTTTATTACCTATAACTATATATATGTCCATAAGGCATCCGACGAGCTTACAAAGCTTACCATGTCACTCACGCAGGACGACACCGACGGTATAGCGGAATTAACCTCACTTTGGGAGGAAAAGCATCCCTTCATATCTATTTCGACCGAAGAGACAAAGGAAGAAGACATTGAGGACCTTCTTTCTGCTCTGTCGGTATATGGGGAAAGCGGTAACACCGATGAATTTGAGCGCACTCGCGCACTGCTTGTTAACGCCTTTCGTGAGCTTGCTGCGTTCGAGACCTTTTCTATTCACGATATTTTCTAAAAAAACTTGAAAACATCCGTTTGCTATGCTATAATTAAGAAAAAATCGAGTGAGGTGCTTTTATGTCTAAGGTCGCGGTCGTCGGATGTCCCGATTACACGAAAGAAAACGTACGCGCGGCTCTCGCCAAGGCTTTGTCCGAGGTCGGAGGGCTTTCATTTGTCACGCCCGGAATGAAAATAGCTATAAAAGCTAACCTCGTCTCGCATATGAAGCCCGAAAGGGCGGCAACGACACACCCCGTGCTTCTCTCGGTGCTTACGTCGATGCTCGTGGAAAGAGGCGCGACGGTCATAATCGGTGACAGCCCCGGTGGGCTTTATAATTCGGCGTTTGTCGGCCACGTATACAGCGCTACAGGTATGCACGAGATCGAAAGCTTCGGCGGCAAGCTGAATTACGATTTCGGTGTATCTTCCGCAGAGTATCCCGACGCAAAGCAGCTGAAAAGCTTTTCCTACACCTCGTATCTCGACGGCGCCGACGTTATAATAAATTTCTGTAAGCTGAAATCTCACGGCATGATGGGTATGTCCTGCGCCGTAAAAAATATGTTCGGTGTAATTCCCGGAACTATGAAGCCCGAATATCACTACAGATTTCCAAACCACGCCGACTTTGCCGATATGCTCGTCGATATCAACGAATACTTTAAGCCAAAGCTGAGGCTCTGTATCTGCGACGCCGTCGTCGGAATGGAAGGAAACGGCCCTACGGCAGGTGAGCCGAGGCAGATAGGAGCAATTCTTGCGTCGGAGTCTCCCTATTCTCTCGACCTTGCCGCCTCGAAGCTGATAGGCGTTACAAAGGACAACGTACCAACGCTTGAATCGGCGTATCTGCGCGGTCTTGCTCCTGCGTCTGCCGAGGAAATTGATATTTCAGAAGGCTACAACACATTTGCGCTTGACGATTTCAAAAACATAACCACACACACAAGCCTTGAATTCCGCAACCTTATGGGCGGCGGTCGTGTCGGTAATCTTTTCGGCTCGGTCGTAAAACTGCTGCTTCGCTCAAAGCCGAAGGTATATAAAAAGCTCTGTATCGGTTGCGGTGTTTGTAAAAATATCTGCCCACCGAAAGCCATTGCCACCAAAAACGGCAAAGCCGTGATAAACCGACACGACTGCATACGCTGCTTCTGCTGTCAGGAGTTCTGCCCTGTCGGTGCCATGAAGGTAAAACGCACCGCCGTCGCGCGTATTTTTGTGAAGAACGCAAAATAACAAAGGTAACTACATATGAAAATTCTCATTCCGCAATACGTAAAAACACCGATCAGCCTTCTTGAAAAAGAGGGCTTTGAGTGCTTTATCGTCGGCGGTTGCGTACGCGACGCGCTTATGGGCAAGGAGCCGAGCGATTTTGACCTTACGACCTCAGCAACGCCCGACGAGATGCTGTCGGTGTTCCGTGATTTCAGAGTCATAAAGACAGGTCTTAAGCACGGCACGCTCACAGTCGTGTCGGACGGACACAATCTTGAGATAACCACCTACCGCACCGACGGAAAATACGAGGACAACCGACATCCGTCAAGCGTCTCGTTTTCAAGAAACATCGCCGACGACCTATCGCGCCGTGATTTTACCGTAAATACACTTGCCTACTCCGACACACGCGGACTTGTTGACCTTTTCGGCGGTGTCGATGATATAAAAAACGGTATCATACGCTCGGTCGGAGACCCCGACAGACGCTTTGGCGAGGACGGACTTCGCATTATGCGCGCTCTGCGTTTTTCGGCGACGCTCGGCTTTTCCATAGACAAAAGCACGTCCGACTCGATACACAAAAACCGTGAGCTGCTTAAAAATATTGCCGTCGAGCGTATTTTTACGGAGTTTTCCAAGCTCATTTGCGGAAATGACGCGTCAAGGGTACTCATGGAATACTCAGACGTTGTCGGTGTTTTTATTCCCGAAGTGCTTGAGAGCGTAGACTTTGATCAGCACTCACCTCACCACAGCCTCGACGTATACGCTCATACTCTTCTCACACTTGACGGCTGTGACAAAAGCGACGTGATCCTGCGTCTTGCCGCATTCTTTCACGATATAGGAAAGCCGCAGAGCTTCGTGCTTGACGGAAGCGTCGGACATTTTCCGAACCACGCAAAGCTCGGTGCGGAAATTACAGATAATATACTCCGACGGCTTCGCGCCGATAACGCAACGAGAGAGGCTGTCGTTCGTCTCGTGCTTGAACATTGTAAGCAGATAGAACCGACCGAAAAATTAGTAAAACGCTTTCTCGCAGCTCACACCGAAGCGGAATTTCAGCGTTGGCTGACATTGTGCCGCGCCGACCGCCTTGCTTGCGCGCCTCATAACAGAAACACCGAAAACTACGACCGTATCGCCGAGCTTTTTGAAGAAATAAAGAGCTCCGACACCTGCCTGTCCTTAAAAGCTCTCAAAATAAACGGAAACGACCTCATTTCTCTCGGATACAAGGGTCGTGAGATTGGAAAGATACTTAATTCCCTTCTTTCCGACGTTATCGACGGAAAAACCGAAAACGACCGTGACGCGCTCCTCGACGCCGCGAAGGAAAAAGCCGAAAAAACGCGGTAGGGCGACCGCCGTGTCAAGCCTAAATCTCGACAAATTGGGATTTAACGCACTGCCAGCGCGAAGCGTTTGAAGGTTTTTGCGTCGCTTTTTGCAAAAAGCGCCCGCTGCTCCAGCGCGCGTGCCCTGCTCGCCTCCGCAGAGGCGAAATCTCCCCCACGGCGTGTTCTTTTTTGCCAAGCTTTTTTCTTTGCGCCTTTTGCCACAAAGAAAAAAGCGGGTGTAAACAGCGGAAACGCATCGTTTAGGACGGGGACCCCCCCACTTGTGTGGTCGCCCGAACC
>JAZODV010000097.1:0-3996 GCA_045597185.1 Eubacteriales bacterium
GGAGTTTCGCCTCTGCGGAGGCGACCAGCGCACGCGCGCTGGAGCAGCGGGCGCTTTTTGCAAAAAGCGACGCAAAAACCTTCAAACGCTTCGCGCCTAACCGTTCGACAAATCAAAATTTGAAAAAGATTGTTATAAAAATCAATAAAAATATTTTAAAAGAATTTTTCAAGAAAAACTTGACAAAACTTATAATATGTGATATGATATTACAGCTGCTTAAAAAAAGCGCGTAAAAAATGAATGAATGACCCACTAGCTCAGGCGGTAGAGCACTTGACTTTTAATCAAGGTGTCCGGAGTTCGATTCTCCGGTGGGTCACCAGAAAAAAGCACTTGCAAAAGCAAGTGCTTTTTTCAGTTATATTCGCCTTACGGCGAGTGATATGCATAAACGCGTGATATTTGCTTCGCAAGTGATATGCGCTTCGCGCGTTTGTGAAGATAAGGCGAATATAATATCACTGCGGAACGAAGTAGAGCAATATCACTACGAGCAAAGTGAGTAATAGCACGCCGAGCAAAGCAAGGCATATCACTAAAACAACACCGGTTCAACTTCACCCAAACGCCTCCCTCGGTACAGTTGCTATAAGATGAGCGTCTCCGACGGCTTTACCGTCTATATAAAACACGACACGGCCGACCGTTTCGTTTTCCTTGGGTGTCTCCCAAAAAAATCTCGGACACTCCACGGTGCGTTTCACCTCTTCCCCGCCTTTTTTTACCGTCACGCATACGCGCTCCCTTGCCACAACCTCAAGCGGAACGGTTTCTCCCGACACATTGTGCAAAGTCGTTATTTTTTCTCCCTTTTCACACAAAACCACCGACTTATAATTCAAAAAACCGTAATCGAGCATCGCTCTGTGGTCGTTCCAATCATCGGGCGCAGAAAGCGTTACAGCTATAAGCGTCAGTCCGTCACGCCGCGCCGCGCTGACAAGACATCTGCCACCCTTTTTGGTAAAACCCGTCTTGACACCGACGCAGCCCTCGTAAGCTTTCAGCATCTTATTGTGATTCACAAGATACCGCACCGTGCCGTCCGCACTCTTTATATTATACTTATAGGTAGAAACTATTTCGGAAAATTGCTCGTTTCGGAGCGCGTACGCAGTAATAAGCGCAAGATCCAAAGCCGTTGTGTAATGCTTTTCCGAGTGGAGTCCGTGGGGGTTTTCAAAGCGGGTGTCTAACAGACCGAGCTTTTTTGCCGTACCGTTCATAAGTCCGACGAATCCCTCGACAGAGCCCGACACGTGTATCGCGATCGCCTCTGCCGCATCGTTTGCCGAGGAGAGCAGCAGCGCGTAAAGCAGGTCGCCGAGCGTCAGCTCCTCTCCTGCGCTGAGATACACCGACGAACCCTCGACGCCCACGGCGTCGGGTGACACCTTGACAGTTTCATTCACGTCGCAATTTTCAAGCGCGACTATGGCGGTCATGATTTTTGTCGTGCTTGCCATAGGCATACGTATTCTCGCGTTTTTTTCATACAGTGAGCGCCCGCTGTCAGCGTCGATCAGTACCGCAGACTTTGCCGATACCGACATTTTTACGTTTTCCGCAAAGCTATAAAAAGAAAATGAAAAAAACACCGCACAAATCGCAAGCGCAAAACACAAAATCCTATAAAACATAAAAGACCCTTCCGAACATATTTTACTAAAATATATTCAAGGAAAGGTCTTTTATTGCAATTAAAGCGAATTATTCTGCCGAGCTGTCGGTTTCTGTTCCGTGTTCGTCGGCATCCTTCTTCTTGCCGAAGCTTGCGAAAACGTCGCGGAGCTTTGCAATTATTTCGGGAGAACGGTCGATGAGGTCTGCTATCTGTCCGACGGGGTCAGCGGGAGTCTTGTTGCCAAGCTCTATCATATCGACCTGACCGTCGGGCTTTATTGCGAGAAATCCTACAGGAACGACCGAGATTCCCGTTCCGCCACCACCGCCGAAGTTCTTGGGCTTTGCAGAGTTAACAGGCTCGTTCTTAACCGCATAGTCAAGTCCGCCCGACGCAAATCCGACCGATACCTTTGATATCGGAATAATGGTTACTCCCGCGTCGGTGTTAATGGGGTCGCCTATAACTGTGTTCGCATCGACGAGCGAGCGAATGTTCTCAAGAGAGGTGCGGATAATGTCCTGAAGCTTTGTTTCGTTTGCCATGATTTTCTTTCCTTTCGAGTATTGATTTATTTTAATTTTTTATTTACACCGTTTGATATTATTTTATAGACCGCACGCACACCCGACGTTATAAGCGGCCAGACGTGAACTCTGAGTGAAAGCTTTAAGTCTGCCGTCGGCTTTTCGGCGGTGAAATCGGCAATTACCGAGACGTCGTTTTCGGGGTCGTCTCCCTCGCCCTTGTATTTAAGGTGCGCTTTTTGTTCAAGGAACTCAAGTATCCACGCCACAGCCGCCGAGACCGCGCCGTACATAACAGCAGTCTTTGCCGCGTCGTCCGACGCGACTGTTATGCGTATCCGTGTGACCTTTACGTGTATTCCCTTACCGAAATACCTAGCCACAGCTTCAAGGATAAGCCGCACGATATCGAGATTTTCCGAAAGCGAACGCTTTTCCTTCGTTGGATGCCCGAGCTTTTTGTTGTGCTTCTCAAGCTGCTTTTGCTTTTTCTTTTCTTCTTTTTTCTGAGCCTTGGCGCTTTGCTTTTTCTTCTTTTTTTCCTGCTTTTTAAGCTCTGCCTTACGGTCCCGCTCAAGCATTCGCCGTAGCTTTTTGGCGGTAAATTTTTTATAATTTATCTTCTTTTTTTTCTTTGGCAAAATACCTATCTTAAGAAAGAAAACTCTGACCGACATTTTAACTTCGTCTTTGTATTCGATATTAAGCGTTACGCGCAGGGTGAGTACAAGCGCTATTATAAGCACAAGTACGCCGAAAATTATGAGTACGGGCATCGTTTCTCCTTTCTTAAAATTTATTTAAATACAATTCAAAGCGTAGAATTTTCTATCTCGCCGCCGCTTTCCGACGTGTCGTCGTTTGTCGGTCTTGAAAGGTCTATCGCCGCTTCGGGCTTTTCGGGGGCGGTTATTTTTCCCTCGGCAATTTTGACGTCGCCGTCATTCTCTCCTTCGACTATTACCGCGGGGGAATCGTCGATAGGCTCTTCGGGTATTGCCGCGGGGTCTACCAGCGGCTCGGTCTCGGGCAGGTCGTCAAGCGACTTAAAGCCGAATACGCGAAGGAATTTGTCGGTCGTCGCATAGAGCATCGGACGACCCGGAGCATCAAGTCTGCCGCAGGATTCTATAAGATTTTTGTCTATCAGCGAGTTTACGGCATAGCTGCTGTCAACACCTCTGACCTGATCTATAAACGCTCTCGTCACGGGCTGATTGTACGCCACGACTGCCAAAACCTCAAGAGACGACGCCGACAAATTTCCGCCGCGTCTTATACCGAGAGCCTCACGGATATATGGCATAAATTTTTCCTTTGTACAGAGCTGACAGGTCTCGGGAAGCGTCAGAAGCAGTATTCCCCTATCGGAGTCCTCTGAATTGTAGGTCGCCGCCATATCCTCAACGAGTATCCTGACATCCTTTTCTGTAAGTCCGAGAACCTCGCCGAGCTTATCGTATCTGACAGGATAGCCTGCCGCAAAAAGTATTGCCTCGATCGCTCTTTTTATATCGGCAACCGTGGTCAGAGCTTCCTCGGGGGTCGCGTTTTCGTTTTTATTTATTTCATTATTCATTTAGCAAACCAACCTCCTCGTCAGTCAGCACCGTGGATTCATCGGTGTTGAGTCTGAATTTTGTACCGATACCGAGCAGACCCTCCTCGGTCTCGTCGTCAATTATCAGGCGTCTTACCTTAACAAGCTCAAGCACGCCGATAAATATCGCTATCATATCGGGAAGTGAGACGGAATCCGACAGAAGCTCGTCGAGCGACGCCTCACCTTTATTTTCGTTTATGTGATTTAAAATACCGACGATCTTCACCTCGACGGGTACT
>JAZODV010000098.1:0-1782 GCA_045597185.1 Eubacteriales bacterium
GAATTCCTCTGGAATCAGATTATGGGTTTCAAGGAAATTCTGAAGCGTTACGTCTCCCATTCCGTAGCCGACACCTGAGATCTTCGCATTATTCACGAAAAGACCGACAAGATTGTCATAGCGTCCGCCGCCGAACATTGCGCGGTTATTTTCGGGAGCGTTATCGAACACCTCGAAAACAGTTCCCGTATAATAATCAAGACCTCTGATAATACCGAAGTCGAAGCAGCAATATGCGTCAAGCCCGACCTTCTTTAACATTTCAAAGAGATTTATAAGCTCAAGAGAGCCGACAGAATCGGGACAAAGCGCGGTAGCTTCCGTGACGCTCGCCGTGTAGAGAGAGTCAAGCTGAGCTATCGACTCGTCGGTCATACCGAGCTTTTTAAGCTCCTCGAGATAGACTTCACGCGGAATTTTATTTCTCTTATCGATAATTTTTGAAATTTTGCGGCAGCCCTCGATGTCGGTGTCGGCAATCTTTGAAACAACGTCGTTAAAGAAACGGCGGTTATTGATGTGGACTGTGAACATCGTCGGGTCTGCGCCGAAAACGCGGAGAACACGGATAGCGCTTACTATCGTTTCAAGGTCGGCTTCATAGGTGTCGCAGCCGAAAATATCCACGTTAAGCTGCCAGAATTCGCGCAAACGTCCTCTCTGGGGGTTCTCGCAACGGTACATATTGGGTATCGAGAACCAACGGAGAGGAAAATTCAGCTCACCCGTCTTTGCGGCGACCATACGAGCGACCGTGGGGGTCATCTCGGGACGTATCGCGAGACGTCTGTGTTCTTTATCCTCAAAATTATATGTCTGCTCTCCCGCAAGCTCCTCGCCGCTTTTTGCGATATAGAGGTCAAGAGATTCAAGCATAGGACCGCCGTATTCCTCAAAGCAGGAGAGGGTCAGCGCGTCACGGATCTTACCGAAAAACCAATTACGCAGAGCCATATCGCGCGGATAGAAGTCACGCGTGCCCTTATAAGGCTTGGTTGAAAGTTTGATTTCACTCACTTTATTTTAATTCCTTTCGAATTTTTTCATATTTTATACATTATATCATATTGTTTTATTCTTTGCAACTTTTTTTCAAAGACAGTAGAGAAAAACACCTAAAAACTGCAAGAAGCTGCCGAGAACGACGAAAAGGTGGAATACTCCGTGAATATATTTTTTCTTTTTTCCGATTCCGTAGCACACAGCGCCGACGGTATACGCGATTCCGCCCGCAAGCACCCACATAAAGCCCGGCTTTGTCATAGCCGCGAGCGCCGTCTTTGTAAACGCGATAATGCACCAGCCCATTATGATGTAGCAGGTCATTGAAAACGCGTTGAATTTTTTGAGGTCGATCGCCGTCAGCGTCACGGCAAGCGCGGCAAGTCCCCACTCGATACCGAAAATTACCCAGCCTATTACAGGATCGTACGGTATTATCGCAGCGAGCGTTATGGGTGTATACGTGCCTGCGATAAGCAGGTAGATCGCGCAATGGTCAATAACGCGGAAAACACCCTTGGCGAGATTTCGGTTAAGTCCGTGGTATACGCTCGAAACGGTGTAAACTATTATCATCGACGCGCCGTAGATAGCCGAGCCGACAATTCCGGGCGTATCGCCGCTTATCGCGCTCTTTATAATACACAGCACCAGCACCACGATACCAAGCGCGCCGCCGACTATGTGCGAGACCATATTGAGGCATTCCTCGCCTTTTGTATAATTAGGAAGAAAATCTTTCAGCTTTTTCATTGATAGCCTTTCTGTTTTGGGTTTAAA
>JAZODV010000099.1:0-5363 GCA_045597185.1 Eubacteriales bacterium
AATATTATGCTCAATAAATCAACGTATCGGGTCGTCGAGGACGTCGACCCCTACAATTTTTAAGGTTTATTCGGTTTATAGAAATATTATTTGCGGTAGATTTTTGTTGAGGTTTCGTCTCACCGATAAATCCCAATTTGTAACTACTGTATTTATATCAAAAAGGACAGAGAAATTTCATTTTCCCTGTCCTTTTATGTATTACATTGAAATTGATTTAATATCGGGATATTCGTCCATCAGGCGATTCATACTGTCGAGCGAAAAGGTATTTGAGACCTTAAGTGTAACTTGGATGATCCTCGTGCCATCGGCATCGCGCGACACCTTGCTTCCCGTGACAAACGTAGCCTCTGCCAAAAGCTTACCGTTGATAAGCTCACGCGATGTTTCTGAATCGACCATTTTTATCGTTACCTCGTTAGTGCTGAAGGCATCGTTTCCGACCTTGAATTTGTGAAGAAGTATCTGCACAACTATAAGGAACAGAGTTGTAAAAATACCGACAACATACATACCCGAGCCGAAAGCCATACCGATAGCGGCGACCGCCCAGATTCCCGCTGCTGTGGTGATTCCCTTAACGACGCTTCCGTTTTTGAATATTACGCCCGCACCGAGAAAGCCGACTCCGCTGACGACCTGCGACGCCATACGCGACGGGTCTGCCCCCTTAGTTCCTGCGAAGAAAATATTTCCATCAACAGCAAGGTCGGCAAAGCCGTATTTAGAAACTATCATAATAAGCGCCGCCGCTACGGCAACAACACAGTGCGTCCTGAGTCCCGCCTCTTTAAGTCTTTTTGTTCTTTCAAGTCCTATAAATGCGCCGCAAAGACCCGCAACAACGACTCTTATCATAAGCTCTAATAGCTGAGGTATCGAAAACACATCAAGCTGAAGCTCCCATAAAATCATAATTCCCCTCCAAAAATGTGATATCACATTATATCATACACAACTAAAAAAAGCAACCAAAAAAATAAAAGTTTTCGGTTTTTTAATATATTATGAAATCTCAACCCGACCGTTGCAGATCGGGTTGAGATAATTCATATTAATTACTATACTCAGTCGGTGTACTTGTTTCCGCTATATATTTACACATTAGATAGCCGTTATTTACAAGCGGAATATTTATCCCCGCGTCGTATAAATCACTGTAATACTCATACGACTCCCCGGCAAATCCTGCATCGTTATGTACTCTTACCTTTCCTTTAAAAGACGCTATAAGCTTTGCGTTGTCCTTTAAAGTTTCCTCTAAAGAGTCACCCAATTCCAAGCCCAAACGCCAACCGTAGTTAAACGAGTATCTATCGGCTACCCATTTGACTTCATCGAACGAGTTGGCTGACAATATTATGGGAGCAGGTTTTGCTCCGGCTGCTTCGGATAAGGCTCTGTATTTGCTCGGAATATTATATCCGTTTGCGCTGAAAGCAGCGTGCCAAGTATAAATAACATTTGAATATGCATTATATTTTTGAAGTAAAGGCCATATATCGCGTTCATAAGTCCAGAAGCATGAGACGGTATCGTCGCCTTTTCTGTCAAGCCTTATAAACACTCTGTTGGCGCACACCTTAATTGCTTCCTCAAGCGTCGGAATTTTATACGGTGTGAGATTGGCATTTTTCCCTCCCGTACCTTCCTTAAGGTTAAGCTGCATAAGCTGTTCGTATGTCCAATCCGACAACTTAACGGAATCGGGAAGTCCGTTTTTGCCCTTCATACTGTCAACATTCGTTGTGCGAGTGAGCGTTGCGTCATGTAAAAGCACAAAAACGCCGTCCTTTGTCAGCCTGGGGTCGATCTCTACCATATCACCGCCCAACATTATCGCACTTATGATACCTTCTATTGAATTTTCCGGATAATTCACCATATCTCCGCGGTGAAAAGCAGACATAAGACGACCGTCTGTATCCATAAATGCCGCATACTTTTCATCAAAATCAAGCATCCATTCGGGTGTATCAAAGTACAAATTCCAATGTAGCGCAAGCTTTGAAATATCATTTATATATTCGTTTCTGTCGGGCAGTGTATAAGATAGCGAGAGCTCGGTGATTTCAAATTCGTTTTTTTCTTCATTCTTCAGCTTGTTTATCAAGTGCTCACATCCCATTGCAAGAGCATATTGTGAGCCACCGCTTATATGAATACTGCCTTCTTTTGCCGAAACAATAAAATCATCCGCACCAAAACTGCCATCGTCTCCGCTTCGCATTGTGCTTCCTATTACTATTTCGTGCTCAGAAGCAGCCCCGGTATCCTTTGCAAGATTCATCTCTGCTCCAAAAAGCTCTCCGATTTTGTGGGCAAACACTTTGGCAATCGATTCGGAAGTTTCGCTGTATACTACAGTATAATCTGAAATCGCCAGACCTTCGATCGTGATAGGCTTATATGCACCTTTTTGAAGGTCGACAAAATTGGACTCGAACGCGAGGCTGTCCCCATTCACATAGTGTTGAATGAAATATTTTACAGCCTCAACGACAGCCCCATCGTTTCCTCCGGATATAACGATGCGAGTCCCATGCATCGAAATGATAAAATCATTGTATTTAAGCATTTCTTTTGCCGAGACAGACTCATCACGGTTCGTATCACCTACAAGTATCTCATACTCATATCTTTCGGAGGGATCGGTAACCTCAATTTCAAAGTCGTTTTTTATCTCTATTTGAATACCGTATGTATCATTGATCGCATTCTTCAGATCAACTGCCGCTTGTATTACTTCATCGGTTGCCTTGTTAGATCTTACAACACGATACTTGGTCGTTCCGTTTTCAATTATATTCATAATTACGGAAGGCTCTGTGGTAGATACGGTCTCTGTTGTATCGGCAGATGACGTTTCTGTCGACCCTTTTGGAGCATTATCTCCACATGAGCAAATAACGGCAATTGCAAGCACAAGCAAAAAAACAAGAAATGTTCTAAATATTTTCATTTGATTTCTCCTTAAATCATAATTTTTTTATCGTAATATCCCACTTATCAAGCAGCACGCACGGATGATACGACAGCTTTGAGGCGCGAAGTCCCTCCTCGCCGCAGTCCTCTTCCCTGTTTATAAAGCGGACGCCTTCCACGCAATAGCGTTTGGCAAAACCCTTAACAAGCACAGGATACGAACCTTCGTAATCGCGGTCGGCCTTCTCTGTATGCACGATAAGCGTGTCTCCGACCCTCTCCCCAAGAGAAACACCGACAATTTTACCGTCCACAGACAAAACGAGTCCCGGCTGTTCATAGTAGAAATAATTGTCAAGCAACTCAAAAATCGCCGAACGCTCAAAATCAAGGTCCTCACTCATCGGCGGATTTTTTTCATAGAACGACACGAACCAAGCCTTGACCTCATCGAGATTTTTCTCGGTTATATCCTCAAATACAGGTTCGCCGTAGAGCTTTTTGAATTTGTTTATATGGTTTCTCTGACCCGAAAAGCGACGCCCCACAAGAGATACGATGTCGTCGGCATTATAAATATAATCGCACCAATCACGGTTACACGACGGCTCACAGTGAGGAAAACGCTCTTTAAGCTCTTGCACCTCGGTCTTGGTCAAAAGGCAGATACAGACCTCGTCATCAAGCTTTAAAAGCTCGTCGAAGGCAGCCTCGGTGTCGCCACCGATTGGATAAGTGTAGCACACACCGCCCTCGTCCCCTCTGTACCTAAGTATCAAAGAGCCGTGAGATATTGCGTATGCCGCCTCGTAAAAGCCACGCCACATAAAGAGACATCCGACCGAAAAATCACAGGGTCTGTGACCCTTTGGCATAAGCTCAAAATACGGCTTTACAACCGAAAGGTCCTCAGGCGTTATTTTCTTGAATAAAATAAAAATCACTTCCTCGTATTATAACAGATTTATTATACCTCAAAAGAATCAATTTTACAAGACATTTTCGTAAAAAAGGGCTCTGCACAAACGTACAGAGCCGTATTTTTTATTACTTTCTTAAATCAGACCGAAACGTCACCGTCGGAGCAATGAACGACGGTAAACGGTGCGTTTTTCTTCCAATCAGACTCCTTTGATACTGTTTCCCATTGAGCTTTTGTTCCATCAAACATTACGGTTGTGAGTCCGGTACAACCGTAGAACGCAAGACCTTCAATGCTCGTTACACTGTCGGGTATCGTTATACTTGTGAGCCCGGTACAAAATCCAAACGCGCCGGTTCCAATGCTTGTGATACTGTCAGGTATAGATATACTTTCAAGTCCACTACATTCGAACATACAACTTGGAATTCTTTTGAGACTGTCAGGCAATATTATACTCTTAAGTTTGCTACAATTGCTAAATGCGCTACCTTCAATTCTTGTAACACCGTATGCTATCGTTACACTCTCAAGCGCGGTACAACCCGAAAACGCGAGGGCACCAATACTCTTAACACTATCGGGTATCGTTACGCTCGTTAGATTCGTACAATCGGAGAACGCGGAAGTTTCAACGCTCGTAACACTATCGGGTATCGTTACGCTCGTTAGATTCGTACAACCGTAAAACGCGTGGCCACCAATACTCTTAACACTATCGGGTATCGTTACGCTCGTTAGATTCGTACAACCAGAGAACGCGTTAGTTTCAACGCTCGTAACACTATCGGGTATCGTTACGCTCGTTAGATTCGTACAACCGGAGAACGCGTTAGATTCAACGCTCGTAACAGGAAGATTATTATATGTCGCAGGAATGACTATATCTTTATCCGTACAGGTTCCATAACCGACAACAGAATATGAGTTAAATTCGTATTTCACATATTTCAAACCCTTGGACCCTGTATCAGGTCGGGGGATCGGATCATCAGGAAAGTCTGTTCCTGTGGTATTATCACTCGGCGTCGAGTCGGGTGTTGTTCCCCCACTCGTATCCGACGAGCTGTCGGGGACGGTACTGTCGTCAGGCGCTTCGCTCGTTTCTCCGCCTGCTTCAGTCGTATCGCTCGGCTGTTTGTCGGTGTCCTTGCTCGGTGTCATCTCCGATGTGCTTTCTTCGGGTACTTTTGTGGTATCGTCTGTTTTTTCGCTGTCGTCGCAGGATGCGAACGAAAGAAAACATATCGAGAGGCAAAGCAAAACCGAAATCCATACCGTAAGTCTGTTTTTCATCGTTTTTCCTCCAAAAATACAATTTGATCACAACAGAGTATTTTATCACAAAGCTCTCATTTTGTAAATACATTTTAAGTCATGACCACCAGCCGTGCTGGTGGCTTGCGATAGCCCCCTTGGGGCATTTCACACGCTGAGCCTATAGGCTCGTCGAAAAATCCGCCACTTGCGGTAGTCGCCCTACCACTATTGAAATAGTAAGTATCTATAGCCG
>JAZODV010000100.1:0-2343 GCA_045597185.1 Eubacteriales bacterium
TTGCTCTCGGGGCAAGTTGATTCCGCTACTTCGTAGCGTCGGGCTTTTCGAGCCCATTACATACAAACAAAAACACACCTCTATTGAGGTGTGTTTTCGTTTATGGGGTGGGTAATGGGACTCGAACCCACGGCCTCCAGGGCCACAACCTGGCGCTCTAACCAACTGAGCTATACTCACCGTATAAATGGCGTGCCATGAGGGATTCGAACCCCCGACCTACTGCTTAGAAGGCAGTTGCTCTATCCGACTGAGCTAATGGCACAAAAAATACGGTTCGGCAGATTAATGGAGCGGGTGATGGGAATCGAACCCACACGACCAGCTTGGAAGGCTGGGATTCTACCATTGAACTACACCCGCATAGGTATCTGTCGAAAACCGCTCTAATATAATATCACATGCCTTGTATTTTGTCAATACCTTTTTTGAAAAAATTTTTTATTTTTTTCAAATACACACTGACAATGTATTTTTAGCGTATACAGCGTACTGTTTCGGTTTTTCTTGTCGGCTAAACGCCGACTTTTTTACATTGGGAACTTCGTTAAACAACTTAAGTCCGATTTTATTTATCTATAATATTTCTAACCCAAATTTTTGACGACATTATACCTATACCGAGAATACTCTTGCCAAGCTCGGTCATATAAGAAACGAAATACAGCGGAAGTATCGAAAGCCCCGTAAAATACGCAAGCGCATACGTCACAGGATAGGTCACGGCAAACATATAGCCCGTATCACACAGCATAGTCAGATATACTCTTCCTCCCGATCGCATCGTGAAATACGTCGCATTGGCTACCGCGGCTATCGGCATACGGACTGCAAGGATGAGTATGAATCCCGTTGCGAGCGCTCTTACGGTGTCGGTCGTATTGTATATAAGCGGAAAGAACGGTGCCGATACTGCAAGCAGAACTCCGCACACAATTCCGCAAAAAGCGGAAAATGCCGTCAGCTTATACGAATAGTCCACAGCCTCGTCGGTTCTGTTTGCGCCAAGAAGCTGACCGAGAATTATCGAGATAGCGCTGCCCATCGCCATAAATGCTATACTGAACACGTTATTTATCGCCGACGAGATATTTACCGCCGCCACAACGTCAAAGCTGCGTATTGAGAAGCACTGGGCGACAAGAGCGACGGAGAGTGCCCAAAGCGTTTCGTTTGCTATAAGCGGCAGAGATTTTTTTATCATATCGCCAAGAAGTATTTTGGGCATTGAAAAGAGCTTTTTGTATACGCCCTTTATAAAAGCAAAGCGTTGCGAATGTCTGTGCGTCCATATCATAACTATCGCAAGCTCAACAAATCTCGAAATAACGGTAGCTATCGCCGCACCGTCAGAGCCGAGAGTCGGGAAAAACCATATTCCGAAAATGAGCAGCGTATTTCCGACAAGATTCACAAGCACCGCCGCAACACTCGCTTTCATCGGAAGCACAGTCTCGCCTCCCTCCCTGAGCGTACTCGAATAGCACTGACCGATAGCGAACGGAACAAAGCCTATAAGCATTATTCTTATATAATCAACGCCATATCTTAGACTTGCCTCGATATTGGTAGCGTCACCCTCCCCGAGAAGATACATCATAACAAGCTCTTCGTCAAAGAGTAAAAAGACAGCGATGCCGAGCGCGGTTATCACTGCCGACGAGATAAGCTTGAATCTGAAGGTGTGGCGTACTCCGTCATGGTCGTTCTTACCGAAGAACTGAGCAGCGAAGATACCCGCACCGGCGACCGCGCCGAATATTGCAAGATTAAAAATAAGTATAAGCTGATTTGCAATGGCGACGCCTGTCATAGCCTCGTTTCCGACGCGACCGACCATAATATTGTCGAGCATACTTACAAGCGTCGTGATACCGTTCTGCACCATGATAGGCAGGGACACCGCCATAACGCGCTTATAAAACTGTTTGTCGCCTATAAGGGTATTTTTAAGTTTTGAAAGCATATATTCCTCTTAAAATGTAAAAATCACTGCACAGAATCATTACGCAGAAATCAAGATACGGCATATTTTATCGCCGTTTATACGAAAATCAAAAACTTTATATGTCACAGTCCCGAATTAAGCTTAACATAGGTTCCCGGTGACACACCGCATGTCTTTTTGAATATTTTTGAAAAATAGTACTCATCGTTATAACCTACCTTTTCGGCGGTTTCCTTACGTCTGCCGCTGAAGCTCAGATACGCGTATTCTCCACCGTTTTTTGAATCAACGGAAACCGAAGAGCCTTTCAAAGCTATAAAAATATTTCCCGTTTCTATTTTATGCTCATATATATCTGCTTTCAGTACGGCGGTACCTTTTGTAACGATACCCAG
>JAZODV010000101.1:0-23629 GCA_045597185.1 Eubacteriales bacterium
CAGTCGGAGCTTTATCAGTTTAAGCCGACTATTCATCATCATAATAATTTTGATGAACTTTTTGAGCTTGGCGAAAAATTTCTTTCGCTTGATACGGATGAGCCTGCACTGTTCTACGTTTGGGGTCATGCGTTTGAATTCGATATACACGATACCTGGGGAAGGTTCGAGGAATTTCTTTCGATGATGTCGGGTAAAAAAGATATCTTCTACGGATCGAACAAGGAAGTTTTGCTTTAATTTATGAAAAAAACGCTTGGTATTTATATACACATACCGTTTTGTATAAAAAAATGCAATTATTGTGATTTTTGCTCGTTTCCTTCGATAAATGATGAAACAAAGCAACGTTACGTTGATGCTCTTTGCCGTGAGATACGTTTATGGAGCGACAGAGCAAAGGACAGAGCGGTCGATACCGTGTATTTCGGTGGTGGAACACCGACTCTTTTGACAGTTTCTCAATTTAAAAAAATAATTGATACGGTAAAAGAGAATTTTTGCGTTTCTGACAACGCCGAAATAACGACCGAATGTAATCCCGCAACGGCAGATGGAGAATATTTAAAGGAATTAAGATCGCTTGGTTTTAACCGTATTTCACTCGGCGTACAGTCGGCAAACGACAGAGAGCTTGCGTTGCTTGGCAGAGTTCATACTTTTTCGGATGCAAAAAAAGCGTTTTACGATGCAAGACGTGCGGGATTTGAAAATATTTCGGTCGATCTTATGTTTGGAATTCCGGAGCAAACCGAGGAAAGCTTCAAAAATACGCTTGATGAAATATTTAAGCTGTCACCTGAGCACGTTTCGGCATATAGTCTTATTGTAGAGCCGGGAACGCCTTTTTTTGCCAATTATAAAAAACTTGTATTACCGGACGAGGATTCGGAATATAATATGTATACCGGCGCGGTTGAAGCTATGGAACAACGTGGGCTTCACCGATACGAGATCAGCAACTTTGCGGCAACCGGCAGAGAGTCACTCCACAATCTGAAGTACTGGCGTCGCGAAGAATATCTCGGCTTCGGTATAACTGCGCATTCCTTTTTTAACGACGAAAGATACGAGAACACCTCAGAGCTTGATGCTTACATTAACGGCGCATACACGGCAGCTTCCCGTAAGATATTGCCGAACGAAGCGGTTAATGAATACGTTATGCTTAAAATGAGATTATCCGAAGGAATAGACGAAAATACGTTTGAAGATCTCTTCGGAATAGAGTTCGGCAATACTTTCGGGGAAGCGCTTGAGCGTTTTGTATGCGCCGGTCTCGTTGTTCGTGAGGGTGGCAGATGCGCCTTCACGGACAGCGGGTTTTACTTAAGCAATTCGGTGCTTTCGGAAATTCTGTCGTTTGATACCGAATAGTTTTAATAAAACACTTGACAATGAATGGCTTTTCGGTTAAAATATAATCAGAAAATATACAGAGGGTAAAACCTGAAGGAGAATATTATGAGCGAAAACGAAAAGCTGAACCCTGAAGAAGAGTACGACGTATATACTCTTACCGACGAGGACGGAAACGAAAGTGAATTCACACTTATCGGAAGCGTTGAAATGAAGGGAAACACATACTATGCACTGATTCCCGCAGATCTTGACGAGGAATCCGAGTATCTTGAGTACGTTATTCTTAAAAAGGCTATCGAGGACGGGGAAGAAGTTCTTGTTAGTGTTGATGACGATGACGAATACGATGACGTAGCAGACTATTTCGACGATCTTTTTGCAGACGAGATAGATCTTGACGCCAACAATTAAACAAGAAAGCAAAACTCTCCTGCTTAGTTTGTGATGGTTGCGTAATTGAACCCACAATAGAACAAAGGAGCCCGAAAGAGATTCCGAGGTGGTTTGCAGGCCTCCCTTACGGAAAACGATTGACTTGTCTCGTTTCCGCCAAGGACGTTGGAAGCAGTAAAGCAGAGGATAGGGCACCGCCCAGCAACATGCCGGGTTTCTCATTCGCAGTCACACGGCTCGGTGGGGTTTACACTATAAGACGGATACACCTCTTAACAGTTGAGTCGGTATACCGTCTTTTTACTTTTCAGCGATAATTTTTATTTAAAATGCGAATTGTAAAAGCATTCTTTAGGTCTGCTCACTAGGAAAGAAAAAGACGGGAATTTTCTGCTCCGGGTGGAAACTAAGAAATTATTAAAGAAGAAAGAGTTGACATATTAATGAATACGACACTGACATACGCTTGTCCAAATTGTGGTGCAGGATTGACTTTTGTTCCGGACAAGCATAATTTTTGCTGTGAGTTTTGTCTGTCAGAGTTTTCTGAAGCAGAGCTTGACCGCAAGGGCGCACATGAGAGGGCGGAGGAAGAGGCAAAAAAGAATGCTGAATTCTGTGACGCTATGCGCGAATATCACTGCCCTAACTGCGGAGCTGACATAACGACAGACGAATCAACCGTGGCAGATCATTGCTATTACTGTCATAGTTCCGTAGTGCTTAGAGGTAAGCTTTCGGGACAGATGATGCCACACAAGATAATACCCTTTAAGTTTGGCAAGGACGAAGCGAAGAAAAGGTTTCTTTCTTGGGCAAAGAAAAAGAGATTCTGTCCAAACGACTTTTTTTCAGAGAAAAATGCAGACAGGATACAGGGAGTATACTATCCATTTTGGGTTACCGACGCGGATGCCGACGGAAAGCTTGAAACAATGGCACACCGAACAAGAGTATGGTTTGGCGGTAACTTAAAATACATAGAAACGTCGGATTTCAAGATAAGACGCGAGGCGGAGATACACTTTGAGGATATAGTCACATCAGCATTGTCCGAGGCAGATAAGACGATGCTTGAAGGAATACTTCCGTATCCGTCGGATTCTCTGACCGAGTTCGGTATGCCGTATTTGCTTGGATTTGTTGCTAAAAAAAGAGACATTGAGCGTGAGGCAATAACCGAAGAGATACGCGGCAGAATGATAGATTATACGAACACTCTGCTTAGAGATTCGGTGGTGGGTTATGAACGTATAGATATGGGTAAAACAGATCTCAAGGTCAAGCAAAGTAATTGGGATTACACGCTCATGCCAATATGGATACTTACCTATAAAAAGGGTGGTAAGACCTACACCTTCGCGATGAACGGTCATACCGAAAAAATATACGGAGAGCTTCCGATAAGCAAGCTCAAGCTTTGGCTTCTAGGTATCGGCGCGGCAGTGCTTGCGGCGGCGGTGACCTTCGGATTGGGGGTGCTTCTGTGTATATGAAAAAGATAATTGCACTATTGCTTTGCATCGTTGCGTTTCTCCTCGCAATATGTTTTAATGTAGGTGCGGAGAACGAAGCAAGAGTTTTTGACCTTGATTCGATGCTCGACGGAAACGAAATAAACCGCATAAATGAAGCCGCACTTGAAGCTGAGGCTGAGATCGGTGCGAAAATATATATCGTGACGCACGAGGCTGACGGCAGAAGTGATAAATATATAGGTGAGGATTTTCTCGAAGATCACGGCTACGGATTTAACGACGATATAATCCTGCTTGTTATTACAAGGAATCTGAGCTACGGCGGCTTTGACGACGAATATTACTACAATCTTTATCTTTACGGTAAAGCCGACAGCCGCATAGGTTCTATTGATGTCGATACGATACTTGACGATGACGACGTTTACTATAACCTCAAGGGAGGAGAGCTTTGCGACGGTATACTTGCATTTATTGAATGCTCGGTGGATGCATATAAGATACCGTGGGCGATTATATCGGTTATTGCCGTTATTGTAGGTGTTATCGTTTGCGCGATAGCCATAGGCTCGGTCACGGCAAAGTACAGAATGAAGCTGAGGCCGACAAACTATCCGCTAAACAAATACGCAAATATGTCACTGACAGATTCAAGTGACGAATTCGCGGGTAAGCACGTGGCGACGGTCATTGTATCGTCGGGCGGCGGACGCGGAGGCTCACGCGGCGGTGGTGGCTTCGGCGGCGGACGCGGTCACGCAGGCGGAAGATAAAAAACATCCGTATACTCCGAGAGTATACGGATGTTTTTTGATTACTTTTGAATTATAGTAATATTTTCGGGAATGATGCCTGCCTGAACGTAAACTATCTCGTTTATCTGAGAAAGCTGCGCGGCGGTAAGCTCACCCTCTGCCTTGACAACGATACTTGCGGATTCGTCGTTAAGTACTGCAACGCACTGTTCAAAGCCCTTTGCAACGATGAGAGACTCGATATTTGCCTCGTCGTCCATCTGCTTTGCAATCTTTGTAATGCTCTCGTAAGCGGCGGTCTTGCTGGCTTCGTCTGCTGCCTCGTCGTCAACTACCGACTGAAGTACCTCAAGTGCCTCGTCGCGTGCGCGCTCACGGCTGACCTGTGTTGCAGAGAAGAAGTCCTCCTCGGCAGTGTTGCCTGTAGACGTATCTCCGTAGCTGTTCTGCATACCTGAGCTTACGTCATAACCGTCGTAACCGTTGTCATCGTCTGCAAAGATAGCCCAATTTATGCATACCGCCGCAACGATAAGCACGAGCGCTCCTGCGATTATGAGGTTACGTTTTCCAATCTTTTTGACAAATCTTTTGAGACCGTCAAGCGGTTGTTTCTTTTCGATAACCATAAAATTTCCTCCAAAAATTTTTCTTTACACAATATATATATTTAAGCTCCGCGGTCTTTATGACACGCGGATATTATTTTTGCGCCTCGGTTATAAATATTCTGTTACTTCCGACGCCGCACGCGGCAGACACGAGAGAGAGAAGCTCTCTCTGTATTTTCGGGTCGCTGCCGCCCCGACACACGATACCGATGCCGACGACCTCGCCGTCACCGTCAAGAGATACCGCGACGTTTGCCGACGAGACACCGTCAACGCTTTCGCAAAGCGTTCTTATTTTTGCTTCGAGTGAGGTCTCTGTATCAAGTGAAGATTGCACCGACTGAGTCTTGCCGCTACCCTTGCCGCCAAGCACGAGAAGAACGATGCCTGCAAGAAGTATTATAAAAATAAATTTCAGCTTACCGCTTTTGTGTAGGCTTGTCAGCTTGTTTTTTAAATTCATAAAAATCTCCATTCTGCCGCAATGCGGCGGCACAATAAATAATAAAATTTAAGCGTGTTTGCTTTGCAAACAAAAATGGGTTGGGTCCCATTTTTAGTTTAAATTTGCTAGCGTGATCCGTGATCTTTTCTCACAGCATAATAAACTTTCACGCTAATCTCCTTTAATTATATCTCACATCGGCAGGGAAGCCCCGTCAGAGCCGTGACGAAGCTTTCTATGTCGCGCGGGTCTTTAAATATTGCCAATCCCGAAAGCCTTACCGTGACCGACGAAAACGAGATGCCTTCATCGGTCGTTTTGTAGCTTGAGGTGACCGAAACATCGCCGTCGTCAAGAGAGAATTTTTCGCATATAAGCCGTGTAAGCTCGGTGTTTAACTGTGACGCTGAAAAGTCGGAAATACTTTCAAAAAATACTGACTCTGAGTCGGTTTCGGTAAGTCCGTCTGTGAATAGGTATGTCATATCCCTCGGTGGTGACGAAAGGATGCTTTTTGAAAAAGAAATAAGCGGTTCGCTGATAACGGCAAGGATACAGAGCGACGTGAGCAGGCGCAGATGCTTTGAGATTCCGCCGCTTTTTCCTTCGGGCGCGAGAAGAATAAGCGCCGACGCCACAAGAGAAACGGCGACGACCGAAATAATATATACCTTCATATCAATTTATAAGAGCCGTAGCGGATACGGCAAGAAGAGTAAGCATAAAAATGAACATAAGTGACACAGCGGTAACAACGGCGGTGAGACATCCGTATATATCCGAAATACCCGTAAGCAGCCGCTTTTCGTTTTCGCAGCCCATAAGCTCGGCGGCAGACGCGGCGATACCCATAATTGCTTTTGTCAGCAAGAGCAGAACAATGACAGGAAGTGTGAGAAGGGCGATCAAAACTATACCTGTTATCCCAAAGGCCCGTCGAAGCAGCGTTATACTTGCCGCAAGTGTTCGCATAGATTCGCTGACCGAGCCGCCGACCACGGGGATCGTTGAGCCTGCCACGAATTTTGCGGCGCGAAGAGAGATGCTGTCACTTCCTGAGGCGATCGCACTTTGCATACCAAGTATCGCGCATAGGATCGACATCATAAATGTGAGTGTTCTTGTGTAATAGCGTTTTATGAGTGAAATAAAACCGCCAAGTCCAAGACCGTCCGAGAGAGATGACACAACAGTCAGACACAGACAGATAGCAGAGAAGGGAATTATAGTTTTAGCAAGTATATTCTGGCAGAAATTCATAAACACTGTCATAGCCGACGCGCTCACACCCGCACCCGCGACGTTACCCCCCGAAGCGTAGAGAAGTACCGTAATCGGTGTCATAGTATTGACTAAGCTCATAAGGCTTGAAAGATGCTCCGATATAAGCGTGAGGGTATCTGATTGCATAAGTACAAGTATGACCGACACCGCCGCACCCTGACAGAATCCGAGCATTTTCGAGGTTTTAGGTTCAAGTGAATTTCTAAACGTCGAAAATACCGACGACAAAAGTATAAGACCGAGTAATTTTACAAATGTTGGCAAAAGATTTTTTAACTGCTTTGATAGGGTCTCTCCTAAAAAACCGAGCAAAAAATTCCAAGAGGTCAGCGATTCGGCATCCTTAACCGGGTCATTTCCCGTGACTTCCTCGGGCAGGTCATTTTCTACGCTTATGGGTACTTCCGAGAAAAAATCCGAATATTCTTCGTCTATGTTGAAGGTCTCGGCAGCAGAAGAAAAAACAAAAAAGACGGCAAAAAGCATAAGGGATAAGAAAAAAATCAGCTTTTTCATTATATTTCAAGCAGAGCCGCGGCGGTGCGCATAATATCCGAGATAAGGGGAAGGCATAGAATAAATATTTCAAGCTTTCCCGCCGTTTCAACGAGATCAGCAACAGACGGCTTGCCGCAGTCACGGCAGACGGTCGCGCAAAGATGTGAAATTACCGCCGCACCAAAGCCCTTCAGCATAACAGATACGTAGGTGGGAATATTTCCGCTTGACAGAATTTCGGGGATATTCATAGTCCGAATATCCTTCGTACGTTTTCTATAAGCTCGCCTATCTCGCCCATAAGCATCAGCATAACGACCACAAGACCGCCGACCGTGACCATCATAGCCTGCTCGTCCTTCCCGGATTTTTGAAGTATCTGACCGCATATTGCAACGAGAAATCCGACACCTGCTATTTTAAGTATAAGAGTTATATCCATTGTGTTTTTTCCTTCCTATCATAAAAGCAATATCACGATTGCCGCCGCTGCGGATATACAGAGAGTCGTGTGTAGCTTCTTGTTTTTTTTGCTTTCGGCGTATGCTCTGTCGCGCAGAGACGTAAGAGTATTTATATGAAGGTCGCAGTTTTTAAGCTGTTCCTCGCGGTAACTGATACCAAGCTCACGCGAAAACGATATCAGAATATTTTTTATCTCGTCGTCGGGCACCGGCGACAGCGAAGATATAAACGAATCAAAATCGGTGACAGTGCCGATTACTCCGCACTCTTTGAGTATACGATGGTCGGCACGTCTGAAAATTTCATTTATGGGTACACAAAAATAATCTATCTCACGGCGGATAAAGCGCAAAAGCTCTATGAGTGCATCAAGTCGTTTTAGTCTTTCACTTTCTGCACGGCTTAAAAAGGCGGCGCCGACAGCACCCGAAAGCATAATAAGAGCGCACCCAAACAGCTTAAACCACAGCATTTGCGTCTCTGCTTCGTGTCATATCGTAGCGGTAATCCTTTCCGTTTCCGCGCGATATACCGACGTATGCGCCGAAAATTTTTGCGTCGTGAAGTAGTGCAATTCCCGTACGGCGCAAAAGCTCTGGCAAACTTTTTGCGTGAGACGACGCGAGCAGAGGTACGCCGCAGTTGTGAGCCGCCTTTATGGCAGCCGCCTCGGTTGTATCAGCTCCTATCTCGTCGCAGACAATAATATCGGGATTGAGCGTGCGTGCGGCTATCTCTATACCTATAGCCTTAGGATAACCCGATAGAATATCGACGCAAAGACCGCCCTCAAGACGGCAGCAAAGTTCACCGCGAGTGTCGATGACGGCTACTCTTTTCGGTTTGTCGCCGCCTGCAAGTGAGTTTATAAGAGAACGAAGCAGCGTAGTTTTTCCGACACCCGGCGCGGAATAAATAAGCACACCCTCAGAGTAATGTGACGCTTTCATAAGCTTTATAATAGGTTCACCGATACCGTTTATGTCATGTGGAATACGTATACAAAGAGCGTTTATATCATATATTCCGTGAATTTTACCGTTCTCGATGACGGCTCTTCCGCAAATTCCCACGCGCACGCCGCTTTTTAGTGTTATGTAGCCGTTGTTTATCGTTTCTCTGTAGGCATAAACCGAGCCGTCGCACATTTTTTTGACTATAGCGTCAATATCGGCTCGGTCAAGTCTTGTGTCAAGGGGTATGCTTTTTCCGTCGGATGTAATTGAACACGCGCCACCGAGCCTTAGCCTTAGCTCATCTGCCTTATGCGGAGACAAACAGATAATCTCATCGGCAAGGGCTTTAGGAAGATAATGAAGTACGCTACTATAAAGTATAGAGTCAGTTTTTTTGTCTGTCATATTAGTTGTCCTTTCCTTTGTGAACTGTTAAAGTCTATGAGGCTTGTCTTTGTTTTATGACAAAGGGCTTGACTTTTTGCACGGTAGGAACTATAATTGTATTATTATTTTATTTGGAAGATTTTGTATGGAACAAGACGTAACACAATTAAAAAAACGTTTTTCGGAGCTTTCACGAAGAGCCGAGGAAAGAGGATACACGGTATATTCGGATTTTTTGACACTTTCCGAACAGAGTGTGCTGCTGTCGGAACTTCCGTATACCGAGCTTTTAGGCGGATACCCCTCTGCCGAGCGAAAAATAGCCTGCTTTGGAGAGACGTGGGGTGCAGAGCCACCGACTGTATGGATAAAAATTTCTCCTATATCGCAAAAATTTGCAGACCTACTAACTCACAGAGATTTTCTTGGCGCACTCATAGGTCTTGGAATAAAAAGGGAAGTGCTCGGAGATATAGTAATATACGAAAATTGCGGATATCTCTATTGCCTTGAAAGCATTTCGAGGTTCATTATAAGTGAACTTAAGCAAGTAAAAAGGACGAGCGTGACGTGTGAAATAACAAACGAGCCGCCGGAGAACTGCGCGTCGCTTCCCCAAAAGGAAAAAATGCCCGTGGCATCCGAAAGACTCGACGCGCTTGTAGCGTCGGTCTTTAAGCTCTCTCGTACAGAAAGTCAGGCATTGTTTGACGCCGAGCTTGTTTTTGTAAACAGTAGGACTGTAAAAAGACCGTCAGCTGAGCCGAGCGTCGGAGATATAGTGTCGGTTAGGGGATACGGACGCTTCATATACGAAGGAATAGACGGACAAACAAAAAAAGGACGGCTTTGGGTAGCCGTCAGGATATATAAATAAGATCATAAGCAATATACCGCCAAAAAGTATCTTACTTTTTGGCGGTATGTCATTTTTTTGAGTTTTGAGTATATGTTACAGATACTTTTGTATATTGACTTTGGTCAAAAGCGCTTCCACGTTTTCCTTTTTGGGCGGTTTTGTGCCTTCGGTCATACATGCGGCGCTTCCGCAACATACGGCATATTTCAACATTTCGGCGTATGATAGACCCTTTGAAGCCCCTGCAATAAAGCCGCCTATCGAACTGTCTCCCGCACCTATTGTGGACCTTACCTCAACACTTGGCGCGTTTGCCGCGAAACAGCCTGCTTCGCAAGCGAGTACGGCTCCGGCGCCCCCGAGGCTTATCATAACGTTGTCAGCGCAGCTTTCGCGAAGCTCTTTTGCTACGATCGCTGCTTCGTTTAGACTGTCGGCTTTTCGGGAAGAATACATCGATATCTCCTCTTCGTTTGGCTTTATCAGCCATGGACGTACCGCGGAAATATCATCGAGCGTGAAGGAACGTGAATCTATAACTATGCGCGCGCCTCTTTTTTTCATTCTCAAAAGCATTTCTCTTGCTTCGGATGCGCTAATACCAGTGGGCAGACTTCCCGTAAAAGTAAGGACGGTGTCACTGCAGACCGAGCTTTCAATGGCTTCCTCAACAAGTGAGAGAAGAGAAGGGTCTGCCTCAAAGCCGCGAAAGCTTATTCTCGTTTCGGGCGAGCCGCTTGTGTGAAGCGTTATATTTTCCCTTATCCTTCCGGCTGTCTCAACCGCAATATGATCTATTTTATCGGCGACAAGCGCACGTTTGAAGGTGTCTGCATTTTCACTTCCGAGAACGATCAGAGCGGTGTTATCTACACCGAGAGATATGAGCGCACGTGAAATGTTTACTCCCTTTCCTCCCGCGTCAAATGAGGTTATGTCTGCAAGATTTTCGTGATAGGGAGCAAAGCTTTCAGTATAGCAATGTATATCAAACGCAGGGTTGAGAGTGAGCGTTATTATGTTCATAGAGATAGCTTCCTTATTTTCAGGATATTTTCGGTGCGTTGGAAAGAAGATATTTTTCCGCTTCAGCGCACCACAGTCCGCCGTTTGCCTTTACAATAGCGGCAAGTTCGCGGTAAAGTTCATTATTTTCTCCGAGCTTTTCGAGATCGTCGATCGCGATAAGCGGAATATCAATGCCGTTGTAGCAGACCTTCTTTGCACCGTCGGGCTTTTCCATTGCGAGAATAGCGTCGGGCACGGCACGGAGTCCAAGAATGTGTGAAACGAGTGCGCCCGTTTCCATACCGTTTTCAATAAGCTTGATAGTGTCGACGGTGTCCTCGGGAATGCTGCCTGCCGTACCTACAACGTGGATGCCGTCATAGTGAACTCGGTAAAGGTTGAGTGAACCTTGAAGGTCGTGTACGGGGGGACCTGCAAAGAAGTTTACGCATCCGTCCTCGCGGCAGATCTGTTCAGCCATAGTGAAGAGAGCGGAAACAGGAACCATTACGAATACATCATCAAAGCCACCGTTTGAAAGATCTATCAGATATTTTGCAGGGTCCTCGATTCCTGATGTGTTAACATAAGTGAGCTTACAACCGTGCTTTGCGGCAAACGATGGGGAGCATTTTGATTTTGCATCCTCAAGTCTTTCACTGTTAATGTCAGTAACCACTATTTCGCCAACACCGACATAGCAAGCTCCGAGGATAACAGCTCCGACACCCATAGGACCCGCACCGCCGAGGATCGCGAGTTTACCACCCTTTTTAGCGCCGTCGGTACGTTTGTAGTTTGAGTAATCTGTGTGATAAAAGCCTTTAAAGCCGCGCAGAACACAGCCGAGAGGCTCTACTAAGGAGCCCTCAAAGAACGCGTCGCCGTTATACGGTATAACACAACCTCTTTCGAGTGCTATCGAGGGAACGAGAGTGTATACTGCATTTCCGCCGTAGGTCGTATATGAATATCCGGGGTCATATCCGCTTTCGAGCTTGAGAGCAGGCTGAATAACAACCTTTTGACCGACATTCCAGTTGTCTTTCAGATCTTCTCCGACCTCTACGATCTCTCCGCACATCTCGTGACCTATGATAATTGGATTTTCTTCAATATCAGGCGGAACTCTTTTGTGGTTGCTGCCCTGCTTGACAGCTTTGTAGGTCGACGCGCATAGAGAATCGGTGATAACTCTTAAAAGTAATTCGTCGCGACCTGTTTTGGGAAGGTCTACTTCGCCAAGCCTTACATCCATAGCACCGTGTAGTCTGACTGCTTTTGTTTTCATATTTTTCTCCTTCTTAAAATATTTATTTTTGTTGACAAAATTAATTTTATGTATTATAATCAAACCACAAAATGATTAAAAAGTCAATAGTTTTTTTGAATTTAGATAAATAATCAGTATATCAAACTGAAATAATCACAAATAATCATATGTAATCATCGGAGGAAACAAACAGAAATGATGATAGGAGAGCGGCACCGCCGCATAATCGACGAGCTGAGAGCAAATCCCGATATAGGAGTAAAAGAGCTTGCGAGAAAGCTTTATGTCAGCGAGCCTACAGTGAGACGTGATCTCACGGCACTTCACGACAAGGGAATAATCACAAAAATGTACGGAGGGGCTATGCTCAACGCGGCTTATTCCTTTTATGAGATACCGTTCTCTTTGCGCGCGTCAGAAAAGAGCGACGTAAAAAACGACATTGCAAAGCAAGCGGCGGCTCTTGTTGAAGATGGAATGATAGTAATGCTCGACGGCTCAACGAGCGCATATCATATGGTACCGCACCTTGCACGGTATAAAAACCTTATAGTTATAACCAGTGGTGCAAAAACCGCACTGATGCTTGCCGAGGCAAATATCAGGACCTTTTGTACGGGTGGACAGATGATAATTCATTCGTATTCCTATGTCGGAGAGCAGGCTGAGGCTTTTGTACGGAATTTTAATGCCGACATACTGTTTTTTTCTTGCCATGGGCTTGACGGTGAGGGAAGAATGACCGATAATGCTATAGAGGAGGCAAATCTTCGAAAGGTAATGTTTCGTTATGCAAAGAAGAAGATACTTCTCTGTGACGGCGGAAAGATAGGGAAAAGCTGCCTGTATAATATGGGTGAGTTAGGTAATATTGATGCGGTAATATCTGATGTCGAGCTCCCTGCGCATATCACGGAAAAAATCGGCAAGAAAAGTCAATTTTGATCAAGTCGGTAATAATAAAGGAAAGCGCGTGAGTCAAATACATTTGACTCACTCGCTTTCCTTTTTGTCGGCGGTTAGCTTTTCTTTTTTCAAAAGAGTTACGACTCCCGATACCGTAAGCATTATTCCGAAAAGCTTTCGTAGTATTTCGGTGGGTATTATTCCTGCGACAAAGCTTCCGAAAAGCGCGCCGAGTATACCTATGACCGAAAGAAAAAGCACTGCGGTCCAATATATATTCCGTTTTCTTATATTATAAAGCAGTGCCGAGCCCGACGAAAACAGAAAAAATAAGAGATTTGCACCCTGTGCGGCAAGCTGTTCGGCATCTGTCATAAATGTGAGGTATATAACCAAAAGTCCACCGCTTCCAATGCCCATGCCCGACAGCAACGCAATAATAAATGAGGCAATAATATCAATAAACAGCATAAGATCACCTCATTATAAGATATACGCCAGACCATATAACGAGCAAGGCAAACATTTTTTTGATAAGAGGTAATTTAAGACGGTCAAGAAGTACCGCGCCGAAATATCCGCCGATAATGGCGGGAAGAGCGTATACACTAAAGGCATCGGTGTCAAGTCTTCCGTTTAAAATATAGCTGATAACAGATACTACAGATACGGGCAGCATGACCGCCAGCGCATTTGCAAAAACGTCCCGCTTTCCGCTTTCGCTGAAGGAGAGCAGGGGAGAAAGTCCGAAAACTATGATTATACCGCCTCCCGCGCCGAGCAGACCGTTTGCAAATCCTGCGGCAAGACCGAACACGGCAAGGCGTAAAAAGGACGAAAGTCCTGTTTTGTCGGTAATTGTTTTCATAAAATATAACTCCAAAATAAAAAATGATAGTTGCATTATGGTTTTTTTTATGGTATAATTACGTTATATATTATTGTATTTTATCGCTACGTTTAGACGTGTATATTGTTTGGAGGAAAAAATGGCAGAAACCAAAGGTAGATCTCCCGAAGTAAAGAAAAAGATAACCGTTTCCCAAAAAGGCAACGACACCGCAGGAAAACCGTCATCTAAGCCTGCCGCAAAGAAAAACGCATCAGGAAAAGCGACGCTCGAAAAGGCTAAATACACGCCGCCGTCAGACAAGCTGTGTCATAAGCTTCTTCCGTTTTTGTGGTTTGTTTTGGCGGTCACGCTTTTTTTGTGCTTCACGCTTCGCGACGTATTTGGACTTAAAGCTGACGAAAATCTTTTCGGGCCTGTCGGAGAGGCTATCCACGCTTTATTTTTCGGACTTCTTGGCGGAGGCGCGTATCTTATAATTTTAGTATTTGTATACCTCGGTATAATGTGGAGACGTCTTGTTGACCGTCATCGCGTTGCTGTAAAAATTATATTTATGTCATCCGTTATTCTGCTTATATCCGCATTGCTTCAAGTGTTTGTCAGTGATGCCACTTATCCCGGTATCGAGTGGCTTTGGACAAACGGAAATGAGCTTGTTGGCGGAGGCTTTGTCGGTGGTTCACTTGGATGGCTGTCGTTTGCAGGACTGAAAACCGTCGGCTCGGTGGTAATTATATTTCCTGTCATTGCGGTCCTTATAATGCTTCTGTTTGATATGACACCGTATAATGTAGCGGTATATATAAAAGCAAAACGTAAGCTTAAGGCAGAAAGGCGCGCCGAAGAGGAAGCCGCAAGACTTGCGACAGAAGCTGAAGACGAGATTGTTACGGAAAGCAAATACACAAGCTACAGACGCAAGCAACAGCTTGACGAGCCTGATTCAAGTAAGGCAAAGGAAACAGTTAAGGAAGAAACAGAACCTGCAAACGATGAAATATTTGACGACGGATTCTTCGGAGATGTCGAAAAGGAAGAGACAGTCGAAAGGCAATCCGAGGAGAATGCTTCCGAAACCAAGGATTTTGCTCTTAAAGAGGTATTTAACGAGGACAGACCTAAGCGTGAACAAAAGATTGAACCCGAAAAAGAAGAGATAGAGGAAACTGCCGACGGTCTTATTCCTGATGACGGAAACGCAGACAACGTTGACGTTTTAGCAATTACTACCGATACTGTTTCAGAGCCTACGGCAGAGCCGGAGAAGCCAAAGTGGAATCCACCGCCCATTGACCTTCTTGTCGCAGACACCTCGTCGACGGCTGACCTTACAGAGTCGATAATAGCGACCAAGAAAAAGCTTCGTGCAACGCTTGATAGCTTCGGCATCAAGATAAAGGATATAGGATACTCGATAGGACCGACTATTACGAGATATGAGGTCGTCCCCGAAGCAGGAGTCAGAGTCCGAGCTATTGCAAATCTTGTTGACGATATAGCGATGAATCTTGCAACCGTCGGCGTGCGTATTGAAGCACCGATACCAAATAAGCCTGCGGTCGGCGTTGAGGTTCCAAATGAGGTTCAGGCGATAGTTCACCTCAGAACGCTACTTGAGACCGAGACCTTTATAAATTCCTCTCCCTTGACAGTATGTCTTGGTCAGGACGTTGCGGGTAAAAATATTTATTTTGATATTAAAAAGATGCCGCACATGATAATCGCGGGTACTACGGGCTCGGGTAAGTCGGTATGTATTAACGGTATCGTTACGAGCCTTCTTTATAAAAACTCACCTGACCAGGTCAAGATGATAATGATAGACCCGAAGAAGGTCGAGTTCAGTATTTATCAGCATATACCGCATCTGTATTGCCCCATAATAAGTGATCCCCGCAAAGCGGCAGGCGCACTTGCTTCTGCAGTTGCCGAAATGGAAAGACGTTATACGCTTGTTGAAGACGTTGGTGTGCGTGATATAGATTCATATAACAAAGCAACAGCAAATGACCCTGACCGCGAATATCTACCAAAGCTCATAATCGTTATAGACGAGCTTGCCGACCTTATGATGATGGCAAAGGCTGACGTTGAACAGTTTATCACACGTATCGCGCAAAAGGCGCGTGCTGTCGGAATCCACCTCATAATAGGTACTCAGCGTCCGTCCGTTGACGTTATTACGGGCCTTATCAAGGCAAATGTTCCGTCACGTATCGCGTGTACCGTTAAGTCACAGGTCGACTCACGTACAATAATAGACATCGCGGGAGCCGAGAAGCTGATAGGACACGGCGATATGCTGTTCTCACCTGTGGGACTTGCGAAGCCTATGCGTGTTCAGGGCGCATTCCTTGAGGACGCCGAGGTCGCGCGCGTTGTCGATTATATTAAGTCGAATAATGCCCCTGTTCAGTATAACAGCGACTTTATGGCAAGCATGGAAGCCGCCGCGGCAAATGTCGGAGAGAAAAAGACCGGTGGCGCGGCTCTTGATGCGGCAGATATGTCAGACGACAGCGAGGACGCAAAATTCCGACGAGCTGTCGAGATAGCTATTAATGAAAATAAAGTGTCAACGTCGCTTCTTCAGCGTAAGCTTGAGATAGGATATGGACGTGCTGCAAAGATAATCGACCGAATGGAAGAGCTTGGCTACGTCAGCGGTGCTGACGGCAACAAACCGAGACAGATCCTCATAACCAAGCAGGAATTTTACGAAAAAGTGGTAAACGAAGAGGTTACCGCAAACGGAGAATAAAAAATATCATCAAAGCAAACAACGGAAGAGTGTGAATGACGATGGGCACGGACGACTAAGGTAGTCCGTGCCCAAAAATATTATTTACGACAAATTGGGATTTATCGGGCGGTGTTTTTTTATGCGGGGTTTCACCCCACACCCCACTTAAGAAACTTTTTGAAAAAAGTTTCTTAAGGATCTTCAAAAACTTTCAAAAACAAATGGTTTATCCAAGGTGTTTATTCACCTTTCACCAACCGCTCGGTCGCGGCAGGTGAGGGATAGCACGGTATTATCACGTCGGGGCTGGTGGTCTTGCTAAAAGTGAGGTTCACCACGGCACCCCTCCTCGTCGCTGCCGCAGTCGCGGCTCGTGTGTTGCCATTCGGACACACTCACGACGCGACATAATAGCAATATTATCTGTTCAAAAAGTTTAAAATTTACATTATTTTTTCGTGTCGCGTAGTGAGAACGCCGCAATGGCGAGCGTTTGAGCCCGCGACCGCGGTAGCGACAAGGCAGGGCGCCGCAACTTTATCTCACTTTTGTGAAAGCCTTCGCCCCTGCCGCGAAGATTACCGTATAAAATTTCAACGGTTGCGCCCGAGCAACCGTTGAAAGATAAACAAAAACCTAAAACAGACCCCTTGTTTGAAGTTTTTTGAAGATTCTTAAGAAACTTTTTGCAAAAAGTTTCTTAAGCGGGTGTGGGCAGAGCCCACATATAAAACTCATATTCCGTAAAGCTCGCCGTATTTCTTTTCGAGATAATCGGTATAAACTGTGGGGTCGAAGGGCTCGCCGAGTGCCGCTTCAAGCAGCTCGTTTGACTTCTTGAGACAGCCGTATTTCCAGATATGATCGCGGTTCCATTCGTTGATAGGAGTGAAATCGCCGCGCTCAAGGCAGGCGTCAACGTCAACGGTCTCCTTCATTTTCTTGAGGAGCTGCGCGCCGTACGCGCTTCCGAGTGCATATGACGGGAAATATCCGATACCGCCGCCCGACCAATGGCTGTCCTGAAGCACTCCCTCGCGGTCGTTCGGTACGTCTACACCGAGATATTCCTTATAAAGTCTGTTCCACTCTGTAGGCAGGTCGTGAACCTTAAGCTCACCCGAAACGACGCGCTTTTCAAGCTCGTAGCGTATCATAACGTGGAGACAGTATGTGACCTCGTCGGCGTCGGTTCTTATAAGTGACGGAGTTACGAGGTTTATTGCTTTGTATACGTCGTCAGCGGTGTATTTTTCAAGCTGAGACGGGAAGCAGGCTTTCATCTTTGGGAAAATGTTATTTATAAATGCGCGGCTGCGTCCGAGCAGATTCTCATAGAAACGGCTCTGACTTTCGTGTATTCCCATTGATACGCCGCCGTCAAGGAAGGTGTAGGCATATTCGTCGTCGGAATTCATATCGTAGAGTGCGTGACCGCCCTCGTGAATTACGCTGAACATCGAGCAGGATAGGTCGTCTTTTTTATAGTTGGTGGTAATACGGACGTCATGATGAGAGCCGAGGCTTGTCGTGAATGGATGCTCGGTCGTGGCAAGACCGCAATGACCCATATCTATGCCCATAGCTTCCATAAGAGTGAGAGCGAACTTTTCCTGCTCGCGCTCGTCGAAATCACCGAGCAGACAGGAATTGTCGAGCTGAGGCTTTTTCGATATTTTTACGATAAGAGGAACTATACGTTCTTTAAGTGTACTAAAAAATTCGTCGCATTTTTCGGTTGTAAGTCCGTCCTCGTATTTGCCGAGCATATAATCGTAGGGCTTCATTTCGGGTGCGCAATATCCCGCAAAACGTATCTGTGTTTCAAAAATTTTGGTAAGTAACGGCTCAAAGAGGGCAAAATCGCTTGTCTCCTTTGCCGTGTGCCATACGTCGTCGGCTTCAACGAGCAGCTTTTCGTAGGCGACATATTCTTCCATCGGTATCTTCTGCATCTCGCGTATGTCTTTAAGCGCAAGATATACCTTGCGAGCCTCGACCTCGGTCAGGTCATCCTTGTGAGCATCAAGAAATTCGAGCATTTCGACCGTATCCTTGCCCGTCGAGAGCAGGTAGCTCTCCTGACTGAGTATTGAAAGGGTCTGACCGCGGTTTGCGGCGGTTGCCTTCGGTGCCGTTGTTGCTCCGTCATAATATATAAGTGACATTGCGTGATTATACGCGCTGAGCTTTTGCTCAAATTCGGTCAGCTTTTCGCGTGCTTCTGTGAGAGTCATAATTTATAATTCTCCTTTTAAAGCTCTATAAGATTCTTGGGGCTCTTTGTGAAGTCGTAGATACCGTTCTCGGTAATTGCAATCATATCTTCAATACGGCAGCCGTATTTGCCCGAAATATAGATGCCCGGCTCGTCGGTAATAACGTCGCCGACGCTGAGAAGCGCGCCCTCGGGTGCTTTACTCGAAAGTCCCGGCGCTTCGTGGATATACATACCGACGCCGTGTCCGAGAGAATGACCGAAGCAGCCCTTGTATCCCGCGTTGTCTATGATATCACGCGCGATCTTGTCGAGCTTTGCGCGTCCGCGCTCACCCGCTTCAAGCGCGGAAATGACGGCAAGCTGTGCTTCGAGTACGGTATTATAAAGACGCTTCATATCGCCGTCAGCCTTACCGATAACGACGGTACGTGTCATATCCGAGCAGTAGCCCTGATATTTTGCGCCGTAGTCGAGCGTTAAAAATCCCTTTTCGAGCTTTACGGGGCGGGGAACACCGTGAGGCATAGACGACGCGCTACCCGATACCGCGATGGTCTCAAAAGCAAGACCGTCAGCGCCGTTTTTACGCATAAAGAATTCAAGCTCAAGAGCGACGTCAATTTCGGTGCGGTCGGGTGTGATATAGCCGAGAATGTGCTCGAATGCCGCATCGGTGAGAGCCTGTGCTTTCTTCATTTTTTCTATTTCTCCTGCGTCTTTATAACGACGCAGCTCGTCTGTAAGCTTAGAGCCGCCGGAAACGAACTCAACGCCTTCGATTCGGCTCTTTATCATTTCAAAATCGGCAAGAGAGAGCGTCGCGTCCTCGACTGCGACCTTTGTCACGCCCTCTTCCTTAAGATGCGCGGCAATTTCCGCGAGCATAGAACGGTCCTCGGGCATAACTATCTTGAAGCCCTTGTCGGCTTCGTTGTGTGCGGCTTCGATATAGCGGAAGTCGGTGATGAGATATGACTTCCCGTGAGTGACGAGAACGTAGCCGTCGGTGTAGTCAAAGTTTGTCAGCCAACGCTGATTGACAGCCGAGGTGACAAGAAGCGCCGAGCCCTCGGGAAGTATTGATTTTACCGATTCAAGATGTGACATACTTTTTAATCCTTTCAATTTATCATTTTGAGATAATGAGATTTCATTTTTGCGGCGTCCTCTGCCATAGTACCCGCAGATTCGCAGATTATGCACGGACACAGTCCTTCACGGGCGATGACCTCGATAAGCGGTTCGAAGTCGGGACCGTAGACCGTGTCGTCGAAGGTGAGATGTTTTTTTTCACCCGCAGAGGTGTATTCTATTTTTGAGAAATGACAGTGCAGATAGCGCGCGACACTGTCTCCGAGCTTTTCTCCGATTTTATCAAAAACGAGCTTATACGCATCGGTTGACGGGAAAACACCGCCGACGTTTCTTGCGTTAAGATGTCCGAAATCAACTACAGGACGGAAGCAGGGCGAGATACTGCAAAGCTCTATGACCTCGTCGAGCGTTCCGAGTTGATTCTGCTTTCCCATAGTTTCAATACCGAGAATAACGCCCTTGTCACCGAACTGCTCGGCGGCGCGTGTGAGAGTATCGGTGGCAAGATACATAGCCTCGTCGCGTGATATCTTTGAGGCAGAGCCTGCGTGAATGACTATAGTATCAGCGCCGAGACAGAGCGCGGCGTTTACGCTTTGCTCGATATATTTGAGGCTTTTGAGACGCTTTTCGGGGTCAACTCCCGAAAGGGAGATAAAGTATGGCGCGTGGAGTGACATTTTTATGCCTGCGTCACGCGCGGCGTTACCTATTGCGGTGAGTGCCGCCGCTCCTGCCATAATACCGTTTCCGCCTTGATATTCGTAGGCGTCAAGACCCCTCGCGGCGATCCATGCGGGCGCGTCCTTTGAGCTTTTAAAGCCCTCCGCAGCAAACGAATCGCTGTTGCCGCCGGGGCCGAAAAGTGCTGAGCTTCTCATTATTTTCGTATATCTCCGTTTCCGTTTATAAGATATTTTGTCGTGGTCAGCGCGTCAAGTCCCATAGGTCCTCTTGCGTGAAGCTTTTGCGTGGAAATTCCTATCTCCGCACCAAAGCCGAACTCTCCACCGTCGGTAAAGCGCGTAGATGCGTTGACGTATACTGCCGCCGCGTCAATTTCTCTCTGGAATCTTTCGGCATCTGCAAGAGAACGTGTAATAATCGCTTCACTGTGCTTTGTGTTGTGCCTGTTTATGTGATCTATAGCTTCGTCAATGGTATCGACCGTCTTTACAGCTAAAATATAGTCGTCGTATTCGGTTGACCAATCCTCGTTGGTTGCGGCTTTTGCATCATTAATAAACTGTGATGAATATTCGTCGCATCTGAATTCCACGCCGTACGGCTTCATTACTTCTGTAATTTTCGGAAGCACCTCTGCGGCAATAGAACGGTTGACGACAAGTGTCTCTATTGCATTACATACCGACGGACGCTGACATTTTGCGTTGAGCGCGATCTTTACAGCCATGTCGGTATCGGCGTCGGCGTGTATATAAAGGTGACAGTTTCCCGCGCCTGTTTCAATGACGGGAACCTTGGAGTTCTGCTTGACAGCCGCGATAAGACGGTGACTGCCGCGAGGAATGAGAACGTCAACGTAATCTGTCATGGTCATAAGGATATTTGCGCCCTCGTGAGTTACGTCGGTGATAAGTCCTATAGCGTCGGGGTCAAGACCGACCGCTGCGAGCGCTGATCTCATTACACCAACAAGCGCGATATTGGAATTTATCGCTTCCTTGCCGCCGCGAAGAATGACCGCGTTACCCGTTTTAAGGCAGAGCGCCGCGGCGTCAACCGTGACGTTCGGTCTTGCCTCGTAGATTATACCGATAACCCCGAGGGGCACCTTGACCGCTGAAATTTTAATACCCGACGGACGAACCCAGCACTCGCCTTTACCTATGGGGTCGGTCAGCGAGACGATTTCATAAAGAGAGTCAATTATAGCGTCGATACGCTTTTCGTTAAGCGTGAGGCGGTCGAGCATGTGAGGCGGAACACCGTTTTCGGCGGCGCGTTCGAGGTCGAGCCTGTTGGCGTTTATTATTTGCTCTTTTGATTCCCCGAGCTTTTTAGCGATAGCCGAGAGGGCATCGTTTTTGAGACCTGCGCCTGCATTCGCAAGTGACAGCTTTGCGCGACAGGCAGCGGCACATAGAGAGCTTATTTGTTCGTAGAGTTCCATAGTATTTGTCCTTCTTAGAAAATATATAATATATGATACACCAAAAACAGAGATTTGTAAAGGGCTTTTCGGGTATTTCGGCGGTTTTTGAAGATGCGTAAAAAAATATTGAAAAAATTTTGAAAAAGGTATTGCAAAAATGAAAAAGATGTGATATAATACTAGGGTACTCAACAAAGGCCCGTTGGTCAAGCGGCTAAGACGCTAGCCTCTCACGCTGGAAACATGGGTTCGATTCCCGTACGGGTCACCAAAACAAAACGCATCGCAATCGCGATGCGTTTTGTTTTGGTGACCCCTACCCAAGCATTAAACCCGCGCCGAAAGGCGCCGGTTCGGCAATGTTTTTCGGTTTTGCGAAGCAAAATGATGTCTGAGACATCAAGGAAAACTTGCCCAAGTTATTCGAACGCAGTGAGAATTACTTGGATTCTCGTACGCCTCACCAGAAAAAAGCACTTGCGAAAGCGGACTTCTCATATGGAAGTTTAACTCAACTGGATTCGCGGAAAACAAAGATTAACCCCGACAGATTAAAAAGTCTGTCGGGGGTTACTATTCGATAAATTGGAATTTGTCGGTCTGACAAGCTGAAACTTTCGGGTGCCTCCTAACTCAGCAACATTTCCAAATAACCTTAATAAAACTCAGTTAGTTTTCTGTCAAGTTCTCTTATTTCTTCACCAGAAGAAATCTCTCCTAACAAAGAAATTTTTTCAATTTCTTCTCTATCTATTCGCATTTTCTCAATTTGCTCTAAATATTCATCGCCTAATGATACCCCAAATATTGCACCATACTCCTCACGTACTACATTACTAAAATAGTCTGGTTGCATTTCAAAGTGGGCAAGACCTAACCATTCAGGAATACAATCAATTCCCAGCTCTTCTTTAGCCTCGCGTACCATTGTCTCACGCATGGTTTCTCCTTCCTCTGGGCATCCTCCAAATATTTCCCAACCTTTTCGCCAATGATTGAATCCCATAAGATAATCTTTACCAACCTTTACAACAAGTAGGCATACCGTTATAGGTGAAAATTGCAAAGCCGCATCCTCTTCTGTGATTTCTATAAACTCTAATAATTTATTTCCAAACTGATCTATTGCTAACATATATATCTCCTTTCACAACGTCAAATTCTTATTTATCGTTCTGTTTTATCGCGCCAGTTTCGCATTTGTTTTACAAATGCTTCGGGCAAAGCCCATACCCCTAAGGTTGCACGCCCCCCAAGGGAGAGGCTTTTTCGTTATCCCCATTATAACACAATTCGGCAGAGAAAACAACATCTCTGCCGACATTTGTAAACTTCCTTATGAGAGGGAACCTAAAGCAAGTGCTTTTTTCAACGAAATTCGCCTTCGGCGAGTGAAATATGGCTTCGCCATGTGAAATAGCTACGCTGTGAAATATTTGCTTCGCAAATGTCAAGGGGCAAATTTTTTGATAAAATCGCAAAAAAACCTTGACATCAGGGGAAAAGTGTGTTATAATCCCTTATCATCAAAAAATATTTTGAGTTATGTAAGGAAAAGTAATCCGAAGGAGTCTACAGAGAGGGGCTGTTGGTGTGAAGTCCCGGCGAGAGCGGATGAAAGCTCACCTTACCGAAAACGTCCGTACGTTTTCAGACTCTGCCGAAGAAAGGGAAGGTTGATGGACCGGAACGAATAGAACGGCGCGTTTGCCGCGTTAAGGCTTTATGAGAGTATTCGTGTTTTTTACGGATAAATTCGGGTGGTACCGCGATTTTTAAAAAGTCGTCCCGAAGACGGAAAGCGTCTTCAGGGGCGACTTTCTTTATTTCTCAGAAGGATTCCAAGAGGAGGTATTATTATGGAATTCATTAACATGACCATCGGAGAATGGATGGATAAGCAGGCAAAAGACTATCCCGA
>JAZODV010000102.1:0-10211 GCA_045597185.1 Eubacteriales bacterium
CCCGCAAAGCCGGAGGGCCAACGGTCCTCGTCGTAGAGCCAGGCAAGCATCTTGTCACGCTTTGCCTTGTTTACGCAGGACTCAACGAGATCCATGAACTTTTCGCCCATGTACTCTGTCTTCATACCGTTACGAACATGCATGTGGAAACCACCGAAGCCCATCTCGCGCAGAGTGTCTATCTGCCAGAGGAGCTCTTCTTCCTCGAGCTCGCAGTTCCACGACCAGAACGGTGTGCCGCGATATTCGCAGGTTGGGTTCTTAAAGAGTTCAAGCGATAACTCTTTGTCCTTGTTTCTGGGATAAAGCATTTTTAATACCTCTCTCATTAAAAATTTATTTAATTAAAAATTAAATACAAAATTATTTATCCTTGATCGACATAAGCGCGAAATGAAGCGCATTGGTTGCCGATACGGAACGCAGAAAATCTCTGTCACGGTGTGCCGACAGTGCAAGCTTTTTGACGGTTTCTCCACTCACGGTGGAAACGCCGACAAACACAGTACCGACCGGCTTTTCGGGAGTTCCGCCACCGGGTCCGGCAATACCCGTTACGGATACACCGACGTCTGTTCCGAGTGCGAGGCGTATTCCTCTTGCCATTTCCATAGCAGTCTGCTCTGAAACAGCGCCGTACTTTTCAAGCGTTTTGGGAGAAACACCGAGCATTTTTATTTTTGCTTCGTTGGCGTAAGTGACCGCGCCTCCGACAAAAACGTCAGAGCAGCCCGCGATATCGACCACGCGCTTTGCTATCATACCTCCGGTGCAGGATTCGGCAAACGAAACGGTCTTTCCGCTTTTTCTGAGCGCCAGAACCAGCGCGTTTTCAACAGAACCGACATCGATACCGTATATAAATTTACCGACCTCGGTAGCTTTTATTTTTTCAATGGTCGCGTCGCAAAGAGCATAGGCTTCGTCGGCGGTTTCGGCTTTCGCAGTAACTCTGACTCTGACCTCGCCTTCCTTTGCATAGGGGGCAACGGTAGGATTTACGTCCTCTGCCATCATATTTTTGAGCACCGATTCGACCGCAGACTCACCCATACCGAAAATATGAACGTTACGGCTGACGATCGTGGTATTGCGTCTTTCTTTGAGTCTCGGCTTTATCTGCTTTTCGAACATATCGACCATTTCACGCGGAACACCGGGCATCATAGCCGCAACGTGACCGCTCTCATCCTCAAGCCAGAGTCCGGGAGCCGTGCCGCAAGCGTTGTAGAGCACGTCGGCACCGTCGGGCACCATAGCCTGCCGCAGATTGTTGTCGGGCATAATTCTTCCCGAATGTGTGAAATAGTCACGTATCTCATCGGCTATCTCTGGGTGGAATATCAGCTCCCGTCCGAAAAGCTCTGCCGCCGTCTCACGCGTCAGGTCGTCGCACGTCGGCCCGAGTCCTCCCGTGATAAGCACGAGATCTGCGCGCTCGAGTGCCGTTTTCAGTGTGTTTTTCAGCCTTTCGGGATTGTCTCCGACAACGGACTGATGATAGACCGCAATGCCAAGGCAAGCAAGCTCGCGCGAAAGATACGCCGCGTTCGTATTTATTATATCACCGAGCAAAAGCTCTGTTCCGACACAGAGTATCTCGGCGGTTTTTATATCTTTTTTCATGATCTGTTACCGTATATCTCAATATTGTGTCAATTATACCTTACCCCCCCTAAAAATGTCAATCCTTTTCACAAAAAATGTTAAGAACCGATGCAGGTTTTTTCGCAATTGAATTTTTGTAAAAAGTGTTTGACGATGGCTCTTGACAAAGCGACGTGAAGTGTGTTAAAATACATGTGTATATATTTGTGTTGGAAGGAAAGATGGAAATGAAGAACGAATTGAATTTAAAAGCGCTCATTGCCGCTATGCTCAAGCATATCCTGTGGTTGATCTTGATCCCGCTCGTATGCGCGTGCGTTATGTTTGCCGTAACGTCTTTCAAGGAGTCGACATATACGACCACGGTCACCTGCTTTTCAAGAAATCCCGCTAACAGTATTGATTATCTGCATACAACGGTAATAAGCGCGCAGCAAGCAAAGATCACAGACTATATAAACGTTTTGAAAAGTGACGCGACCCTTTCAAGAGTTTCGCAAAAGCTTTCCACCGAGTACGGATTGAAAGTGACTGTCAGTGAACTGAAGGGAATGATATCGGCAGCTCAGACCGAGGGAAGTGCGGAATTCAAGATCATGATAACGACGTCGGATGCAAAGCTTTCGGAAAGCATCGGGCGTTCTGTCGCCGATGTATACTCACCTATTATTGATGAGCTGGAAGAGCGAGAGGGACTCATTGAAGTGCTTTCAAAGGAGTTTGCAGCTACTGAAAACAAGCCCGATTTCGTAAAGCTGTCGCTGATAGCCGCAGCTGTTGGATTCATTTTGACCTTTGCTGTATGCTTCTTCCTTGCGTATAACGATAAAACGATACGTACGGCCGATGAAGCGAAAAAATGTCTGGATATCCCCGTCGTCGGTGTTATTCCTCATTAATGGGAATACAGCGCTACGTTTTCAAGAAAGGATAAAAAAATGTTTAAACTTATAAGAACAAGGTCCGGATCCGATATCGAGGAGGTTTATGCGGTCAAGCGTAATAAAAAGCTTCTCGGATTTAATAATATCGGCGCAGCCGACGAGGCATATAAACATCTTCGTACTTTTCTGCTTAATAACACAAAGAATGAAAGCTGTCCCGTTTTTGCGGTTGCGTCGGCAAAAAGCAACGATGAAAACACACTGACAGCCGCAAATATAGCGATATCCTTCGCGCAGCTTGGTAAAAAAACGCTTTTGGTAGAAGCAAATATGAGAACTCCGAAGATCAATGAGTTCTTCGGTATTTCCTCGGAAAGAGGTCTTTCGGATATGCTTTCACTGTCGGGTGCGGGAATACTTGACCTGTCAGGCGCGGCTATACCGTCGGGAATGGAGAGTCTTGACCTGATCCCGGCAGGTTCTGTTCCTGCTAATCCTGCTGAGCTTCTTGCGTCAACGTCCTTTGGTGAGATGCTCGAAAAGGCAAAGACGGTGTACGACGTTATCATCATCTGTCTGCCGCCGGTATGTATGTATGCCGATGCTTGCGTTATCCCGGAAAATATAACAGGATATCTCTTTGCTGTGCGATCGGAAAAGACCGACGGACGCGCAGCGCAGGCGGCGATCGAAAAGCTTAAGGCCAACGGCGGAAATATTATAGGAACGGTACTTACGAACGTACGCAAAATAAATATGTAGAGATTAAGACAATAAAAAGCAACGCTGTGTATTTTGCGGCGTTGCTTTTCAAAAGAATTTTTTGCGATAAGGCGAATATATTATAAGTAAGTAAGATTAAAGAGGTATTGTCATGAAAGAACTTAAAGAAATAAGCATATCCGAGGTAAGCGACGCGATAGACCTTATAGGGAAGGAATGGATGCTGATAGGCGCGCCCGACGGAGAGGGTGCAAACGCAATGACGGCAAGTTGGGGAACGATTGGAGTTCTCTGGAATAAGCCTGTATGTATCTGTTATATAAGACCGCAGCGTTACACCTATGGGCTTGCCGAAAAGTCAGACAGACTCAGTTTTTCGTTTTTTGGAAAGGATTGCCGTGATGCGCTTGCGCACTGCGGAAGATACAGCGGACGTGATTCCGACAAGCTGAAGGACGCAGGACTTGACTATGAAATGACTTACGGTGTTCCGGTGTTTGAAAAGGCGAGACTTACGCTTGTATGTAAAAAGCTTTACGCCGATCTTCTAAAAAAAGAGAATTTTATAATACCCGACGAGCTTTCCCATTACCCGACCGACGATTTTCATAAGTTTTATATCTGCGAGATAGAAAAGGCTATCGTAAAGGGGTAAAGCCTAATAAAAGCACCGTTTGACACAGGTCGAACGGTGCTTTTGTGATCAAAAAAGCTTTAAAAGCTCTTCCGGCGTATCGATTATTTCGTCCGGGTAATATTTTTCGAGAAATTCTCTGCCGCGGTATCCCCACGAAACGCCGACAGAGTACATTCCCGCGTTCTTTGCCGTTTCTATATCTACGTTACTGTCACCGACAAAAACACACTCACAGGGTGTCAGCGTAGGGCCTATCTCGCGCATAACGGCAAGCGTCAGAGCAGGGTCAGGCTTTCGTGCGCCACCATCGGCAGGGCCTTTTGCGGTCACAAAGGTATCCTCTCCAAAAAGCTTTGTCGCAAGCACGCGTACAAATTTATCGGGCTTATTCGAAAGCACCGCGAGCTTAAAGCCTCTTTTCCGAAGCTCTGCCACGACCTCTGTAAGTCCGTCGTACGGCTTTTCTGTCTTATCAAAGACCCTGCCGTATGCTGCAACGTAGCGTCTTTGCATGTCGTCGATGTGCGCCTCGTCATCGGCTCTTGAGGGGTCGATTATGGAGGCTTTGACGAGATGACGGACGCCGGCGTTTATACCTCTTTTTACGTCATCATAGCTGATCGGCGGCAGACCGACCTCGGCGCGAGCAGCGTTTGCTCCCTCGCGTATCTCCCATATAGTATCGGCCAGTGTGCCGTCAAGGTCAAAAATTACTGCTTTTATATTTTTAAACATAAAGATCCCCCAAAAAGTCGTTTCTTGTAGTATAACATAAAAAAATAACACTGTCAACGCAAAAAATATTCAAAAACTATTTATTTTCGCCGTGGTTTGTGATATAATTACAATTTGGATAGAAAATCAGTAATTAATGATAGGAGAAAAATTGTGGTTAGAGAAGATTTGAGAAATATTGCCATAATCGCGCACGTTGACCACGGAAAAACAACGCTCGTAGACCAGATGTTAAAGCAGGGCGGCGTTTACCGTGAAAATCAGGCGACCACCGACAGGGTCATGGACTCGGGAGATATCGAGCGTGAGCGCGGTATTACGATACTTGCGAAAAATACGGCAATTCGCTATAAGGACGTAAAAATAAACATAATCGACACACCGGGACACGCAGATTTCGGCGGAGAGGTCGAGCGTATACTGAAGATGGTAAACGGCGTTCTTCTGCTCGTTGACGCGGCGGAAGGCCCCATGCCGCAGACGAGATTCGTGCTTCAGCGCGCGCTTGAGCTTAATCACCGCGTTGTCGTCGTTGTCAATAAGATAGACAAGCCCGACGCGCGAATTCACGAGGTAATCGACGAGGTGCTTGAGCTGCTTATGGACCTCAACGCGACCGACGAACAGCTTGACAGCCCTATGCTCTTCTGCTCGGGACGCGACGGTACAGCCGCGTATTCGCCCGAGGAAGAGGGAAAAGACCTTACCCCTCTGTTTGAGACCATACTCGAATATATGAAAGCTCCCGAGGGAGAGGAAAACGAGCCGCTTCAGCTTCTCGTTTCTTCAATAGATTATAATGAATACGTCGGACGTATCGGTATCGGACGTATCGAGCGCGGTCAGATAAAGCAGAATCAGGACATTTCTATATGTAATTTTCATTCCGACGTAAAGCCGAGACGCTCAAAGATAGTATCTCTTTATCAGTACGACGGCCTTGGAAAAACACAGGTTGAGACCGCGAAGGTCGGAGATATCGTGGCGTTTGCCGGCGCCGAGGATATTTCGATAGGCGATACCATTACTGACACAGCACACCCCGAACCGCTTGAGTTTGTTAAGATAAGCGAGCCGACGATGGAAATGACCTTTGCGGTCAACACAAGTCCGTTTGCGGGTAAAGAGGGTAAGTTTGTAACCTCGCGTCAGATAAGAGCGAGACTTTACCGCGAGCTGCTCAAGGACGTGTCTCTCCGTGTCTCGGACGGTGATACGACCGACGAATTCAGAGTAGCGGGCAGGGGCGAGATGCACCTTTCCATCCTCATTGAAAATATGCGCCGCGAGGGCTTTGAGCTTTGCTGCTCGAATCCGCGCGTGCTGTTTAAGACTATTGACGGGGTCAAGAGCGAGCCCATGGAGCTTGCGACGCTTGACGTGCCGTCGGAATACGTTGGTGCTGTCGTAACAAAGCTCGGTCAGCGTAAGGGCGACCTTATCGAGATGAACCCCGTCGGAAGCCGTACGCGTATTATCTACAGAATACCGTCGCGCTGTCTGCTCGGATACCGCTCGGAATTTTTGACCGACACACACGGAGAGGGCGTTATAAATACTCTCTTTGACGGCTACGCGCCGTATCGCGGAGAGGTCACTATGAGATTTACGGGCTCGCTTGTCGCGTCCGAAACGGGTGAGACGACCAGCTACGGACTTTACAACTCGCAGGACAGAGGACAGCTCTTTGTCGGAGTTCAGACGCCTGTATATGAAGGAATGGTAGTAGGAATGAATCCGAAAAATGAGGACATCGCGATAAATCCGTGTAAGAAAAAGCACCTCACGGCAATACGCTCGACGGGTGCTGATGAAAAGTTACTTTTAACTCCGCCGGTTATCTTTACGCTTGAAGAAGCGATAGAATTTATCAACGACGACGAGCTTATCGAGGTCACGCCCAAGACGATACGCATAAGAAAGCGTATACTCAACACCGAGCTTCGTCTAAAATGGCAGAGCAAGGTCAAAAAGGGAGAGGTAACGAATTAAGCCTCGCGCGTTTTGGCATTCTGCACAAAAATGTTAAATTTTCGATAAATGCATTGACAATTCTTATGGATGTGTGTTATACTTACCATAGATGTCGAAATGGCATTGATAGGTGAATTCGTCAGAGCTTCAGGCGAAGAGAGCCTGCATTAAAAAACAAACTAAGGAGAGAAAACATGAAAAGAATCATTGCGCTTCTTTTGTGTCTGGTGATGTGTCTGCCGCTGTTCGTAGCCTGTGGCGGAGACGACGAACCTAAAGACACGACAAAGCCTGCGCCCGAAACAAATAACGGCGCGGTTACCACTACTCCGACCGATAACGATGACGATTGGATCGGAGTATCGAGAGACCCCAACGCTATCGGAAAGGTCGCGGTCAACGACTGGGACGGCTATACCTTCAAGATCTACTATAATACGCAGGATAATGCTCAGACAGACTTTATCTGTGACGCACCGAACGGAGATACTCTCAACGACCAGGTCTATGCGCGTAACTCTAAGGTTGAAGAAATGCTGAATATAAACCTGCATATCGATCCCGATACCGATACAACCTATGCGACATTGCTTCAAAACCAGCACGATGCGGGATGGACCGAAGGTGACTACAATATGGTTACCGGAGGCGGCCGTTCAGCCATAACGCTTTCCAACAAGGGTATACTTGCAGACCTCGGAACTTACGATGAGATCAATATTTATTCTCCTCATTGGGATCAGGGCTACATTGATGCGCTGATGATAGAGGATTCGATATATTCCCTGTCCGGAGCATACAGCGTAAAGTCTAACCTTTTCGTATCGTCTCTCTGCTTCAACAAGAATCTGTTTGCACAAAACGGACTTGAAGAACCGTACAATCTTGTAAAGACATATGAGTGGACTGTCGATGAGTTGCTTGAATATATGGACGGCTTTGCTCAGGACTATGACAACGACGGCTATGATTGGAGCAAGGACAGATTTACTATCTCCGGTTGGGCGACAGAATCTGCATACGGTCTGTTCTACGGTTCGGGCTTCTCATACTGTGTTAACGACGGAGAGACAATAGAGATCGAGTATGACCGTGATCAGCTTGATGACATTATTGATTCGGTAATTGATGTATGGTGCAAAAACGGAGCATTCTTCAGCGAGCATTTCTCGGGAATCGAACACAATATGCCGTTCGATATATTCAAGAGCGGAAGAGCGCTTTTCTGTGATATAGTTCTTCAGAAAATAGGTACGTTCTTCACTAATATGGATGATGACTACGGAATCCTTCCCCAGCCGATGTTTAGCGCAGAGCAGGGACAGTACTATAGCTATGCAGGATACTCGATACCGCTTCTTGTCATTCCGGATACAGACCCGAACGTTGAAAGAACCGGCAATATTGTCGAGGCGCTCTGCGCAGCATCGAACGATATAGTTATTCCGAAGATGTTTGAGATCGTAACAAAGCTTCAGAACTCCCGTGACGAGGAATCTGCGGATATGATAGATCTTATCATTTCTACCAAGTTCTTCGATTCTGCTCACTGGCTTGCGCTTACCGGCTACGAAGCGCTCGTTCGATACATAATAAGAGGAAAGACCAACACAACAGCTTCTTATATCAAGATATATCATGACCAGGCAGTAAGGAAGCTTGAAGGCTACGTTGATGCTTACGGCAAATAAAAAAGCTTGATAAACATGTAAAAGTGTAAAAAAGCAGGCATATCATTACGGCAAAACCGTTTTGATATGTCTGCTTTTCTTTGGGTGAAATACTCCCTTAAGTTAGAGCGTTATAAAAAGATCACCGCAAACCTCGGTCTGCGGTGATCTTTTTTATTGTTAGATCTACGCGATGAGATCTTTATAATACGCCTTTTCGGAGTATGATGTTAGCATAAAGCGCTTTTTCGCTTGTCGCGATGATCGCATAAGATTTTCTTGCTTCATCATAAAACTCGGAACGCGAAACGGTTTCTACAACGGTATCCTTGCGCTCGTCGTATTTCGCTATGGTCGTTTTGTAAACGTCCCAGATCGGCGTTTCTACTGTGTCTCCGGGCGATACAGCCATGAGTGTTACAGGATTTTTCACATACGTGTCAAGAGGAAACAACTGCAAAATGGCATCCAGCAGCTCGGGTACTCCGTGTCCGTCACATCGGATAACTATAGAGCTTTTGCCGATAGATTCCGCAGAAAAATTACCGTCTGCAATTACGATTTTGTCACCGTGTCCCATTTCACACAAAACCTTTAACAGATCAGGCGAGAGGATCGGCGGAATTCCTTTTAACATGTTTTCTCTCCTTTCGATCGGTCGTCAGCCCGAATCAAATTATTTAAGAGCCTCTTCGATCGCAACTGCAACCGCAACGGTCATACCAACCATGGGGTTGTTACCTGCGCCGATAAGTCCCATCATCTCAACGTGCGCGGGAACAGAGGAAGAGCCTGCGAACTGTGCATCGCCGTGCATTCTTCCCATTGTATCGGTCATACCGTAGGAAGCGGGACCTGCTGCCATGTTATCGGGATGGAGTGTACGTCCTGTACCGCCGCCAGATGCAACAGAGAAGTACTGCTTTCCGTTCTCGGTACACCACTTCTTGTAGGTTCCCGCAACGGGGTGCTGGAATCTTGTGGGGTTGGTGGAGTTACCCGTGATAGAAACACCGACGTTCTCGAGTCTCATGATCGCAACGCCTTCCGGAACGCTGTCGGAGCCGTAGCACTTAACAGCTGCTCTGGGACCTTCGGAGAAGGGCTTCTCCTCAAGAACCTTTACGCTCTCTGTGTAGGGATCGAACTCGGTCTTTACGTACGTAAAGCCGTTGATTCTCGAAATGATGTACGCTGCGTCCTTGCCAAGACCGTTAAGGATAACGCGAAGGGGCTTTACACGAACCTTGTTTGCGTTAAGAGCGATCTTGATTGCGCCTTCTGCAGCTGCGAAGGACTCGTGTCCTGCGAGGAAGCAGAAGCACTCGGTCTCCTCGGAGAGAAGCATCTTGCCGAGGTTTCCGTGTCCGATACCGACCTGACGGTTTTCAGCAACCGAGCCGGGAATACAGAAGGACTGGAGACCGATACCGATATTTGCAGCTGCAAATGCGGCGGTCTTATTGCCGGTCTTTTCGGCTTCCTTGATTGCGATAGCCGCGCCGACTGTGTATGCCCACTTTGCGTTCTCAAAGCAGATGGGCTGTGTTTCCTGAACGATAGTATAGGGATCGATTCCTACCTTGTCGCAGATCTCCTTGCATTCGTCGATCGAGGAGATGCCATAATTCTTAAGGCAAGCGAGGATCTTAGCCTCGCGTCTTGCGTAACCTTCAAACTGTGCCATTATGTCGTACCTCCTTGATTATTCCTTACGGGGATCTATGTACTTAGCGGCGTCTGCGAATCTGCCGTACGTACCTTTAGACTTTTCGTATGCTTCGTTAGGCTCCATGCCCTTCTTGATGAAGTCGGTCATCTTGCCGAGAGAAACGAACTCATATCCGATAACTTCATTGTTTGCGTCAAGAGCCATTCTTGTGCAGTAGCCCTCTGTCATCTCGAGATAACGTACGCCCTTTTCCTTGGTTCCGTACATTGTACCGACCATGGAGCGTTCGCCCTTACCGAGGTCTTCCA
>JAZODV010000103.1:0-1988 GCA_045597185.1 Eubacteriales bacterium
GCATATAATACAGGAGGTATTCAAAACCATGAGCGAAATCCAGAACAAAGTAGAAAACTTTGAAGAAATGCTCGAATCATCACTCAAAACTTTAAATACAGGAGACACCGTTACCGGATACGTGACCAACGTTACCGACGCAGAGATTCAGCTCGATATCGGCGCGAAAGTCACCGGCATTATAAAAGCCGAGCAGATAACTGACGACCCCTCATTTAAGCTGAGTGAAAACTTCAAGGTCGGAGATGAGATCGAAGCATTCGTTATCCGAGTAAGCGACGTAGAAGGCGTTGCAGAGCTGTCCAAAAAACGTGTTGACAGTGACAAGAACATTAAGAAGATAATTGCCGCAAAAGAATCCGGCGAGATCCTCGAAGGTAAGGTCATTGAGGTTGTCAAGGGCGGCGTCGTTGTTTCTGTCGGTGCTGTAAGCGTATTCGTACCTGCTTCTCAGACAGGTATTGCTAAGGACGGAGACCTTTCCGTTCTTGCAAAGCAGAACGTTAAGTTCAAGGTCATCGAGGTTCGCGAAGGCGGACGCGACGGACGCAAAGGCGGTCGCAAGATCATTGGCTCTATCCGCGTGGTTCTCAACGAAGAGCGTCGCGAAAAAGAAGCAGAATTCTGGGCGAGTCTTGCTGTCGGACAGTACTTCACAGGTGTTGTCAAGAGCATGACAAGCTACGGAGCATTCGTAAGCCTCGGCGCAGGAATCGACGGTATGGTTCACACCACCGAGCTTTCCTGGAAGCACATCAAATCCCCTGCAGAGGTCGTCTCTGTCGGCGATGAAATCACCGTATTCGTAAAGAGCTTTGACGCTGAAAAGAAGCGCATCTCTCTCGGATACAAGACTGAGGAGAGCAATCCTTGGTACATATTCACACACAACTTTGCAGTTGGTGACATTGCAAACGTTAAGATCGTTAACATGATGCCCTTCGGTGCATTTGCAGAGATCGTTGACGGCGTTGACGGACTTATCCACATTTCTCAGATCTCAAAGACCAGAATCGCACAACCCTCAGAGGTTCTTGAGATCGGTCAGACAGTTGACGTTAAGATCACAGAGATCGACAACGAAAAGCAGAAAGTAAGTCTTTCGATTCGCGCTCTTCTTGAAGAAGAAGAGCCCGTAGAAGAAGCTTCCACTGAAGCTACAGAGGATGCTCCTGCTGAAGAAACATCAACCGACGCTGAGTAATTTTTCAAAAAATCACGGAACTGTTCCTACAGAACAGTTCCGTTTTTGAAAATTTAATAAAAATGATTTTTATATCATAAACTATGACCATGAAGAAAGTATTTAAAGAAATTTTACGTTATTTTGTTTTGACCGCCGGTGCGATAATTTATGCAGCGGCTATAGGTCTTTTTTTAAATCCCCTGTCACTTGCACCCGGCGGTGTTTCAGGTATATCAATTATTATAAATAAATTGATCGGTGTTCCTACAGGTTCGATTATTATCGCTGTTAATATACCTCTTATGATAATTGCATTTATAAAATTCGGTAAACGATTCTTTTTTTCAACCGCATACGTCACGTTTTTATCTTCTATTTTGATCGATGTTATTGCCAAGTATACGGAAGAGCTTCCGCATATTACAGACGATCTGTTCCTTGCAGGAATCGCAGGCGGTGCGCTTGTAGGTATCGGTATCGGCATGATATTTCATGCAGGCGGAACAACGGGCGGAGCTGATATAATAATCAAGTTGCTTCGAAAAAAACATAAGCATATAAATACAGGAACCTTGTTCTTCATATTTGATATGCTCGTTATTTTGACTTCTGCAATAGCCTTTAAAAATATTGAGCTTGCACTTTATGCACTTGTTTCGATCTTCATAATAAGCAAGGTTCTTGACTTCGTGCTTTACGGTCTTGAGCAAAATAAGCTGGTTTATATAATCAGCAAAAATAGTGAGTATGTAGCAAAACGTCTTATGAGCGAGCTTGATCTCGGTTGCACATATATAAACGG
>JAZODV010000104.1:0-2865 GCA_045597185.1 Eubacteriales bacterium
AACCGAAGAAGACTTAACCGCATATACATATCGGTCATAGTCTGGTCGATTCTCACTATAATATATCTTTCGCTTCTGATGCTCGCGCACCTCAACGTGTGGATGATATTCCTTATGGGTATTCCCGGTCAGGCGGCAATAATTATATGGCACCTGATACGGAGGAAATAGTATCACGGATAAACAAAAAATTCCCGCAGTCCGTTCATTCGGCATGTGGGAATTTTTTCGTTATGTAAATATCTGAAACACGTTAAACAAAATTTATCTCAAGCGCGCCAAGATGGTTGTCACCCTTTATGTAGAGAACAGGACCTCCGTTGTCGCGGTGAGGCGGTGCCTCAACGTCTCCCATAGTATTATCGATATCAACGTTCAAAGTCCAGGAAGACGGAACGTTGACAGTCATGGCGCCGAGAGAATTTGACACGGTCAGAGTCTGACCGCCTTGATACTCATCTACATTTTGAAAATGCACAGTGCACTCACCGAGCTTATTCACTACGATATTATTCGAAGAAAAGCTTGTGCAATCAATATAAACGCTTGCGCTTTTTAAGGTGTTATTGCTTTCGGATGCGACGACTTTGATATGCTTTTTCCTTTTTCTATTATGAGGTAAAAGGATTTCAAAGCCGATAGCAAGCAGGACAGCAATAAGCAACACTAGCCAATTATTTATAAAGTTCTTGCTCTCAAAGCCGCAAAGAAAAGCCATATTCTTCTCAAAAAGCATAAATATGAGGGCAAGCGGCAAAAAGATTTCAGCGATCCTGCCTCGGCAAAGTCTTGCGATCGCATATGAGAGCAAAAGCAATCCAAGTATAAGCGAAAAAACCGAGACCTCTCCGACAGCACTGAGCAGAGTGGGCATAACTCCAACAACGTCGAGTATTATCAACACTGCTGCAAGAAGAAATCCGAGTCCCCAAAAAAGTTTGCTTGTTTTCATTTTAATCTCCGTTCCGCCGCCATAGTGGCGGCATTATTTTTTAAAATTCAAATGTTTTCGCTTTGCGAATAAAAATGGGTTTGGGTCCTATTTTAAATTTGAATTTCGGTGCGTGGACAGTGAATTTCACTATTGTAGAGATAAACTTTCACGCTTTGTTAAATTCTCATTTCGTCAAGCTTATATTGCAAGAGCTTAAAATAGGCTCGCGAGAACCATACTCTTTTATCACAGCCGTAAAACGTCAGAATTCCGTTACCGACTATCTCGCGCTTGACAGAGCTGATATTCATAATATTTGCGACCGCCGATTTTGATACCCTTGCAAAGCTCGGAGCCATAATGCTCTCAAGCTCACAAAGCTTGTGGTGTGACGTGTAAACGGCATCTTTGGTGTGAGCGTAGACCACCCCATTTGAGCTTTCGAAATAAAGTATTTCTCTCTTTGGCACAAAATAGTCTGCGCCACCCGAGGACAAGGTGAGAGTATCCTCTCTAGTCAAAGCTTCTTCGATAGCAAGTTCAAGCTTTTTTACTCTGTCGTTTTTCTCCCGACATCGAATGATTATTTCTTCCGAATCGGATATTTCAGTTCGAATTCTCACTATCGGTCCCCCTTTCCTTATCTTTGCACCATGATTATAACATTTTTGTCGAATGTTGTAAAGAGATTTCACCCAACAGGCAGATTTTTACGATTAAGAGGTCGATCTCATCTGTTATCTACTCCTTATTTTCCGACAAAAGAATTGCGATTTAATTACGCATTAGTTTTAACGAAAAATTTCGAAAACTTGTATTCAAATTGTTGACATAATGTAAAAGTAATGATATAATTAAATATCTATGTTGAAAAACTACGAAAGGTATATAAAAACCATGAAATGGACGTCACTTAACGATCTTCGCGAAAAGTACCTTGCTTTCTTTGAATCCAAGGGTCATCTTCGCCTTCCCTCCTTCCCCCTGATCCCGCACAACGACAAGTCGCTGCTGCTCATCAACTCGGGAATGGCTCCTATGAAAAAATACTTCACGGGTGAGGAAATACCTCCGCGCACACGCGTTACCACCTGCCAGAAATGTATCCGTACTCCCGACCTTGAGCGCGTCGGTATTACCGCACGTCACGGTACGTTCTTCGAAATGCTCGGAAACTTCAGCTTCGGAGATTATTTCAAAAACGAGGCTATTCCGTGGGCTTGGGAATTTCTTACCGTTACTCTCGAGATACCCGCAGACCGTCTCTGGCCCTCTATCTACGAAAACGACGAAGAGGCATTTGAGATCTGGAACAAGGTCATCGGTGTTCCCGCAGAGCGTATAGTCCGTCTCGGAAAGGCAGACAACTTCTGGGAGCACGGCTCAGGTCCTTGCGGTCCCTGCTCCGAGATATATTTTGACCGAGGTGAAAAATACGGTTGCGGAAGCCCCGACTGTAAGCCGGGCTGTGACTGTGACCGCTTTATGGAGATCTGGAACAACGTTTTCTCGCAGTTCAATAACGACGGAAACGGAAACTATACAGAGCTTGCACAGAAGAATATTGATACAGGTATGGGTCTTGAGCGTCTTGCTTGCATTATGCAGGATGTTGACAATATGTTTGAGGTCGATACCATCAGAAAAGTTATCGACAACGTATGCGCCATTTCGGGCAAGAAATACGGTGATGACGCTAAGAACGACATCTCCATCCGCGTTATCACCGACCACTCGAGAAGCGCGATGTTTATGATCAGCGACGGTGTTATCCCCTCCAATGAGGGCCGCGGATACGTTCTCCGCCGTATAATCCGACGCGCTTGCCGTCACGGTAAGCTTCTCGGAATCGACCGTCCCTTCCTCGTTGAAACGGTAACAACGTCCATTGAGGAAAGCTGCGGCGCATATCCCGAGCTTTCCGAGAAAAA
>JAZODV010000105.1:0-4284 GCA_045597185.1 Eubacteriales bacterium
TACTTCCCGGATTTGTGATAGCATTTATAGAATCCGCGGTGCTTTTGGCAGCGGGAATAATACTTATAAAAAAATAACCTAAGGGGGAACCGTTATGAAGATAGTTGTATGGAAGACACCGAGGATATTCCGACCGATACTACGGCTTTTTATGCGCGGTGACGGAGACAGAAAGAAAAAATGATATGCATATGGTGGGTCAAATACATTTGATTCACCACTTTTTTATGTTAACAAATTGGGATTTAACGATCGGTTGATTCGTGGGCGTTGCCCACACCCACATAAGAAACTTTTTGAAAAAAAGTTTCTTAAGAATCTTCAAAAACTTTTAAAAATATTTGGTTTATCCAAGGTATTTATTCACCTACCGCTCGGTTGCGGTAGGTGAGGGATAGCACGGTATTTAGCACGTCGGGGCTGATGGTCTTGCTAAAAGTGAGGTTCACCACGGCACCCCGACTTGTCGCTATCGCAGTCGCGGCTCGTGTGTTGCCATACGGACACACTCACGACGCGACATAATAGCGATATTATCTGTTCAAAAATTTTAAAATTTACATTGTTCTTTCGTGTCGCGCAGTGAGAACGCCGCAATGGCGTGCGTTTGAGCCGCGACTGCGGGAGCGAGAAGGCAGGGCGCCGATGCAGACTTCACTTTTCTCTGCGCCTCCGACCCTGCCGCGTAAAGTGCCGTATAAACCCTCAAAGCTTGACACGGTCAAGCTTTGAAAGATAAATAAAAACCTTAAATTAACCCTTGTTTAAAGTTTTTTGAAGATTCCAAAGAAACTTTTTGCAAAAAGTTTCTTTGGCGGGGGATGGGGCAGAGCCCCACATATCAATCCCACCGACGGCATTAATTTTTGTCAGCGGCGGCGTTAAGACTATTCCGCCTCATTATTTCTGTTGCTTTTTCGTTCGCGGTATGATATAATATTATGAAGTAAGATGTCAAAAGGGGAATAACGGTATGGCAAAGGTAAGATTACTCAACTATTCGGCAACCGAAATAGTTTTTGAAAATAATTTAAAAAAGTCTGAACGCTTTGAAATGAACAGCAGGTGTTCATATAATCTCGGCTTTTCGCAGAGCCGTATATGCCGCGGCGAAATGGTTTCCGAGATATTTAACAAGCAAGATCCCGAAAGCTTTAGGCTCAAGGTCAAAGTGATCGGTGATTTTATAAGTGAGGACGATTCACCGAAGGATGATATTCACAAGACCACGTACAAAATACTTTTCCCACACGTAAAAGCGATCATCACGTCGATAAGCGTCAGCGCAAACATACCGCCGATATTTTTACCCGATATAAATATTGACGGGCAGAGCGTTTATATGATAGAAAATCCCAAAAAATAGAAAAACGGTATTGACATTTTGCCTGTGTGTGGTATAATATACTCGTAAAAGAGTAAGGCAGTCGGCGTTAAGTGACGAGTGGACGGGGAGTTGTCATTCGGACGAAGCGTAGCGCGCGGTCGGTTGCCTGCATCCCGCTTTGTACGGCAATTTGTCACGGCAAACTGTAGCGAATAACGCACATTTACCTCCTTTTTTGCCATATAAGTATGGGAAGAAGGAGGATTTTTATATGAAAAAACAGTCATTTGTGTTTGAAAGCATCAAAAAGCTGACGCTTGCGGCAATGCTTACGGCTATGAGCGTCGTTATCGGTATTTTTTGTAAAAGCTATTTAAATTTCGGTTCAGGGCTGTTCAGGGTGACATTTGAGCATCTGCCGATAATAGTTTCGGGTATCGTGCTGGGCCCTGTCGGAGGAGCTATGATAGGGGCTGCGTCGGATCTTATAAGCTATCTGCTTTCTCCTCAGATCTATCCGCCTAACCTAATAGTCACGTTTGGCGCTGCCGTTGTCGGTGTTATTCCCGGTATCGTTTCAAGATTCATAATAAAGAAAAACGGATACAAGCAGATAATAGTTTCTGGTATATTTGCTCATCTTTTCGGCTCTGTGATAATAAAATCGATAGGATTATTTACCTTTTATCACTGGTCGATCCTTTGGAGAATACCGCTTTATTTATTCGCCGTCGCACCTATCGAGATAGTGCTTATATGCCTTTTATATAAAAACCGAAGCTGCAGAAAGATCTTAGGTTGGAATTCCAAACGTATGAATTACAAGGAAACACTTTCATATATACATAAGGTAAGCTGGACGGGAAGTCGCCCCGGACTTGAGCGAATTACCGAGCTTTTGCATTTGCTCGGAGACCCTCAGGACAGACTTAGATTTATACACGTCGCGGGTACGAACGGCAAGGGCTCGTTTTGCTCTATGTGCGATTCGGTTTTGCGTGAAGCGGGATATAAAACGGGACTTTACACATCACCTTATATCGAACGCTTCAACGAAAGAATTACAATAAACGGAAGTCCTATTTCTGACACGGAGCTGTCTGAGATAACGTCGTACGTGCGTGAATTTGCCGATAAAATGGAGGACGCGCCAACCGAATTTGAGCTTATAACTGCGGTCGCGATGGTAGCGTTTGAGCGTAATTCGTGTGATCCCGTTGTGCTTGAGGTCGGTATGGGCGGCAGGCTTGACGCGACGAATATAATAAAAGAACCGATAATGTCGGTAATAACAGGTATTTCACTTGACCATACGGCATTTCTCGGAAATACGGTTGCCGAAATTGCCGCAGAAAAGGCGGGAATAATCAAAAACGGTGCGCCTGTGCTGTACGGCGGAATGGATGACGTTGCTGCAGAGGTAATAAAAACGGTCGCGCAGAAAAACAGCTCGGAATTTTTTGTAACACCGCAGAGCGAGCTTGAAATAATAAAGACTGACCTTGATGGCACGGTATTTAAGTTTCAAGAAAAAGAATATTCGATAAAATTACTTGGAACGTATCAGCCGCACAATGCCGCAAACGTTATATGCGCTGTGGATATTTTGCGTAAAAGAGGACTTGATATCGACGAAAACGCGCTTGTCACGGGGCTTAAAAACGCCGAATGGAAGGGAAGATTCGAAAAGCTTTCGAATGATCCTCTCGTTATAATCGACGGATCTCATAATCCCGAGGGAATTGCGGCGGCGGTCGATTGCGTGAAAAAGCTTTTCGGCGAACAAAAGGTCATTCTGCTCAGCGGCGTTATGAAGGATAAGGATTATGCCGATATGGCGTGTGAGTTGTCTGTCATTGCCGAGGCAGCGTTTACCTTGAAGCCCGACAATCCCCGTTCGCTTGATGCTGCGACCTATGCTGAGGAATTCAAAAAATGCGGAATATACGCAGAAGGAAACGATGATATAAAAAAATCCGTCGAAGCCGCGATAAAACGCGCGAGGGAAACGGGAAGACCGATCATTGCGCTTGGCTCGCTTTATATGTACGGTGACGTAAAAAAAGCCATACTTTCTATGATTTAATTTTTTAATTAAATAAAGGTGAGTTCGAAACCATCCTCACTAAAAACAAAACTAAGGAGAAAAACAAAGTGAAAAACAAAAAAAGGGTTCTCTATCTTTGTCAGTCGGCTGTGATTGCCGCGCTGTACGTCGCGCTGACGATGCTTTCAAGTTTGCTCGGACTTTCGTCGGGGGCGATACAGTGCAGATTCTCGGAGGCGCTTTGCGTACTTCCGTATTTTACACCTGCGGCGATCCCCGGGGTGACGCTCGGATGTCTTATCTCAAACCTCACGGTTGCGGGAACAAGTCCGTTCGATATAATTTTCGGAACGATTGCGACACTGATAGGTGCGGTCGGTACTTATCTTTTAAGAAATATAAAGATAGGAAAATTTCTGGCGGCATTTCCGCCGATCGTGTCAAATACGCTGATAATTCCGTTTGTTCTGAAATATGCGTACAGCCTCCCTGACGGCATAGGATTTTTGATGCTGACCGTCGGAATCGGTGAGCTTATCTCGGCAGGCGTACTCGGAACACTGCTCCTTCTTGCGATTGAACCTTATAAGGAAAAAATATTTAAGTGAAAATTACAGACCGATATTTTGTCGGTTTGTTTTTACAAATTGAATGATTCAACAAATTGGGATTTAACGGTGAGACGAAACCGAAACAAAAAATCCACCGCAAATAATATTTCTATAAATCGAATAAAACCTAAAATCTGTAGGGGTCGACGTCCCCGACGACCCGAGAAGAAAATTGAAAATTGAAAATTGAAAGTTGAAAATTGAAAGTTGAAAATTGAAAATTGAAAATGGAAAATTGAAAATGGTTTTAAAATTTCGCTTTCTTTACAGAAATATTATTCCCAACAAATCAACGTATC
>JAZODV010000106.1:0-10676 GCA_045597185.1 Eubacteriales bacterium
TTGGCATCTGCCAACTCAAGTGCCGATACTTCGTAACCCTTGCGCGCAAAATATAAGCTGTACTCGCCGGCACCTGCACCGATGTCGAGGATTTTGTCACCCTTTTTTAGATATTTTTCTATATAACGAACGGTGGTTAGAAATTCAACCCGTGCGGCTTTTGAATGGTTCAGCCTTTTGTCCTCGTTGAATACTTCATACAATTTATTTACCCTCTCCGTTTCGTCCTTGGCTTCTGCGACTTCTTCAAAAAAATCTTTCTTAGTTTTAATCCAAAATCTCTTCAAATGTACATTTCCTTGGGGTTCGAATACTGTAGACTCATATTCTCCGCCATTAGCAACAATTGTTTTTTCACTTCCAACATTTCCGTCCCTGCAAGTAATAAGAACCTTGTTTAATCCTATACCTTTACAAAATGGTAATGTCATCTTCAGCATCTCTTTTGCATAGCCCTTGCGTCTCTCACTCGGTCTTACAGAATAACCGATATGTCCCGCGTATTTTTCAAGAAAATCGTTAAAACGGTGTCTTACTTGAATCATTCCTACAAGTCTGTTATCACTCTTGCGAATGAAAAGAAATTGCGTTGCGGGAACTAAGTGAGACGGGACCTTTTCGGGTTCCTCGTAATCCTTACACACCTGTATATATTCTTCGGAGTTTTCAAATCTTCGCAAAGGACCGCAACCGTCCATAGAGTCTCCTGCATCAAGAAATTCTTGTCGGTATTCTGAGATCTGACGTGCGTACTCGCTCGTCGGTCGTATTAAAATTAATTCTTCCATAGCGTTATTCCTTTTTTACTGTTTACTACCACACGTTACGACTGAAAATCATTTCTTCCTCATCCTCTTGATCTTTTCCTCGTCGGGTGTTACGGTTGCCGACCAGTTGTTATGGTAGACCACGAAGCCCGGCTTTGCGGCGGGCACCTTCTTAACACCGCGCGCGAAAAGATAATCGACCTCGACACTCGAAGTACCCTTTGCCTTGGAATAGTAAGCCGCAATCTCGCAAGCGTCGGTAAAATCCTCGGCGGGCGGCTCTTCGCCGTTGGTTATAAGCAAAACGTGAGAGCCCGCCATATTCTTGGCGTGGAACCAATAGTCGTGTTTTTCGGCTAATTTGTGGGTGATATATTCGTTCTGATAGTTGTTCTTACCGCAAAGCACGCGGTAGCCGTTGGTTGTCACGAATTCGGCAATAACCGGCGCGGGCTGCTTCTTTGATGCCGCATAGCCCTTCATTTTTGAAGCGTAGCCGCTCCTATAAAGCTCGTCGCGTATCTCGGTGAGATCGGCGGTAGTCTCAGCTTTAGTAAGCGCGTCAAATACCGAATAGATGTATTCAAGCTCGGCACGCGCGATTTCGAGCTGCTTCGCAAGCTCCACCTTCGCGGTTTTTGATTTATTGTAAAGCTTATAGTATCTCTGCGCGTTTGCGGCGGGGGAGAGACGGGAATCAAGCTCGATGACCGCCGTGTCAAATTCCTCTTTTTCCTCGTTCCAGCTTTCGTAATCAATAAGCTCCACCGATTTGTCGCCGCGCTTCAATTTATAGAGATTTGCAGTGATAAGATCTCCGTATTTTTTATATTGCTCGCCCTTCTCGCAATCAGCCAGCTCTCCCTCTTGCGCTTCTATCTTCTTGGTAAGCCTCGATTCGGCATTGGTAAGCAGACGCAGAATATCCGCCGCCCTCTGCTTAACTCTTATCTCTCTGTCGCGGCTTGCGAAAAAGAGGTCAAGTGCCTCGGAGGGACTTTCAAAGCTCCTATACTCAAAGTTATTTCCGTAATAACCAAGCTTAATAAAGGAATACTCAACGGGCGCGCCGTTTTCAAGAATAACGGTCGGCTCAAAAACACCGTTCTTCATATCTTCAAACACTCTTGAAAACTCGCCGTAAAGCCTTTCGCAAGTAACATCATAAAGGCAAGCGTCAAAGCGTCCCGTTGCTCTTGCCGAGATCTCACGCGCCACGCTTGTGGCAATTCCGAGATATGTGGCAGTTATAAAATTGTCAATGCTTTTCTCTGTAGGAAAGCTCTCGAATTTTTCGGAAAACTCCTCAAAGCTCGTCTTGGTAGGATCAAGCTTATCCTGCGCGGGCGGCAACTCGTATGTCATACCCGGCAAGACCTGACGGAGACTGCTGGTAGTAAAGTCAACGGTTTTTAATGCCGCAACCACCTTCATCTGTTCGTTGCAAAAAATAAGATTGGAATACTTGCCCATCACCTCGGCAACAAGGTATTTTTTGCACTCAAAGCCCATCTCGTCGCGAGTGTCGAAGGTCAGCTTCGCAACACGCTCAAAGCCCATTTGCTCGATCTTGGTAAGACAAGCACCCGTCAAATGCTTGCGGAGAAGCATACAGAACATAGGCGCCTGCATAGGGTTCTCCCTCTGCGCCGCCGTAAATCCGATCCTCGGACAGTTTGAGCCTGCGTTGATAAGTAAGCGCCTGCCGCCCTCAAAGGTTCTCATTTGTAATATGATCTCGTCTCTCTCGGGCTGATATATCTTCTCGATTCTGCCGCCCTGCGCAACACTTTTCAATTCGTGTATCACGCAAGAAAGCATACCTGCGTCAAATGCCATTTTATATAAAACCTCACGAAAATTCAAATTATTAAATAATATTATAACACGCTATTGCATTTTTTTCAAGATAGTGATATAATAATTTTATAAATTATGAAAATTACACCTAAAATCGGACTTTTCCGAGGAAAGGATTCAATAATGAAGAAAATCGTAAAAACCGTTGTGGGAATCGACGTTGGCGGAAGCACCACGAAGATAGTGGGTTTCAAAAGAGATAAGAATGGCGAAAATCAGCTCATTTCGCCCTTTCTCGTCCGCGCGACCGACCCTTTGACCTCAATTTACGGCGCATTCGGTAAATTTACCGCTGAAAATAATCTTTCCCTTGACGACATCGACCGCATAATGGTCACGGGTGTGGGCGCTACTTATATGCAAAAGCCTATCTATTCGTTAAAATGTCACACCGTCCCCGAATTTTCGGCGGCGGCTCTCGGAGGACTTTATCTTTCGGGGCTTGACGAGGCGATCATCGTCAGTATGGGCACGGGTACGGCTATCATCCACGCGAAAAAAGAGGGAAGTAAGACAAAGATCAACTACCTCGGCGGTACGGGAGTTGGCGGAGGTACTCTGCTTGGACTAACCAAAAAGCTGACGGGTATTGACACTATCGAGCATATCGAAGAAATATGCAAAGACGGAGACATCCGCAACGTCAACCTGCTTGTCGGTGACATCTCTAAAAACGCAAAATTTACAGGCGTTAACGAAAACCTCACCGCATCAAATTTCGGTAAAATTTCCGATATGGCTACAAATAGTGATATAGCTTTGGGTGTTGCCAATATGGTTGCCGAGACAATCGCTATGATGTCGGTATTTGCCGCAAGAGGACACGGACTCAAAAATGTCGTGCTTATGGGCAACCTTACAAACATCAAGCCCGTCAGAGACGTATTCGCAGACCTCGACTCCTTCGGGATCAACTTTATCATACCCGAAAACGCAAGCTTCGGCACCGTCGTCGGCGCCGCGCTGTATGAGGAGCTTGAACAAAAATAATAACTCAGGAGTGTCAACCATGACATCAAATACATCTATAAAATCAGTTGAACCCAATATTGCCGACCTTGCAAACGGTTGGATGAAATCGTATAAACTTGATTACAAATTAGAACAAGAAGAATTAAATACAGAAATTGACAAAGCGCTGAATGATTATTTTTCAAAAAACGGCGGCGCAGGTGGAAACCGTCCTGATGCCAAACTGTTATTGCAGGATAAAAATTTGGACTACTATCCGATTTTGATCGAGTACAAAGGGTACAAGGACAAATTAGTTAAGCTTGATGCTAACGGACAAGTTGAAAATAAAACTGCAAAAAATGAACCTAACTATAAAAACATAAATTCTTATGCCGTTAATGGTGCGGTTCATTATGCCAATGCTATCCTTCACCATACAAGCTATACACAAATTATCGCAATCGGTATTACAGGCTATAAGGACGAAAGCGGAAAGCTTGTTCATAGCATAGGCGTATATTACGTTTCAAAAACCAATTTTGGTATTGGTCAAAAGGTTGACGAATATACAGATTTGTCGTTTTTGAAGAAGGAGCATTTCGATGCTTTTATTGAAAAGGTTAAACAATTACAGCTTACCCAAGAAGAAATTGACAGATTAAAAGAGCGTAGAGAAAAAGAGATAAACGCAAGTCTTGTAAAGCTCAACAACGATATTTATCAAAACGAAAAAGGACTTGGAGAAAATGACCGCGTTTATCTTGTTGCGGCATCTATTATAGCTACTTTGGGTATTCCCGGAAAAGTAAAGCCCTTGGAAAAATCCGATTTGATGTCTTCCACAGAGGAAGGCAGTACAGATGGCGAAATAATGGTCAGAAAGATAAAAGCTTTTTTGTCTGAAAAGAAATTACCTTCCGACAAAAGAGATCTTATCATCAGAACCTTGCAAAATACCTTATTGACCGAAAACATCAATAAAGTTCAAAACGGCGAAAGTCAGTTGAAACGAGTATTTACAAAAATAGTTGATGATTTGGGAATTTACTACAAAATCGGATTAACTACCGATTTTACAGGCAAATTGTTCAACGAAATGTATGGCTGGCTGGGCTTTTCGCAGGATAAGTTGAATGACGTAGTTCTTACTCCTTCTTACGTTGCAACGCTTTTGGTTAAATTATCCCGTGTAAATAGGAACTCGTATGTGTGGGACTTTGCTACCGGTTCTGCAGGACTTCTTGTAGCAGCAATGAATGAAATGCTCATTGATGCTAAAAACAATATTGCAACGCCTGACGAATTAACAAAAAAGCAAGCGCAGATCAAAGCAGAACAGCTACTGGGTATCGAATTACTCCCCGGCGTATATATGCTTGCTATACTTAATATGATATTAATGGGTGACGGTAGCTCCAATATTCTTAACCAAAACTCGTTGACTGAATTTAAAGGTAATTACGGATTTGGTAAAAAGGATGAAAAATTCCCGGCAGATGCTTTTGTCTTAAATCCACCTTATTCTGCTCCCGGAAACGGTATGAATTTTGTCGAAAAGGCTCTTTCAATGATGAATAAGGGTTATGCCGCTATCATTATCCAAAATTCTGCTGGTTCCGGTAAAGCTACCGAGTTCAATAGAAGAATATTGAAAAAGCATACGTTATTAGCAAGCATAAAAATGCCAGCAGATATTTTCATCGGCAAATCGAGCGTTCAGACTAACGTGTATGTTTTCAAAGTTGGTGAGCAACATCAAAAAGACGACGTTGTAAAATTCATTGATTTTTCTAACGACGGGTACACAAGAACCAACCGCAAGAAAGCCAGCGTAAATCTTTTTGATACGGATCGTGCAAAAGAACGTTATCAGGAAGTTGTTGATTTGGTTCGCTTCGGAAAATCCAAACTTAATATCTTTACTGAAAAAGAATACTATGAGGGACATATTGATCCCCAAAAAGGAAACGACTGGAATCAATCAGCACCCGTTGATACAAAGCCTACGTTAAATGATTTTAAAAAGACCGTAAGCGATTATTTGGCTTGGGAAGTTTCAACACTTTTGAAAAACCAATCGTTGGAGGACGACCGCCTGGGAAAATGAGTGCCTCACTCGACGAAAAGCTTCGAGGTGTGGAGTGGGGTAAATATAGGCTCGGAGATTTATTTGAATTTAAGGGAATAAAACAAGCAAAGTCGCAAAAGGAAATACCTACGGACAGGAACGGAGTTCATTACATCATTCAATCTGTCGAAAATAATATGTATGATCGTAATGTTGATAGACAATGGCTTGTTGATAACAATGAAGCACCAGTCGACGGAAATGCTATTGTTCTTGGGGTAACGCTTCCGGCTGTATCGTATCAACCTGATGAATTTGGGGCAAGTCAAGTTATTACAGCTCGGGCAGACTTTCTAAATGAACGCATAGGTCTATTTTTCGCTATAATTCTGAAAAAAATATGTTTTAATTTATTCTCGTATGATAAAAAGCCGGGTATAAGTATTTATAAAGATTTGGTTGTTGAGTTGCCCGTTAAGAATGACAAAATAGACTTTGATTTTATGGAAAGCTTTATAGCCGAGCTGGAGTCTCGGCATATAGCCGAGCTGGAGGCTTATCTTAAAGTAACAGGACTAAATAACTATACCTTAACTGATGAAGAACTTAACGTTATTCAAGAATATCCAAGTTTAAATTTTGAAGAATTTGACGTTATAGATATTTTTAATGTCAAAAACACATCAAATATTTTATCTTCTGATATTGTTGAAAATAGTGGAAATACCCCCTATCTGTGTGCAAGTAGCGAAAATAACGGTGTAAGCTCATATATAGATTATGATGACCGATATTTGGAAAAAGGAAACTGTATTTTTATTGGCGGCAAAACATTTGTTGTTAGTTATCAAGAAAAGGATTTCTATTCTAATGACAGTCACAATTTAGCTCTTTATTTAAACGATCACAACGCACAAACAAAGTTGCATCAATTATATATTGCAACCTGTGTTTTTAAAAGCTTGTCACACAAATACTTTTGGGGAGATAGTGTTAGTAAAGCTAAAATTAAGAGTGACAAAATATCACTGCCAGTAAAAGATGGTAATCCTGACTATGAGGTTATGAAAACATTTATTTCTGCAATACAAAAAATAGTGATAAAAGATGTTGTTCTGTACTCAAACAGAAAGATAGAAGAAACAAAAAATGTTATAGCATCGAACAACTAATATACAAAAGCGCGAGAGAAATCCCGCGCTTTTGCTATAAAAAGGGCATTACAGGCCACAAAAGAGGGAATTAACCTCAAATTTCGCAAAAATCCCGTCAACTTTCGGAGAAAATCTCTTGACTTTGCTACATTTTAATGATATAATATTATGGTTAAATTATAAAATCGCTAATTATGGCTAAAATTTGAAAGGACGTACACAAAAATGCAGTGGACTTCTCTTAACGATCTGAGAGAAAAGTATCTCTCTTTCTTTGAATCCAAGGGACACCTTCGTCTCCCTTCCTATTCGCTCGTTCCTCACAACGATAAATCTCTTTTACTTATAAACTCGGGTATGGCGCCTATGAAGAAGTTCTTCACTGGCGAGGAGATCCCCCCCAGAAACCGCGTTACCACCTGCCAGAAGTGCATCAGAACCCCTGACCTTGAGCGCGTAGGTCACACCGCCCGTCACGGCACCTTCTTCGAGATGCTGGGTAACTTCTCCTTTGGCGACTACTTCAAGGAGGAGGCTATCGCTTGGTCTTGGGAATTCCTCACCGGCTGGCTCGAGATACCCGCAGACCTTCTCTGGCCCTCTATCTACGAGCACGACGAGGAGGCTTACGACATCTGGGTAAATAAGATCGGCGTAAATCCCGCACACGTTGTCCGTCTCGGTAAGGCAGATAACTTCTGGGAGCACGGAAGCGGTCCTTGCGGTCCTTGCTCCGAGATCTACTTCGATAGAGGAATCAAGTACGGCTGCGGCAGCCCCGACTGTAAGCCCGGTTGCGATTGCGACAGATTCATGGAGATCTGGAACAACGTATTCTCCCAGTTCAACAACGACGGCAAGGGCAACTACACCGAGCTTGCACAGAAGAATATCGATACCGGTATGGGTCTCGAAAGACTCGCTTGCGTAATGCAGGGTGTTGACAATATGTTTGAGGTTGACTCTATCCGCAAGGTTATCGACAAGACCTGCGAGATCGCAGGCAAGAACTACGGTGACAATGCAGAGAACGACATCTCTATCCGTGTTGTTACCGACCACTCCAGAAGTGCAATGTTTATGATTTCCGACGGCGTAATTCCTTCCAACGAGGGAAGAGGCTACGTCCTCCGCCGTATAATCCGCCGCGCTTGCCGCCACGGTAAGCTTCTCGGCATCAACCATCCTTTCCTTGTAGATACCGTAACCGTATCTATCAACGAAAGCTGCCGCGCATATCCCGAGCTCGAGGAAAAGCGCGCTTATATCCTCAAGGTCATCGCTATGGAGGAGGAGAGATTCGACGCGACCGTTGACGCAGGTCTTTCCAAGCTCTCCGAAATGATCGAGGACGCGAAGAAGAGCAGTGCGACCACCCTTTCGGGCGAGGACGTATTCAAGCTCTACGACACCTTCGGTTTCCCCATAGACCTTACTCGTGAGATCGCGGAGGAAAGCGGACTTGCTATCGACGAGGAGACCTTCAAGGCTCTTATGAAGGAGCAGAGAGACCGCGCGAGAGCCGCAAGAGGTAACATCGGCGGTTGGGATAGCTCCGACAAGGAAATGCTGGCAGGTATATCCGCTACCGAATTCACCGGCTACGCCGAGACCGAAAGCGCAGCAAAGGTAGTTGCTATCATTGCCGACGGTATGCTCGTAAACGAAATTAGCGAGGGCGAATTCACTCTCATTCTCGACAAAACCCCCTTCTACGGAGAAGGCGGCGGTCAGGTTGGTGACACGGGCGTAATTTCCAACGCAGACTTCGCTGCAAACGTAGTCGACACCAAAAAGACCGACGGAATATATCTCCATATCTGTGAGTTGACAAACGGCGCGGTCAAGGTTGGTGACACCGTTACCGCTACTATTGATAATGATCGCAGAAACGCAATAAAGAGAAACCACTCCTCGCTCCACCTTCTTCAGGGCGCGCTCCGTCAGGTACTTGGCACTCACGTTGAGCAGTCGGGTTCTTACGTCGACGCGGAAAGAGGACGTTTCGACTTCACTCACTTCGCGGCTGTTACCGCAGAGGAGCTTGCAAAGGTAGAGACGCTTGTTAACGCTACCGTTCTTTCGGGAATTGCGGTTGACACTATTGAGACCGACATCGAGAGCGCAAAGAAGCTCGGTGCTATGATGCTCTTCGGTGAGAAGTACGGTTCTACCGTCAGAGTCGTTAAGATGGGTGACGCATCCACCGAATTCTGCGGAGGTACTCACGTTGACAACACCGCGAAAATCGGTCTCTTCAAGATCGTTTCCGAATCAAGTGTTGCCGCAGGCATCCGCCGTATAGAGGTCGTAACGGGTCTTGGCGTGCTCGACCTTATGGCATGCAAGGACAAGCTTATTGCCGAAACCGCGGCAGAGCTTAAGGTTCAGAACCCCGCAGATATAGCAAAGAAGGCTGCTCAGCTTCAGGGCGAGATCGCGGCTATGAAGAAGGAGATCGAATCTCTCAACTCCAAGCTTGCGAGAAGTAAGCTTGCAGACGTTCTCGCAGGCGCGGTTTCCGTTGGCACTGTTAAGCTCGTAACCTACCTTGCGGAAGGAATGGAGATCGATGCCGCAAGAAGCCTTTCCGACAAGATCAAGGCAGAGAACAGTGACATGGTCGCAGTTCTCGCGGTCAAGTCGGGCGATAAGCTCAACTTCATCGCGGTTGCGGGCAAGGATGCAGTTGCCGCAGGCGCACACGCAGGCAAGCTTGTTGGCGCAGTTGCCGCAGTAACAGGCGGTAAGGGCGGCGGACGTCCCGATAACGCTATGGCGGGCGGACGCGATGCATCCAAGATTGCAGAAGCACTTGAGAGCGCAAAGGCAACTCTTGAAGGTATGCTTAAATAATTGAATTGATAACGAGGGGTATTTTGGGTTGATAAAATATCCCTCGTTTGACAGAAATATGACAATATTCTTTTGAGGAGGACAATTTTATGCCATGGGGTAACTTCAGTATAGCGCACATTATTTCGTTATTTGCGGCAGTCGCTATCATAATCGCATTGTATTTTTCAATTTTTAAATTGAGTAAAAAGTTGCAAATAATAATTTTAGGCATCCTGTCTTTTTCGGGAATCGCCGCAATAATATACAACCTCGTTGCTTGGAATTCACCATTTGAATATCTGCCGCTTCATTTGTGCTCGATAAATGCGATCTTGCTTCCGATTGTAGTATTCACAAGAAACAAAACTCTCGGCAATCTGCTTTTATTCTGGAGTCTTGGAGCACTCGTAGCACTGATATTAAACAACGCTATGGCAGAAACCAAGCTTTTCTCAATGCCTTTTTGTTTCTACTATTTTCCTCACGTGCTTGAATTTGGAATCCCGATACTTTTATTCAAGCTAAAGCTGATAAAAAAAGATTTCAAATGCCTGCCGTCGACGCTCATAATAACCTTTGGTATTTTTACCGTAATACACTTTATCAATCTCGCTCTTAACTCTTATTGTATTGATAAAAACATACTCGATTCAGCGGGAAACGTCGTTCAGGTCAACTATATGTTTACCGTAACCCCCGCCAATCCTTTGCTTGATCTCTTTTATAAGATTATTCCTCATCCATATTGGTACATGCTGCTTACTTTGCCTATAATAGCCGTGTATCTCTGCTTGGTGTATCTGCCGCAAATAATAACAATTATAAAGATAAAAAGGGAAGCGAAGTAAATTCCTCGATTTTTATAAAAAAAAGAGAAAGTCTGATGACTTTCTCTCAGTCTGTCGAAAAAGTCACTCGAAAGGGTGGCTTTTTTGCGTAAGATGTGATATAATAGAAGCAAGAAAAAGACAGGCGGTGAAAGAATGTTAAGTAGAGGACAAAGCGGACGAGAAATAATGCAAATGGTGTGGCTTG
>JAZODV010000107.1:0-7458 GCA_045597185.1 Eubacteriales bacterium
GATGTCCTCTACGTGATGCTCGGGAAGAAGAGCGTTACCGACACCCCATCTGTCCTGGTGTCTCGAAACACCGCGAAGAGGATACTCTTCGCCGTTGAGAATAAAGCCGTTTTCGGGGTCTATCTTGAACGTACGGCAGCCAAAACGGTTGCATACGTTGTCAATTACCTCTTCGCCTTCGACTATCTCAGCTTCACAGCAATAAAGATAAGGATCCTTACGGCCATTCCAGAGGTGAACGTCCTTTATCTCAAACGTTACCTTTGTGTCGGTCGATTCTATCTTGTCAAGCTCTTTTTCGTCTTTATCGTAAAGTGTATAAACGATCTTCTGTCCGTCCTTTATGTTCTTAACGAAAACCTCAACAGAAACACTTGCGTCCTTTCCGTTAACGGTAGGTGTTATCATTATTCCGGGGGCACCGAAATAATCAAGATCAAAGTGAGTCTCATTTACGCAGATAAGGTTTACGTCACGGTAGATACCGCCATAGAATGTGAAGTCCGCCATCTGAGGATATACCGTGTCGTTTGCAGCATTATCAACGATAACGGCTATGTCGTTTTCCTCGGAAAGAGCATCTGTTATATCTGCTCGCCAGGTGGAATATCCGCCATCGTGATGTGCGAGCTTCTTGCCGTTTACGTAAAGATCAGCCGAAGAGTTTGTTCCGCGGAACTCTATATAGTAACGGTCGGACACCGGAAGGTCTGCCTTTTTTACCGACTTAACGTAGAGGCAAGAGCCGCGGAAATAGTCGTTTCCGCCGTCCTGTCCGTCGATCGCGTTCCAGCTGTGCGGAATATCAATCGCTGTTCCCTCTCTCTTTGTAATATCGGTCGTGTTCTGTATAAAGATCCAACCCTTATTAAAGTTTAAAACGTTTCTCATTAAAAATCTCCTTATTGATTTACCCGAAAAATGTCCGACAGCACAAACCGCCGGACGTTTTTCGGGCTGTTATGCTAAATAATTATAACCTATTCGGTTAAAATTTTCAACCCTAAAATTGTAGTTATTCTGAAACCGTCTCGGAATTCGAAAGTCCCGCTTCCCTCTTTGCGACAAGCTCCTCATTCATCCTATTAAGTGTCTTCTTGTCAAGGTTGTAGATAAGAGCAATTCCTACGAACTGACATACTGCGCTGAAGAGGTAAAGTCCTGCAACAAGCCAACACATACTGTAAGCAACCTCTGCTGTCTGATATCCCTTGTTTTCGGAAACGTATCCGAGAACTCCCATGATAGCAAGAACAACGGAAGGGCCAACGCCCTGAGCGAGCTTACGGAAGAATGAATGAAGGGAATAAACTGTTCCCTCTTCCCTCTTACCTGTCTTCCATTCGTTATAGTCGATAGCATCCGCCATAAGAGCCCACGATACACAAGTGTAAACACCCATACCGAGACCAAACAGAACGAGACCTGCCATATATACGGGAAGAGCAAATGATTTAGGAACTATGGGGAATATAAGCATTACAGCTCCACCAACGAGAGATACTATAGTACCTGCAACGCTTGCTTCCTTTTTACCGAATCTGTTGACCAGCTTCTTTATAAAAGGCATAAACAGGAACATGGGAAGAAATCCTACCACCTGAACAAGACCCGAAAGCTCTGCTTTACCGAAATAAGTAGCAAACATAACGGTGTTTGCAGTGGTTGCCGACTGCATACCGAGGAACATGCCCATAGCGGCAACGGTAGCACCAACGGCTGGACGGTTCTTAAGGAAGTTGCCAAAAGCAGCAAATACGTTAAATTTCTCTCCGCCTTCGCTTGTCTTAACTGAATTCTCATCAACACGAATAGTGATCTTCTTTATCATAAATAAGAAAGCCACAAATCCGAGAACACCCATAAGGAGAGCGGCCCAAAATACTCTATCGCCAAGAAGATCCTGAACGACCTCGCCTGTTTCTTCATTTACGACGGGGTTGCCGTTTTCATCAAGTCTGTCCTTCCAAATAAGGAAAGGAAGAAGTATACCGGGAAGCATACCGCCAACCATACCGCCAATAGATCTCCATGTGGATAGCTGCGCTCTCTCACCTGCATCCTCCGTTACAAGAGAAAGCATAGAGCCGTACGGAACGTTAGCCATTGTGTAAGCAGCATCCCAAATAACGTAACCGACGATAAAAAGCATAGCCTTAACAACGGGGCTTGCATTCGGGAAAGGAAGGAACACCGCTGCACCGCCTACGATAAGAGCAATGGCACCTATAAAGATGTAGGTCTTAAATTTGCCCATTTTGTATTTTCTTCTGTCCGCGTCGATCATAGCGCCAATAATCGGGTCATTGATCGCGTCCCAGATCTGAACGAGAAGAAGAAGAATAGAAAGCAGACCTGTTTCAACAGCCATAAACATAAGCCAGAATGTCTGAACTGTTCCCTTAAGACCAAAGCTCATGTTGCAGCCAAAATCGCCTGCCGCATAAGCGACCTTATCGAGCATGCCAAATTTGCGATAACCCTTGGCATCAAGCTTCTTTTCTCTTTTCATAGTTTTTTTCCTCTTTCTTTAATGTTTTTTGGTGAAATTGCTATGATAACAGCTTTATTATACACCAATTGCCTGAAAAAAGGTAGTACAAAATTAATGTAATTTTGTATTATTTTTATCTTTTAATCAAATCTCTTGTTGCATTTATTAAAAAGATGTGGTATAATATCAAATTGTAAGGGTAATTTTGCCGAAAAAGATCATATGATTTAAATACAGGCGGGTAAATTATGAATTGTGAGTATGAACTGAATTTTTTTTGCGATATTTTCAAAAAATGTCATATCCCTGTAGCCTTGATCTCGCTGAATGACAGAGTCGATGCTGTCTTTGATTCGCCTCTTACCGATATTTTCGGATTTAAACCGGACGATACTATGAACAGGATACTCGGAAACATTGAAAATAATACAAAATATAATTTCTCCACCGATGTGAATCTTAAATACGTGTACATGAGAGTGCCTGTTTTTAGCCAAAAAAACATTCTTTTTATCGGGCCCTATCTTTCTTCATCTCTGTCGTCAAAGGATATAGCCGAAATAGGAGAACGCTCAAGCCTTTCGCTTGGTGCGCAAAAAATACTAAAGGAATACTGTCTTTCTGTTCCGATACTACCCGAAAATGACAGAATATTTACCGTGATCAACACCTTTTGCGAACGCATTTGGCAAACACCGTCATTTGCTATAACAGAGGTCAACAAAAAGCACGTTGCTTCGGTATTGCCTATCGACAGCGCATCACACGGGGAAAGCTTTGACGAGATAGCCGCCGCCATAAAAACGATGGAGCTGCGGTATGAATTTGAAAACGAATTGATACGTGCCGTTTCTTTAGGTCAGCAGCACAAGGAAGAGCTTCTATCTGTGGCGTTTGACGAGCAGGTGTTCGAGAAGCGCCTGCAGGACCCTATAAGAAATTCAAAAAATTATTGCATTATTATGAATACCCTACTTCGCAAGGCGGCTGAAGATGGCGGTGTGCATCCTATATATATTGACCGTCTATCGTCGAAGTTTGCGATGAAAATAGAAATGCTACATGACGAAAAGGCAGCATCTCCGCTTATGAGAGAAATGTTTTCGTCATATTGCCGTCTGGTGCGCAAGCATTCTATGAAGAAGTATTCTCCTATAGTGAAAAATACTATTCTCATTATAGATGCCGACATATCTGCAGAATTGTCACTCAACGGTTTATCTCAAAAGCAAGGAATAAGCGCGGGATATCTTGCCACTATATTTAAAAAGGAAACGGGAAAAACGATTTCCGAGTATATAAAGGACAAGCGCATTGATCACGCGATATATCTCCTTAATACCACACACCTTCAAATACAGACCGTGGCTCTGCACTGTGGGATAATGGACGTGCAGTATTTTTCAAAAATATTCAAAAGCAAGACAGGAAAGACCCCTCGAGAATACAGAGAGTCTCTTCGACGTCAGTATTAATGAAAGAAGGTAATTATTATGACGACCTTTATGAGTAAAGATTTTCTTTTGAACTCAAAAACGGCAAAAAATCTATACTTTGACCATGCCTCAAAGCTTCCTATAATAGATTATCACTGTCACGTAAGCCCGAAGGAGATATACGAGGACAAGCACTTTGAAAATATTACCGAGCTTTGGCTTGGCGGCGACCACTACAAGTGGAGACTTATGCGTTCAAACGGTGTTGAAGAAAAATACATCACGGGTGACGCAGAGCCTTATGAAAAATTCTATAAGTTCGCCGAGCTTATGCCGAAGGCTATCGGTAATCCGATGTATCATTGGTGTCATCTTGAGCTTAATAATTACTTTGGATACGAAGGAACACTCAGCGCTGAAACCGCAAGAGAAATCTTTGACCTTGCCTCAAAAAAGCTAAGAGATGCAGATATGAGTGTCAGGGGAATTATAAAGAAAAGCGGAGTTGAGTTTATCGGAACAACAGACGACCCCATCGACTCTCTCGAGTATCACAGACTTCTCGCAAAAGACGATAGCTTTAAAACTATAGTAGCGCCGTCATTCCGTCCCGATAAAGCACTCAACATAGACAAACCGGGCTGGAAAGATTATATTTCCAAGCTCTCCGAGGTTTCCGAAATAAATATCACAGATATTAAAACTCTTAAAGATGCTCTTCGCTCGCGAATAGAATTTTTCGCAGAAAACGGTTGTAGAGCAAGCGATCACGGACTTGACCGTATGGTCTTCAAGACAGCAAGCGAGAGTGAGCTTAATGCTCTTATCAAGCGAGGTCTTGACGGAGAGACGGTAAGTGCCGACGAAGCCGAAGCCTTAAAGACCGAGCTGCTTGTGTTTTGTGCCGGTGAGTATGCGCGTCTCGGACTTGTAATGCAGATCCATTACAACTGTATGAGAAACCCAAATTCAAAGATGTTTAAAGCGCTCGGTGCCGATTCGGGCTTTGACTGCATCGGTCCCAACAACGGAAGCTACAAGCTCGCCGCACTCCTTGACAGACTTGAATCCTCAGACAGTCTGCCGAGGACTGTTATATACAGTCTTGACGCATCTGACAATTCATTTATAGACACTCTCATCGGTGCTTTTCAGGGCTCGGAGTGTGCAGGTAAGCTTCAGCACGGAAGCGCGTGGTGGTTTAACGATAACAAGCAGGGCATGAAGGATCAGCTGATAAGCCTTGCAAACCTCGGACTTCTCGGAAACTTCGTCGGAATGCTTACCGACTCTCGAAGCTTTTTAAGCTATACACGCCACGAGTACTTCAGACGTATACTTTGTGCACTCATCGGAGAATGGGTCGAAAGCGGCGAATATCCGAACGATAAAGAAGCGCTTGTTACACTTGTCGAGGATATATGCTACAAAAATGCAAAAAAATATTTTAAGCTTTAAATAATCAAGGAGGAAACTATGCCAATGAAAATGACGTTTCGATGGTACGGAGAAGGAAACGACCGTATCAAGCTGTCTGACATAAAGCAGATACCCGGAGTTGACGGTATCGTTTGGGCGCTTCACCACAAGATGCCCGGCGAGGTTTGGGAAGAAAGTGAAATTGCCGAGGTAAAGCGTCAGCTTGACGAATACGGCTTTAATATGGACGTCGTTGAATCGGTAAACGTTCACGATGACATAAAGATCGGTCTGCCAACAAGAGACGGCTATATTGAAAACTATAAGACCACTATCAGAAACCTCTCAAAATTCGGAGTAAAGGTCATCTGCTATAACTTTATGCCCATCTTCGACTGGACGAGAAGTAATCTTTTCCATCCCGTCGGCGACGGCTCGACTGCCCTTTTCTACGAAAAAAATATGATACAGGACGACTACAACGCTATGGCGAAGTATATACTTGATTTTACAGAAAAGTATAATATGTCGTTCCCCGGTTGGGAGCCAGAACGTATGGCAAAGCTTGACGAGCTTTTTAAGGCATACGAGGGTGTTGACCACGAAAAGCTTTGGGAAAATCTAAAATATTTTCTTGAAACTATTATGCCGACCTGCCGTGAGTGCGACATCAAGATGGCAATACACATGGACGATCCGCCATGGGACATTTTCGGACTTCCGAGACTTCTCACAAACGAAGCAAACATTGACCGCTTCCTCAAAATGGTTGACGACGAGTATAACTGCCTGACGCTTTGCTCGGGAAGCCTTAACGCCGATCCCAATAATAATGTGGCAGGCATAGTACGTAAGCACTGCGATAGAATCGCTTTCGCGCATATACGAAACGTAAAGCACTTCCCGAACGGCGATTTTTCGGAGGCAAGTCACCGAGACTGTGACGGTGATACTGGTATTCTTGATATACTCAAGGCGTATCACGATTGCGGCTTTGATGGCTATATCCGACCCGACCACGGCAGACATCTTTGGGACGAGGGTCCGGGAAACGTTCGTCCCGGATACGGTCTTTATGACCGCGCACTCGGTATTATGTATATGCTCGGTGTTTGGGACAGCCTTGAAAAATTTGATAACAAATAAGGAGAATACATTATGATACAGCTTCCTATCAATATAGATTACAGCGACAAGGTGGTTGTCGTTACGGGCGCGGGTGGTATTATCTGCGGAGCTATGGCACGTGCATTTGCTCAGTCGGGAGCTAAGGTAGCTGCGCTCGATCTCAACGAAGATACGGTAAAAAAGCTTTCCGAGGAGCTTAAATCAGAAGGCTTTATTTGCGAGGGATATAAAGCAAACGTACTTGATACAAGCTCTCTTAATGAGGTACACTGTGCAGTGCTTCGCGACCTTGGTAAATGCGATATACTCGTAAACGGTGCGGGCGGAAACAACCCAAGAGCAACCACCGACAACGAATATCAGCATGAGGCAAAGGAAGGCGGAAAATCCTTCTTTGATCTTGAGGCTGACGGCGTTGACTTCGTGTTTAAGCTCAATTTTCAGGGTACGTTGCTCCCAACTCAAGTATTTGCAAAGGATATGGTAAATAAAAAAGCTGGCTGCATTCTTAACATATCGTCTATGAACGCCTACACTCCTCTTACTAAGATCCCTGCATACTCTGCGGCAAAGGCAGGTATATCTAACTTTACACAGTGGCTTGCAACTCACTTTGCAGGTACGGGTATCCGCTGTAACGCGATAGCTCCCGGCTTCCTTGTTTCAGCGCAGAATTATAAGCTTCTCTTCAACGAGGACGGCTCGCCTACCGCGAGAAGCGCAAAGATTTTAAGCGGCACTCCTATGGATAGATTCGTTGATTCTTCCGAGCTGCTCGGCGGAACGCTCTTCCTCTGCGATGACAAATCCGCATCGGCGATCACAGGTGTGGTTCTTCCCATAGACTGCGGTTTCGCCGCCTATTCTGGCGTATAATGTACTCTGCCAAATAATTTTTTAACAAAGGTTGATTTTTTAATATTTTTACTCTATTAAATTAGCTTTTTAGAAAGAAAAGATTTACTTTTCCAAGTATATATG
>JAZODV010000108.1:0-5362 GCA_045597185.1 Eubacteriales bacterium
GGTATAATTATCTCAACGGATCCGGAATAAAAGGTATAAGGAGTGTTTATATGACGATAGGTAAAAATATTGCAGATTTAAGAAAAAGCAACGGGATGACACAGGAACAACTTGCCGAAACACTCGGCGTGTCTTCTCAGACGGTTTCCAAGTGGGAAAACGAGGTAACAATGCCTGATATTATGCTTCTCCCTGTGATTGCCGGTTGTTTTGATATTACAGTGGATGAACTGTACGGTGGCAGAAAAACAATAGAAAAACGCCAAACCATTGATTATGATGATATCCCAGAAATGCTGTACGACGCCGTCATTGATCTTACGCAACGCGGTTGGGTGGATACTGTAGAAGGAAAGGATATTGAGACGGAAAAGGAAAAAATGAAGTCTTATCTTGCCGAAAACCGTCAAGTCAAAACAGCAACCTTTTCAAATAAAAGAGGAGCTGTAATTGCAACATCGGAAATTGGTTTGTTGCACAGGGGCAAAGCAAATGCCGACCAGCTTATGTATGAGGGGATTGGTCGCGTGCTTGAAGTTTTGTCAAACTCCGCTGTAAGACGTGTTTTCGCTTATCAAATGGAGAATATGACTAAACCTATTACAGCGCCTTATGCGGCAAAAAAATGCGATATATCTCCCGATGAAGCCGCGCAAGCCCTTGAGATGCTGACGGAGATTTATGTCAATCACCCCACCGATGTCATGATTGATGAAAACAATTCTATACGTATGTATGCACTCAACTCGGACGAAAGCATTATGTATATGTTAATGATTTTGAAAACCGCAAGATTAATTGACGAAAATAAACAGCATTATTTCAATTATCGAGGTTCATATAATAATCTTTGGATACAGTAGAGATGAATATCTCTCGCCCCGCCTTGCGCGGGGCTTTTCTTTGTTTTCTGTATATCAAAAAAACGGTTCGGACATCCAATCGTCTGTTTCACCATAAACAAAACGGACTCGCTTGCGAGTCCGTTTTGTTTATCATGATAAAAAAGATCGAGCTCCGCCGCTTTGCCAGCAAAGCGGCCACAGCGCGCGGATAGTAGGAATGAAGGTGTAGCAGAGAACGATACCGCGCGCATGAGTTCAGAATCTCCGAGCAGTATAAATTTATACTATACTAATTTCTCCCACGCCTCGGGGTATGCCTCGGGTGTCCAGACGTTTGCTTCACGCTTGGATATGTACAGCTCATCACCCCACCATCCGCATTCCCCGATAGAAAACGCGCACGTTGAGCTCAATACCTCGGGAATAACGCGATATCCTCTGCGGTATTCGAGATCATCCCAAAGCGCGGGCGCGTGGTCGGGATCGTTCTCCACGGTATCCCAAAGATCGACAGAAGCGCGTTTAAGCGTGCCGCGCCAATTGATCCTCTTGCCTGCCTTGATGAGTGCGCCGTCATAGATAAGCGTTGGGAAAAGCTCGGGAGATGTGCTTGCCGTTCTGTCATCAAGAGACGGTACGGCGGCGATTATTGCCCTTCTGTAAGCTCTTGCTTTTTCAAGAATATTATTCATTCACTCACCCCCGTTATGATGTCATAGGCTTGAGCCTTGAGTGCGATCTCGTCCTCTTCGGATTCGGGAAGGCTTGCTATCAATTCGGCAAGCAAAGTCTCATATTCCTCTGCGGTTATCTCCACGATAAGCGGATTTGTGATGTTCGGCACAAAGTCGTATGTGAGAAGCATTACGATCTCGCCGTTTTCATTTATCTGTTTATAATACTTTGTCATTTTGCACCTCACTCAATGGCTATATAGTTGTATTGGACGGTTGATATTGCTTCGCTGGTGTTGTTGGTAAGCAGGTTGAAGCCATCGTCAATCAGATCAACCGCAAATCCGCTTCCCTTTGCTATCGAGCCGGCTGATTTGCGAACGATGCTGAAATACGGAACGAATACTTCGTCAACATAAGTCCTTGCTATGCATATCAGCACATTCTTGCCCGATACCGTGCTAAGAGTGTCTGCAAGGTATATCATTATGACCGATGGCTTGAATCCCAAGCCGCTTACCGTTAATCCACCGTTAGCATAGTTCGCATCGGTGCTTGCCGTTGGCGTGAACGATCCCGTTGCCACTCGTGCGCCGCTTGCGGCGATCCCCTCTACACCGAATATAGATATACCCGAAAGAATATTTTCAGGTATCAGGTTTGCATCGCCCTTAACCGTTACCGCGCCCGTCGTATACACGCCACTCGCAACAGCCGTTTGGTCTGCGGTGGACGGCGTAACCGTCTTTGCCGCTTGAGTGGAAAGCTGCTTGGTTGCGCTCTTCGTTCCCGCAGCAACGTAGCCCGCAGTCTGTGTTGATTTTGCTGTTATAAGTCCTGCGGTGGATACGGTGATACTCGGTGTAGCCTGAGTTGCCGTAGGCATTGCGTTTACCGTCACCTGCGATAGTCCGTCATATCCGCTATCGGGCTTTACCGTTTGCGCAGAGGTGGAGGGAGTTGCTGTCTTGGCTTGAAGCGTTGGGATGGTGCTGATGTTACCTACGGCTTCCGCAAATCCGTTCGTTTCATTCCAAGCAATCTTTGCCGTACCGCCCGCTTTCGCTCTGATGGCGTCAGCGGTTGCAGATAACGCTCCGTCAAGCTTTGCGGAATCTATGATCTTATCGTACGCCATCAGTAGCTACCTCCCGTCCAGGTCGGAAGAGCTGCTAAAACGAGATCGACAAACTCCTCCTTATCCTCCTCTGTGAAATAATCGACGCCCTTTACCGGAGTGTAGCCTCCACCCTCGCCCGTGCTTCCGTCCTCTCCGTCCATAACGGTAGCGGTCTTTGTGCCGGCGGCATCGGTTATGGTAATGGTTGTGGTCTTGCCGGACTTGCTTACGCTTACCGTCGGTGAGATTCCGTCCTTGCCATCGACACCGTTCCTGCCATCGACACCGTTCTTGCCATCAGCACCGTCCTTGCCATCGGCACCGTCGAATTCTCCGCTTTCTTTGGCTTGGAGAAGAGCGGAATCTACCGCAGCAGTGAGCTCTGCCTCGGAAAGCTTGTCGTGAAGCGCCTCGGATAGACCGGTGATAGCAGATATCGGGTGCTGCTCAGCGGCGTCCCGTCCCGTAAGCTCATCGTGAGATTTTGCACCCGCTACGGACTGGATCTCAATGTCTGCCATCGATGCCCTGAGAGTGGGTATTTGGGTCAGCATCGCCTTTATTACCTCCATCAGAGCACCTCCCTTGACAGCGAAGGTGTGAAATCAAGCGTGCCGAGATCAAAGCCGATCACGTCCCCACCCGGAAATTTGCAGCGGAGGTGAAGCTTCTTTCGTCCGCGAAGCTTAAAGGTGTCCTCTTGTCCAAGCTCGACCAGAAAAACGCCCTTTTCCGCATCGTATCCGATATCACCGCCGCTTTTTGTCTTGCGAACACTTCCTATACAGAATTCGATCTCCGTAAAAGTCGTAAGATCAGCCGCGCCCGCGGCGGTCTCAATGCTTATCGGAAGTCTGTAAGAGTCTCCGGACATCATCTGAGATCACCGCCTTTTGTGCATACAGTTGTTATTTTCTGCTTCTTCAATTGAATAATCCTCCTTGATAATTCGTATTTTCAACGGCAAGCGCAGGCAAATGCCCGACTTATGCCTGCTTTTGACGGTGATTTTTTGATTTTTTTCGCTTCGGTGTGATTTTGTTGTTGACAAATCAGCGAAAATATGATAAAATGTCACCGGTATTACTGAAAATCAGTATTTCTTGCCGTTGCATATTAATTATATCACTCAAAATGAGTGCTGTCAAGAGAAAAATACGAATTTTGAGTAAAATCGGCGCTTTGCACAATAAGCGATACACTCAAAATGAGTATATATTGGTAAAAGTGATGAGGTCAAAATGGAAAACAACGACGTTATGATAAGAATACAGGAGCTTCTGCGTGAGCACGGAAAGAAGCAAAAGGAGCTGACGGACTTCCTCGGTATCACTCCAAACGCCTTTACGGATTGGAAATCCGGGCGTATAAGGTCATATACAAAGCATCTGCCGAGAATAGCGGAGTTTTTTGGCGTTTCAGTGGATTATCTCGTAGGAAAAGAGGAGAAGCACTCGACGGACGACGATATGACGGAGTATCTTGAGGAGCTCCGCACTCGTCCGGAGCTTAAGATGCTGTTTTCGCTTGCGAAGGGTGCGACCAAGGAGGACGTTGAGCAGGCAGTTGCCATTATTGAGGCGCTAAGGAAGACAAGGAATGAATAATATCGTCAGCAGGATAGTTGAGCTGCCATTGCGCGTGAACGCGGTGACCGTGGTCGACGAGGGCGGGGATTTCAATATTTACGTTAACTCCCTCTTGTCCGAGGACGAAAGGCAAAGGGCGTTCCGCCATGAGCTGAGGCATGTACGCATGCGCCATTTTCACAAGGTTGGAAAGCCGGTATCTGACTGTGAAAAGGAAGCCAAAAAGGAATAAAAAGAGGCTGTCTCACTTTTAGTGAAACAGCCTTCGTTTTATTTTATGAAATGATATTCATTGTGTACGCTGATCTTGTTTTTGGAGCGAGAGGTGATAAGGGAAGAGAATTCCTCTATTTCACTTGAAATATCTCTGTTGGTGGGGAGATTTTTCAGCTTTTTATTCATTTTCAAGCCTGATGGGACCTCTATAGCGTAGGTGATGCAAAGAGTTGCGGGTGAAGAAAGCGGCCCGATTCCCATCAAAAGCGCATCCCAACGCCACTTTTTGGGTTGATAATTGAGGTCATATATGCTGTTATAAGGTATAAATGAGCCTTGAACGATGAGTCCTTGATCGGTTACCGTTCCGAACATTGTTCTGTTTTGATCGTCCAAGGCTTGCTTTTGAAGGATTGCGAATTCGTCCTCATCAAGCTCGCAAAGAGATCTTACCGTAATATCAAATCCTTTTATGAGATCTCTGATAAGTCGGTATGTGAAATAAACCGCGGGAAAAATGAAAATGATATTAACGTACCAGAAAAGCAGCCAGAATACGGGCGTGATGAATAAAAGCACGCCGTTACTTCTGATCATCGTATTGCGCAGGCTTTTATAGAGTGTGCTCTGTTTAAGGTCCTTCTTTGCTATTTTCATAATTCATCCTCCTTGAACGATCGGTCATAAGGCTATGACCTATTATAACTATTATAACATAAGCCCAAGCTTGTGTCAACGGTTATAAGCCTTTACTGATATAGACGATTTATTTCGGATGATTTGACAGGATTTCAAAAAAATACGATGAAAAAACAGAAATGGTGCGCTCAAGCACCGGAAGATCCAAAATATGTGCGGTCAATATAAAATGGAATTTTTTCTTGACAAATCAATGCAAAAATATTATAATATATAATA
>JAZODV010000109.1:0-8248 GCA_045597185.1 Eubacteriales bacterium
GAAAGATAAACAAAAACCTAAAACGATCCCCTTGTTTGAAGTTTTTTGAAGATTCTTAAGGAACTTTTTGCAAAAAGTTCCTTAAGTGGGGTGTGGGGTGAAACCCCACATATGTAACACACCGATAAATCAAAATTTGAATTACACAATATACAAAGAGCAGGTACAAAAAATGACGGCATTAAGTGTCAATAATCTTTCGCTTTCCTACGGAATGAGGCAGGTACTCTCGAAAATTTCGTTTGCAATAAACGATACCGACAGACTTGGAATCGTCGGAGTAAACGGCTGCGGCAAGACGTCGCTGTTCAAACTAATACTCGGCGAGGAAACGCCCGACAGCGGAGAAATTTATATATCAAAAGACAAAACGCTGGGAGTACTCACGCAGGACGGCGCGTTCCGTCTGCCCGAGGGCACAGACGAGAGCCTGACCCCTATAGAATTCATGTATCTCGCTTTTCCCGAGCATATTGAGGTCGAGAAGAAACTTGACGAAATGAAAAAACGCCTCACCGCGTGGGAGGGCGTGTCCGAAAACAGATTTTACACCAAGCTTTCGCAGAAATACACAGATCTACACGAAAAATACATCCGCGACGGCGGTCTTGAATTCCGCTCAAGGTCGGCATCAATTTTACGTCGAATGGGCTTTGACGACGAATCGATGAACCGTCCGCTCGAAACGCTCAGCGGAGGGCAGAGAACAAGACTTGCTATTTCGCGTCAGCTCTGCCGTGACCCCGATATTTTACTTCTCGACGAGCCGACGAATCACCTTGACATCGAAACGCTTTCGTGGCTTGAAGGCTATCTTGCGTCGTATAAGCACTGTCTGCTCGTGATCTCGCACGACCGATATTTTCTTGACAGGGTCACTAACAAGACGCTGTTTTTGGAGCACACCGAGGGAAAGCTGTACAACGGAAGCTATACTAAGGCGGTCGAGCTCAGGAAAGAGGATATACGTATTGCCGAAAAGCATTACTACGAGCAACAAGAATATATAAAGCACCAGGAAGAGTACATCGCGCAACAGCGTGCGTGGGGACGTGAAAAGAATATAATCCGCGCCGAGAGCCGCGAGAAGCATCTACAGAAGCTTGAGCGTCTTGAGCTTCCTAAGGAAGCACCGAGACCGATAAGGCTCCGCTTCACAGAGGACAGAAAGTCGGGAAACGAGGTAATGAGAGTCAAAAATCTTTCATACGCGTATCCCGGTGGCACAAGACTTTTTTCGGGACTTGATTTCCTTATCACTCAGGGCGAGCGAGTATTTATTATAGGTAAAAACGGATGTGGAAAGTCCACGCTGCTCAAGCTGCTGACGGAAAAGCTGATACCAACGGACGGTTATGTTGAGGGTGGTTATAATGTCGAGATCGGATTTTACGATCAGGAAAACCGAACGCTTACCGAGTCTAACACCGTACTTGACGAGCTTTGGAATGCATACCCGAGACAGACGGAGCTGGAAATACGAAATACGCTTGCGTCGTTCAGATTCGTTGGTGAGGACGTCGAAAAAACGGTATCCATGCTCAGCGGAGGAGAGAGAGCCAGACTTTTACTCTCAAAGCTGATAATGTCGCAGATGAACCTGCTCATACTCGACGAGCCGACGAACCATCTTGACATAGGCTCACGCGAAGCACTTGAAGCGGCGGTCGAGGAATATCCCGGAACGCTTATCGCGGTCTCGCACGACCGTGCGTTTATAAATAAGCTTGCGTCACGAATTATCGAGATATGTCCCGGAGAGGGCTATATGGGCGATATACTCGATTATAAGATAGAGCATATCGGGCGCGGATACGACGAGTACGGTGAATTCCGTCGTTCACGCGGCGGCTCATCTGCCGTGGCAGCGAAGGAAACAAAGGAGACCGAAGCAAAGGCAGAGTTCCTTGAAAACAAGCGAAATCAGTCAAGGGAGCGAAGCGAACGCCGCCGACTTGAAAGGCTTGCCGTTGAAAAAAACGAGCTTGAAGCCGAGCTTGACCGCGTGACCGAGGAGCTGTACGGAGATGCGGCAACAGATTACAAAAAAGCCGCCGAGCTTGAAGAGCGACGCGGGGAAATAGAAAACCGACTTCTTGAAATATACGAGGAGATAGGGGTTTAATGCAAGAAAAAAAGGCGCACCTGCTTGTGGCAGGTGCGCCAAAGCTTTATGGATTTTTTCAAATCTTAATTTATAGAGCGGTATTATATGGGGCGTGAGGTGAAACACCTCATAAAAAACGAAACTTACCGTTAGATCCCCATTTACTAAAAAGAAAAGCTCCCAAAGGGGAGCTTTTCTGCCTTTATTTCTCGTTATTTTGTTATGTATCCTGCTCTGTAGAGGAATTCGGCGTTGAGAACCGCGCCTCCAGCCGCACCTCTGAGGGTATTGTGCGAAAGTCCCACAAACTTCCAATCAAACAGACTGTCCTCACGGAGTCTGCCCGCCGACACACCCATACCGCCGTAAAGATTTCTGTCGGTGTTTGCCTGAGGTCTGTTGTCTTCCTCAAAATATGTAATGAACTGTGCGGGAGCCGAAGGAAGACCAAGCTCCTGCGGAATTCCCTTGTAGTTCTTCCAAAGCTCAAGTATCTCGTCCTTTTCGGGCTTTTTCTCAAAGCTCATAAACACCGCCGCCGTGTGGCCGTCGGTAACGGGAACTCTTATGCATTGTGTTGTGATAAGCGGAGCTTCCGCTTTCTTTATTACGCCGTCCTCGACCTTACCCCAGATACGAAGCGGCTCCTGCTCACTCTTTTCTTCCTCACCGCCTATGTAAGGAATTACGTTGTCTATCATCTCGGGCCATTCCTTGAAGGTCTTTCCCGCGCCCGAAATTGCCTGATAGGTGGTAGCTACGACGTTCTTGATACCGAACTTGCGAAGAGGCGTGAGCATCGGAACGTAGCTCTGGATCGAGCAGTTGGGCTTGACCGCGATAAATCCGCGGGTCGTGCCGAGTCTCTTTCTTTGTGCCGCGATGACTTCTGCGTGTTCGGGGTTGATCTCGGGAATTATCATGGGAACGTCGGGTGTCCAACGGTTTGCGCTGTTATTCGAAACTACCGGAATTTCAGCCTTTGCATATTTTTCCTCAAGTGCCTTTATCTCGTCTTTGGGCATATCGACCGCGCAGAATACGAATGAGCAAAGACCGCTCATGATCTCAACGTCAGCGGCGTCGATTATTGTCATATTTTTATACTTTTCGGGCATGGGCGTCGCCATTTTCCAACGGGCACCGACTGCTTCCTCGTAGGTTTTACCCGCGCTTCTTGCCGATGCCGCGAGTGCTGTGACCTCAAAATAAGGATGGTTTTCAAGAAGCGTCAGAAAACGCTGACCGACCATACCGGTCGCGCCTACAACGCCAACATTAAGTTTTTCCATAATGTATTCTCCTAACTTCAGTATAATGAGATATTCTACCATAAAATCCGCACGATTTCAAGAGCTTTGAAAAAATATTACGAATAATAATCCGTTTTTTTTGAGCTGCATATTTGTATATATTGCATATTTTCTCAAATCAGTTGATCATGGAGTATGAAAGGAAAGAAAAACCGTAGCCTTTTTGCTCACCGATAAATCAAAATTTTAAGATCAATCGTTCGTGAGTTTTTTATAGACCTCGTTTTTGTGAACGCCGCGGTCTTTTGCCGCGGCTTTTATGGCCTCGTTTTTCGTCATTCCCTCTGTTTCCATATAGTACTCAACGTGCGCTCTTTCGTCAAGCTCGGTCCAGAACGCCGACGTCTCATGCTTGTCGGTCCCTCCGACGACCAAAACGTACTCTCCTCTCGGCTCGTTTTCGGCATAATATGCCACGGCGTCACAAAGCGTCGTACGTATTATCTCCTCATTCAGCTTTGTAAGCTCGCGGCATAGTGCGATCCTGCGCTCGCCACCGAATATTTCCGCCATATCAGAAAGTGTTGCTTTTAATTTGTGCGGCGCTTCGTGGTAGATGACAGTGCGTGTTTCGTTCCGAAGCTCCAAAATCCGCGCCTTACGTTCGGTCGCCTTTGCCGACAGAAAGCCCTCGAATATAAATTTACCCGTCGGAAGTCCCGACAGAACAAGCCCGCAAAGTCCTGCGCACGCGCCCGGTATCAGAGTCACGGGTATATTTTTTTCGGCACAGAGCGCGACCATATCTTCACCCGGATCTGAAATTCCGGGCGTACCTGCGTCGGTAATAAGCGCAACCGACTCACCCGACAGCAGTCTTTGTGCAAGCTCCTCGCCTCGCTCGCGTCGGTTGTGGTCGTGATACGACACAAGCGGCTTTCTGATACCGAGAAATGATAACAGCTTTGCGCTGTTACGAGTGTCCTCTGCGGCAATAACGTCGACCTCCGACAGCGTTTTTATCGCTCGCTCGGACAGGTCGGCAAGATTTCCTATAGGTGTTGCGACAAGATACAGAGTACCGCCGCGCACCGCGTTTTTTTCATTATCGTACGGCATATATACCTCTTTAAAGATTTTTCATACGGTCAAGCGCGTTCTGGAGAATTATCTCGGCTGAAAGTGTGTCGATAACGCCCTTACGCTTCTTGCCCGTAGTATCGGTCGCATTAAGATAACGCGACGCCGCCATTGTGGTCATTCTCTCGTCGGCAAGCGCCACGGGGAGTCCCGAAAGTCTTTCTACCTCCTCGGCAAATCGTTTTGCACGTTCCGCGCGGTGTCCCTCGCTTCCGTCCATATTTCGGGGAAGTCCGACGACTACAGCCGTGACGCCTTCTTTTTTGGCATAATCCGAAACTGCCTCTGCCGCCGCCTCAAGTCCTTTTATCTTTATACATTCGCGTCCCGACGCGAGAAAATGCGACGGGTCACACACGGCAAGTCCGGTTCTCGCATCTCCAAAATCAACACCGAGAAACATTCCTTTTATTTCTTTAAGCTCTTTCAGTGTTATCATATTTTTGAGTTTATCCAATCTGTTACAGTTTTGTAGGTCTCGTCACGAATTTCGTCGGTCTCGTTGAGCAGCTCGTGACGCGCGTTCTGCCACAGCCTTACCGTGAGGTCGGTCACGCCTGCCGCTTTTAGTCTGTCTGCAACCTCGTTTATTCCGGTCACTCCGCCGACGGGGTCATCGGCACCTCCGATAAGAAGGATAGGCAACGACCTGTCGAGAGTTCCCGCCCACTTTTTTGAGGAGACCCGTCCGAGAAGGTCAAACATATTATAGTAGCCGTTAAGCGTGAATGTATAGCTGCAAAGTGGGTCTGCGTCGTATTTTTCGCGTATCTCGGCGTTTGACGTTACCCACGCAGAGCGAGGCGCGTTCTTCCCGAATTTTTTATAATAGCTGCCGGTCGAGATAGATTTAACAAGACCGCTTCTGTGTCTGTCTCCCTTGAAAAGCGCTATAAGACGGCAGAGAATTTTTCCAGCCGACGTGGGGTTTCCGCGACCAGCCGTACCGCTTATCACCGCGCCCTCGAGCACTCCCTTGTATTTTGACATATAGCATCTCGCGACGAACGAGCCCATACTGTGACCGAAGAGAAAAATCGGCAGATCGGGGTATTTTTCTTTAATTTTCTGCGTCATTTTATAGAGGTCGTCAACAAGAAAATCGGCGGAAACCGTATAGCCAAGGTCGTTTTCGTCCTTTGCGGTTTGACCGTGACCGAGGTGGTCGTTTCCGCAGAAAACAAAGCCCTGTGACACGAAATATTCTGCGTGAGTCGCGTACCGTTCAACGTATTCACACATACCGTGAGACAGCTGAATGACCGCCTTCGGCTCATTCGGCTCGTAAAAATAACACGCGACTGTCGTTTTTCCGTCAGACGATATGAAATTATCTTTTATAGGATCCATACTCTGCCTCCTTAAAGCTTTATTAATAAAATTTTAGCCGTAGGGGTCGGCGCCTCGACGACCCGTTTTATGCGTAGATCTAAACAATATATTATCAATTACATTATATCGTATTTCACCAAAAAAGTAAAGTGGTAATCGGTTTTTTCTTACCTCTATTGACGCAAAGAAGATTTTTTGATATAATGAATATTCAACACAGACGCAAAGAAAGGCTAAATATGGACACAAAAACACAGGTAGCGGTCATCGGAGCAGGTCACGCAGGGGTTGAAGCAGCGCTCGCGGCGGCAAGACTCGGACTTGATACGGTACTGTTTACACTCTCTCTTGATGCTGTCGCCAATATGCCCTGCAATCCGTCGATCGGAGGCACGGGCAAGGGTCATCTCGTGTTCGAGATAGATGCTCTCGGAGGAGAGATGGGACGCGCCGCAGACAAGGCTATGCTTCAATCGCGAACGCTCAATCTCGGTAAGGGCGCGGCGGTCCACTCAAAGCGCATTCAGGCTGACCGCATAAAGTACCGCGATATAATGAAAAAAACACTGGAGGACGCAGAGAACCTTCGTCTTGTTCAGGCGGAAATAACCGATATAGGTGTAAAGGACGGCAGAGTCTGCTCGGTCACAACGTCGCTCGGTGAGGTCTGGAAGTGTGACGCGGCTATCCTTTCGACAGGTACGTATCTGCGCGGACAGATATTCGTAGGTGATATCGTTTACGACGGTGGTCCTGACGGCTCGCTTCCCGCAAATAAGCTCACGGATTCTCTTGCGTCTCTCGGCATAAAGCTCATGCGCTTTAAAACCGGTACTCCCGCAAGAGTTCACAAACGTTCAATAGATCTCTCGGCACTCGACCGTCAGGACGGAGAACGACCGGTGACGCCCTATTCTGTCACGACAGAAGAAAATCTCGACGCAATAGAACAGATCCCCTGCCACATCGTTTATACAAATGAAGAAACGCACAAAATAATAAGAGAAAATATCGGTCGCTCGGCAATGTATTCGGGAAATATTCACGGAACAGGCCCGAGGTACTGTCCGTCTATTGAAGATAAAATAGTCCGATTTGCCGACAAGCCGAGGCATCAGCTTTTCGTCGAGCCTATGGGTGAAAACACCGACGAGATGTACATTCAAGGCTTTTCGACCTCGCTCCCGACCGACGTTCAGCACAAAATGCTAAAGTCTCTGAAGGGCTTTGAAAACGCCGAAATTATGCGCTACGCCTACGCTATCGAATACGACTGCGCCGACCCGACACAGCTCTATCCTACGCTTGAATTCAAGTCTGTCGAAAATCTTTACGGCGCGGGACAGTTCAACGGTACGTCGGGCTACGAGGAAGCGGCGGCACAGGGACTTGTCGCGGGAATCAATGCCGCGCTCAAGCTTAAAGGGGAAGAGCCTATGACTCTAACGCGCGACAGCGGTTATATAGGTACACTCATCGACGACCTCGTTACCAAAGGAACGAACGAGCCATACCGTATGATGACCTCGCGTGCCGAGTTCCGCATGCTGCTCAGACAAGACAACGCAGACCGCAGACTTACGCCGATAGGTTACAGAGTAGGGCTTATATCCGAGGAACGTTACGCTAAATATCTTCAAAAGATGTCGCTTATAGATTCCGAGATAATGCGTCTAAACAAAACACATATCTCTCCCGAAAAAGCAAACGCATTTTTAAATAAGATTGGAGAGACCGAGGTGCATTCCGGGGTGTCTCTCGGCGACCTGCTTCGCCGTCCGGGCATATCATACACCGAGCTTTCGGAGATAGATACCGACAGATCCGATCTGCCACAAGCAGTTGTAACGACTGTCGAAGTCAGTGTAAAATATGAAGGTTATATAAAAAAGGAACGCGCCGAGGTGGCACGTCATACAAAACTAGAGGAGAAAAAGCTTTCGCCCGATATAAATTACGCCGACATAAAAGGACTTCGCATTGAAGCCGCGCAGAAGCTTGACAAAATAAAACCGCTGACGGTCGGACAGGCGTCGCGTATCAGCGGTGTAAGCCCTGCGGATATTTCGGTGCTTCTTATCTGGCTTGGACTTCAATAATGAATATTGAGAAGATTTCCTTTCACGGAAATCTTCTTTAATTTTTTGCATTTTGTTTCAAATTTTGATTTGTCGAACTGTTAGGCGCGAAGCGTTTGAAGTTTCGCTCAAGCCTTTTTAAAGGCTTGTCGGAGCCGCCGCGATCGGCGGTCGCCCTCCGCAGAGGGCGAAATCCACTGTGCAAAAAAGCGCCACGGAGGGGTTCGGGGAACCACACAAGTGGGGGGTTCCCCGTCCTAAGCGATGCTTTTCCGCTGTCTTCACCCGCTTTTTTCTTTGTGGCAAAAGGCGCAAAGAAAAAAGCTTGGCAAAAAAGA
>JAZODV010000110.1:0-2850 GCA_045597185.1 Eubacteriales bacterium
AAATCGAGATAGAGATATGCCGAGTAAAATTCCTTGTTGATCTGCTGATTGAGCAGCTCACGTACCTTTGCGTTCATCATTGTCTTTCTCCTTAAATTTTTAATTATATATCCTGTTTCCAGAGCCCGTGCAGATTGCAGTATGCATATACGGCTATCGGCTTTTCATCCGAAAGCTCAAACGTTACTATCGGTGCTTTTCCTATCTCAAGTGCTTTGCGCTGTCCACCCTTATCGGTTTCAAGGTATACCCACAGAATGCTGTGCTCCTCCACCATAGGATGCTCAACCGAACCGACCGTTACCTTAACTGTACTTCCCTTTAGCTCTACCACCGGGATATGCTTTTCGTGACTTGCTTCAACCGTTCCGGGCTCAAGCTTTGTCATTTTCTGTCCGCAGCACATCATCGGAACTCCCGAATCGTGTATCATTCCTATAAGATTGCCGCAGTGCTCGCAAATATAAAATCTGTTCTCTTTCATTGTTTCTTCCTCCGAAAAATTGTTTATTTTTTTATTATGGCTCTATTATACACTGTTTTGGTGTACATTTCTGTGACTTTGTCACATTAAATATTCTTCCGCGAAATGTGCCGCGACCGCGCCGTCCGACACAGCCGTTACCACCTGACGAAGCGCTTTGGTTCTGACGTCACCGACCGCAAATACGCCGTCAATATTTGTTTTTGTGCTTTCGTCAGCTTTTATATAGCCTCCGTCAAGCTCGAGCTGACCTCCGAAAATTTCGGTCACGGGTATTCTTCCGATGCTTACGAAAACACCGTTGCACGCAATATCTGTGGTCTCGCCGTTTTTGAGATTTTTGAGCCTTGCTCCGACAACTCTTTCCTCGGTCAAAAGCTCCTCCACCGAGCTGTCCCACATAAATTCTATATTTTGCGCCTTCATTAGCGGTTCGTGGTATATTTTTGTGGCTCTGAGGCTGTCTCTGCGGTGAACTACAATAACTTTTTCGGCAAGTCTTGAAAGATAGAGCGCATCCGCCGCCGCAGTGTTTCCGCCACCGACTACAACGACCGTTTTACCTTTATAAAAGCGTCCGTCACAGTGTGCGCAATAATGCACGCCCCTGCCGACAAAGCTCTCCTCTTTTTCGACACCGAGCCGTCTTGGGTCAGCTCCCGTGGCTATAACGACGGTACGCGTAAGCAGCTCTTCCTTTGCCGTTTTTATTTTCTTTATATCACCCGAAAGCTCGACAGAAAGCACCTCGGCATATTTTGTTTTCGCGCCGAATCTTTCCGCACCCTTTTGCATATTCATACCGAGAGTGAAGCCGTCAATTCCCGTGTCAAATCCGGGATAGTTATCTATTATATCGGTTAGTGCCATCTGCCCTCCGACTGACATCTTTTCGATTATCAGAACATCGAGTCCGGCTCTTGACGCATACATTGCGGCAGTGTATCCCGCAGGTCCGCCGCCTATTATTATCATATCGTATATATGTTCCATTTTTCTCTCCGATATTTCCTTTCTTATATTTTACCATATTTTTTGAAAAAATCCATACTTTACCTCAAATTTCTTGACAGTTTTTTATTTCGGTTGTATAATAAAATTATCAAGTACACGGAGAGAAATTATGGATAATCGAGAACTGTTCGCAAGTACCTTTCCCTTTTGGGATAAAATGAGTGAGTCCGACAAGGAGCTGTTTATGCGCAGCTCGCAAAACATAAAATTCAAAAAAGGCACAAACATACATAACGGAAACGAATGTACCGGTGTAATTTTAATAAGAAGCGGAAGTCTGCGTCTCTATATTCTGTCCGAGGACGGAAAGGAGATAACGCTCTACCGTCTCTTCCCGGGAGATATGTGTATGCTGTCGGCGTCCTGCGTGCTTGAGTCCGTTACATTTGACGTTTTTGTGGATTCAGAAGAAAACAGTGATTGCGTTGTTCTCGGCGGTTGCGCGTACGAGGACGTTTCACGACGAATGACCGACGCCAAAATATTTGCGCTTGAAACCGCACTCAGCCGTTTTTCCGACGTTATGTGGGTCATGCAACAGATACTGTTTATGAGTATGGATAAGCGTCTTGCAATCTTTTTGCTTGATGAAACGGCAAAAAGCGGTACGGACATAGTAAAGCTGACTCACGAGCAGATCGCCAAATACATGGGTTCCGCCCGTGAGGTCGTGTCGCGTATGCTTAAATATTTTGTCTCCGAGGGTATCGTTGAAACGTCACGCGGCGGTATCAGAATACTCGATAAAAAACGCCTGCGTTCATTAACCCTCTAACATTTCAAGTATCTGCTCCTTGGGTCTTGCACCCGAGGAGCTTTCAACTACCTTGCCGTTTTTCATTACAACGAGCGTCGGTATACTGAACACACCGAATTCGGACGCAAGCTCAGGCTCTTCGTCTACGTTTATTTTTCCGACAACGATGTCGTTTCTTTCCTCTGCTATTTCGTCGATTATCGGGGAAACCATACGGCAGGGACCGCACCATTCGGCAAAGAAGTCGAGAAGTACGGGCTTTTCGCTTGATCTTACAGATTCAAAATTGTTTTTGTTAAGTTTTAATGCTGACATAGTATAATTCCTTTCTTCAATATATAATATATGTTTTCCTTTTGTGTCTTTATTATATACTTTTCGGAAAGGTTTTTCCGTGACAAAGTCACATAATCCCGACTATGAACAAATTAAATTTTGCAACAAATCCTCCTCGACAAATTGGGATTTATCGGTGAGACGAAACCTCAACAAAAATCTACCGCAAATAATATTTCTATAAACCGAATAAACCTTAAAAATTGTAGGGGTCGACGTCCTCGACGACCCGATACGTTGATTTATTGAGCATAATATT
>JAZODV010000111.1:0-2592 GCA_045597185.1 Eubacteriales bacterium
AAAGAGTGCAATGCAGACGACGAAAGAAATAATTCTTTTGGTCATTGTGTTGTTCTCTCCTTGTAATATTTTTGGGTTATTTGCACAGAATTGTTTAGCAAGACCATGCAATAACTGACCTGTTTTACATATTATCACAAAATTGTGAACAGATTCTGCACAAGATATGCACGCGAGCATATCTCATGTTAACTTTTTATGAACAAGCCTATATAATCGCTTTGATCTCAAGTCTCTTTTTATCTTAATCCTATTATACCGTCAAAAATATACACTAAGTTTAGGAAAAAACTATTTACAAAGCATCCTATGTATGATAAAATTAGACACAGAAATAATCTTTCGGAGGAAATTATGTTACCGTTATCACTCGAACAGCTTACAGAGCTTGCAAGACAAGCAAGTGCGCTCATGCTCTCGCGCAGAAACGCCGACGGAGTTACCGCAAAGGGAGAGAGCAATTTCGTCACAGAAACAGATATCGCTGTTCAAAGCTTTATCGAAAACAGCCTAAAAAAAATATGTCCCGACTGCCGTTTTATAGGAGAAGAGGACGATGATCACTCATACGACCCAACAGCTCACACCTTTGTCATCGACCCTATCGACGGTACGTATAATTTTATGCGTGACTACAGAATGTCGGCAATATCTATAGCATACGTTCTCGGCGGCGAATCGATATTGGGCGTCGTTTATAATCCTTATACCGACGAACTGTTTTCTGCCGAAAGAGGAAAGGGAGCGTATCTTAACGGAAAACGTATATCTGTAAGTAATATCGACGGTCCGTCAAAAGCGCTCACCGAGATAGGAACTATGCCCTATGACAAAAAGCTGACAGCTCCATATTTTGAAAGGCTCTATAAAAAGCTGTTCACGGAGTGTGTGGATATACGCAGAATGGGGTGCGCCTCGGTCGAGATGTGCTATATCGCCGCGGGCCGTGCGGAATGCTTTCTTGAAGGAAGACTCTTCCCGTGGGATATCGCAGCGGCGCGTCTTATCGTCACAGAGGCGGGAGGCACCGTTACAAGATGGAATGGAGACCCGACCGATATAGCAGGCTCGGGAAACGTTGCCGCATCGAACGGAAGGCTTCATTCTTGGCTACTCAAGACAATAAAAGAAAACACATAAGGAGTTGCATATGAAAAACATCAAAAAACTTACCGCGTTCATACTGCTGTCGGCTTTATTACTCTTATCGCTTTTCGGCTGTTCGGTTAAAGAGCCTGATACACCAAACGACACCTCCCCGACCGTTACCGTGACAGGTCCGTCCGACAGTAACGAAACACTTCCACCGGAGATCCCCGAAGAAAGATTAAGCATTACTGCCGACAACGTGAGAGATTACGTTATCGTACGTCCAAAAACAGCGACTGAGGAGCTTGTATTGGAATCCGCACTTCTTCGCTCTCACATATGTGACACTGTAGGAAATATCAATATAGCCACAGCGTGGGAACGCGATAATGCGGTTCCCGAAACGGCAAAAGAGATAGTCATCGGAAACACTAACCGTCCCGCTACCCAAAAGATAATCTCGAAGCTTCGCGTCGGTGAATTTGCAATAGTCTATGAGGGCGAACGCATATATATTATCGGCTTTGACGACGCCGCTACTATCGAAGGAAGATGTATGATGTAAAGGGTGAGAATTCAATCACCTAATACATCATAGCTGTGACGGCTCATTTGTGGTGAATAGAACGGCAGTTATGGGAAAGGAGCAATAAAAGCTATTCTCAACTGCTGAGAACCCACAAATCCATTACAGCGAAAGGAGTACAGTATGGAACTGCGCTACAAACAAATCGGGGATCAGTTTTACCCCGAGCTTGAACTGCCCGAACAGACCGACTATGAGATCGGTAAGTACGGCAACCTGCATCTCGCGTTTCTAAAAGATCACAGACGCGGAACTTACACCACCCTTTTAACAGAAGGCAGGCTCAACGAGTACCTTCACAGCATCGACGAGCAAGCGGCGGCACAGATGGAAATAGTGGTCGCGGGACTTGTCAAAAAGAACGGTATCACCGAAAAACTCAAGGCGACAGATCAAATGCGCTGGGTGCAAGAAATGAATAACGTCCGCGCCTGCGCCGAGGAAATTGTGCTGCGGGAGGTGATCTACAGATGACGGTACTGAACGAATTATGGTACGGTAATATCTCTCCGAACAGCGATTGCAGAATTGCCACAAAAGAAACGAAGGAGCTTATCGGCTACATTGCCACCCATCACGATAACCTATCCGCGACCCTTGACGAAAAGCAGAAGGATATTCTGCAAAGGTTTGACGATTGTTGGTCAGAGCTGTCTGAGATCAATGAGCGAGAGATATTTACATATGCCTTTCGGCTCGGTGCTCGGGTTATGCTTGAAGTGCTGAGAGGCGAAGAAATATAATCCCTATCATTAAGGTTTTATAATCATTAAAATACGCTACGGCGGTGGAACTCAAAATTCCACCGCCGTTTTCAATTTTTAGGCTGTTTTTTACGAACAGCCTTATATTTTTGTCCTTTTCGCTGCCTACCTATTGGAAGGACAAATATTTTCAAAGATTTTTTCGTCCAAAAC
>JAZODV010000112.1:0-1971 GCA_045597185.1 Eubacteriales bacterium
CAGCGCAAGATCGCAAGAGAAAACAGCGTTATTATGGATGGACGCGATATCGGAACTGTCATTCTCCCCGACGCCGACGTAAAAATATTCCTTTTTGCTTCAAACGAGGACCGTGCAAGACGCAGATGTGACGAGCTTCACGAAAAAGGAATCGATGCAAAATACGAGGACGTCCTTGCAGAAATGAACGAACGCGACAAAAACGACAGCTCTCGTGAAATAGCTCCCGCTGTTCCCGCAAAGGATGCCGTAATGCTCGACAATTCGGGATTTACTCCCGACGAGACCTACAACGCCGCACTTGACATAATAAAAAGCAAGGTCGGAGGCTCGCTTTAATTATGATGACTAAGTCTTATAAGTTCTATTACGCTGTGTTTGCAGGACTTTTCAAATTTCTTTACAACATAAAGATAGAAGGTAAGGAAAATATACCCGACGAGGACGGCTTTCTTGTCTGCTCAAATCATTTTTCGGCAACAGACCCGATAAAAATTTCCTACGCATTCAAGGGTCATCAGGTTCATTATATGGCAAAAAAGGAGCTTTTTAAGATTCCTGTTTTAAAACAGCTCATAACGACCCTCGGCGCTTTTCCCGTTGACCGCGCGCGCGCCGATGTCGGAGCTATAAAGCATATGTTAAAGCTGCTTGAAACCGGTGAAAGCGCGGCAATGTTTCCTCAGGGTACACGCCACCCCGAAGAAGACCCTCGCGGCACTGCGATCAAAACAGGCGCAGGTATGATATCTGCAAGGACAAATGCGACCGTTGTTCCTGTTTTTATTCATCAAAAGAACTTCAAGCACCGTATGTTCAGAAGATCCACAGTCGTTATTGGAAAGCCTATAAAATTTGAAGAATTCGGATACGATCACGAGGCGCAGGGCGAGTACGCAAGAATATCAAATATGATCTTCGACCGTATCTGTAAGGTTGGAGAAGAAGCGGGATACCTAAAATGATACGCGGCATAACGATTGCTCCCCATTCGGGATTTTGTTTCGGCGTCAAGCGCGCGACAGACAGACTTGAGGAAAAGCTCAGCAGTAAGAAACAGGGAGAACGCATATTCACTCTCGGAAATCTTATACATAACGAAATATATATGGCTATGCTTGAGCGTCGAGGTGTTTCGGTCATAGGTCTTTCCGCTCTTGAAACGATAGCTGCCACAGCCACGGAAAGTTCTCCCGTTACGGTATTTATAAGAGCTCACGGAATAACCAAAGAGACCGAGACGCTTCTATTCTCTCTCTCTGAAAAAAATCCGTATTTTTCCTTCGAGGATTGCACCTGTCCGTTCGTGTCACGTATACACGATATCGCGAGAGACAACTCCGAGACTGATAAGTTCTTTATTCTTATCGGCGATCCGAATCACCCAGAATGCGTCGGAATTATGAGTTGGTTTGACGGTGATAAGTTCGTGTTTGAAAACGAAAACGAGCTTGATGAATTTCTTAAAAGCAGTGAATTTGTAAAATTGCACAAAAAAGTCCCCGTTGTCACGGCTCAAACGACCAAAAAACCGTCACAATGGCAAAATTGCAAAGAAAAAATCAAAAAGCTATATACAAAATCGATTTTTTTTGATACAATATGTAATGTTACGCAGGTTCGTCAAGACGAGGCAAGAAAACTTTCTCTCGTGTCTGACGCGATGCTTATAATAGGCGGAAAGAACAGCTCTAATACAGCCAAGCTGTACGAGATATGCCGCGAAAATTGCCCACGAAGTTATCTTATAGAAGATTCTTCCGAGCTTGGCGCACTCGGGCTCCGAGAGTGCCGTAATATTGGAATAGTTGCGGGCGCATCAACGCCCGAGCATATAATACAGGAGGTATTCAAAACCATGAGCGAAATCCAGAACAAAGTAGAAAACTTTGAAGAAATGCTCGAATCATCACTCAAAACTTTAAATACAGGAGACACCGTTACCGGATACGTGACCAACGTTACCGACGC
>JAZODV010000113.1:0-16696 GCA_045597185.1 Eubacteriales bacterium
ACCTCTTCGACCTTACCAAGCTCTATAACCTGACCTGCATAGAGAACGGCGACACGGTCTGCAACGTTTGCAACGACACCTAGGTCGTGCGTGATAAATACAATAGTATACTTAAATTCCTTTTGAAGATCCTTAAGGAGCTTAAGTATCTGTGCCTGAATAGTAACGTCAAGCGCAGTGGTAGGCTCGTCGCATATCAGTATCTTCGGCTTACAGGACAGTGCAATAGCGATAACGATCCTCTGACGCATACCTCCCGAATACTGGAAGGGATAATCGTCAAAACGCTTTTCCGCGTTAGGTATACCGACCTTTTTCATAAGCTCGATAGCGCGTATACGCGCCTCGGTCTCTGAGCAGTGCTGATGCTTTATTATGATCGACGTGATCTGCTTACCTATCGTGATTATAGGATTGAGCGAGGTCATAGGATCCTGGAAGACCGTTGCTATCCTACTGCCTCGGATCTGATTCCAGTCTTTTGCGTAATTAACCTTAGCAAGATTGAGAACACAGGTTCCGTGAAGCATATTAGACGTTTCGTCAATATATTTTACACGGAAGACCACGTTATCAAAAATTGCATTTCTTACGTTATCGCTCGAGAGATCCTCGCCTATTATCATTGCCTTAAGAAGAGCCTTCTTAAGACCGTGAATATAACGTATCCTTTGCTTTAAAGGATAACGTCCGACCGAGAGATATATTTCCTTTGCGAGTATAAGATTACGCTCGCGAGTCTTACCGGTTATTTCACCAGATATAGCCTTTTTGTACTCTGCTTCAAGCTCAGCTTTTTTTCTTTCGTACTCCGCCTTATACGCAGTATCGGAAGCCGCAGCAGCCTTGTGCGCTGCGATAAGAGTCTTCTTTTGGTTTTCAAGAGATCTTATACGGTCCGTGTACTCGTTTATTTTTGCGTTAAGCTCTTTAATTTTTGCTTTTTCCTTCGAGGAATCAAGAGTTTGTTTTTGATTAAACACCTCTGTCTTCTTGAAATTCAGCTCGTTTATCTCATCGTTGATTTCGTTGCTTTCCTCTTCGGAAAGTATCGTTCTTGCCTTGTTTTCGGAATTGAGAGTTGCTATTTTGCGGTATATCTCCGCGCCAAGCTCGTATTTCGAATACTTATCAAGAGAATTCTTGATCCTTGAGATCGTCGCTTTCTTTGCGGAATTCAAATAAACAACGGTGTCGGAGATCTCCTCGTCATTAAATATGATGCTACCCTCGCTTATAAATCCATTGGTCTCGAGCATACCCGCAAAGGTCTTGGTAAATACCGATTTGCCCGAACCCGATTCACCGACTATAGCGATCGATTCATTTTCATAGAAGTCAAGAGAGATTCCTCTTATCGCCGTGAGGATACGTCCTCTGACTCGGAACTTTACGTGAAGATCCTTGACCGAAAGTAATACTTTTTTATCTTCCATAATCTTCACCTCTTACATATGTGTTCTCGGGTCGGATGCGTCACCGAGATTCTGACCGACAACGTAAAGCACGACTGTTATGATGGAAGCAATTGTAACGGGCGCCCAGAACTCGATCTCCCAACCGGGAACGAACATAGCGGTATTGGAAGCCTCAATGAGCTTTCCGAGGGAGTTATCCTTAAGACCCATACCGATATAAGAAAGGAATACCTCGTATGAGATATAGGAAGGTATCTCTGTAGCCAGCAGGGTTACTATGATCGACGTCATAAAAGGCAAAATATTCTTAGTCGCTATTCTGAATATAGACGTACCGAGACAGCGTGACGCGAGATTATACTCTCTGTCACGTATAATTATGACCTGTGTACGTATGAAATACGCGATACTGAGCCAGCCTGTGACCGTCATTGCGAATACCATAGACCAGAAGCTTGCGGTCATAAGCATAACGACGACCGAAATGAGCAGTATATAAGGAACGTTTGCAATGATATTATATACCTCGGTCATAAATATATCGACCTTCTTGGAAAATCCCCATATAGAACCGATGACAACGCCAATCGTCATATTTATGGCGGCGCAGATGAGCGCAAGCGAGATCGAAATGCTTGAGCCATACCAGATCGCGTCAAACGTAGACTGACCCGACGCGCCCGCACCGAGTATCCACTTGATAATATTGAAATCCTCGTCGTTTTTATGATGCTCGATCGCATCAAGCGGTCCAAGATGCTTGCCACCGGGATCGTTTACGTATGCATAGGGATCATTGTCTGCATCGTAATTGATGACCACGGGATATACGTATGCGAATACGATTATGAGCGCCAAAAGCGCGAGAATGATAATATTTATCTTCTTGCGGAAGAAAACGCGGAAGACCGAACGCCAATACGAATAGCGCGGCGCAGTTATTTTCTCCGAAGCAAGTTCATTGTTATCGACGTGCGAGAACAGCTCTTCATCAGACATATTAAATTCATCAAGATCGATCAATTTTTCAGTCATTTCCGTTACCTCGCTTTCGATGAGAAGTTGATTCTGGGGTCTACCATGGACATAAGAATATCCCCAAGAATAATAGATATTACCGACAGGAGCGCGTAGAAGAGCGTTACTCCGACTATAACTCCGTTATCAAACTTATTTATAGCCTCGGTAAGCAGGTTACCCGCACCGGGAACAACGTAAACTCTTTCGGTAATGATAGCTCCGACGACCGAGCCGAGAATGCTTCCGGGGATGCCGTGAACTATCGGTATTACCGCGTTCTTAAAGATATGCTTGCGGAAGATCTCGCCCTCCGTCAGTCCGTTTGAACGCGCAAATTTTACGTAGTCCGAATTCATCTGGTCTATCATATAGCGGCGCAGCCATTTCATAAGGCTTGCAACAGACGGCAACGCCAGAGAAATTATCGGAAGAACGTACATAAGCCACGTCGGATTTACCGAGTCGAATACCGTCGGCAAGCCTATACCCTGTCCTATCGCCTTGAACATAAATATATACGCGAGAGACGGAACGGCAATTATAAATACGATATAGAAGGTTCCGAGCTTGTCTACAAACTTATCCTTCTTAAGCGCCATCATAGTTCCGAGCGGAACTGCAAGCAGATAAGAAAGTATAACCGAAATTATACCTATGACAAACGAATATCCTACCTTGGAGAATCCGTCAAGTCTGATATTAACGCCCGTATAGTTGTCAACGTATCTTTCCTTTATTACGAGCGTCGAATTCTCGCCGAAGGAGCCCGAAACGTAGGTTGCCGAATGAAGATCGTCAGCGCTTGATTCGACAAGCCCCTTAGGATAAGTTACGGTCGAAAACAGCTGCGAGCCCTGCGCTGCTGTCATAGTATCGAAAACGTCAACGTCCTTATTAACGCTGTAGGATTTTCCGAGATTGATGTTTATAAGATTTTGATGAACGTACGGGAACTGCGAATCAAAATACAACAGGTATTTATGCTGCGTTCCGTTACCCATTATCGCGGGAGAGAACTTTTCTCCTCCGTATACGGGATCATAAAGAGTAAACGACAGGCCCCTGTCCTCTATTTCGTCTTCAACCTTATGAATATTGTCTATCGTTATAAGACCCGAAAAATACTTTCCGACTCTTGTCAGAAGCGGCACGTCTTTATATGCATAAAGAGCGGGCTTCTTTCCGTTTACCCATTGCTTTCCTCTTTTTGCGCCCTCAAGACGAACGACGGTATAGCCCTTGTCCTCATACGTCTTTGTGAATTTTGCGACGTATTCGGCAACGGCGTCACTGTCGGATGCGGCGTTCTTCGCAATAGACGAGACCTTTGAGCGATCCTCAGCTGCCAAGCTGCCCTCCGCTACCAGCTCGTCGAGGTAGTCGGCGTAAGGAACGTAGTCAACGTATCCGTACTTTTCCCATTGCTGCATTTCATATATTCTTCGGTTATTATGTTGTTGCTTCGTATAGTTGGGGTCCGATGCAAATATCTGATTTCGGTCAAGACAGGAATAGATAAGAACCATAACGATGCAAACCACGATAAATACCGAAAGCAATCCGCGCAACAGTCGGCTAAGCAGGTATTTAGTCATAAACAGACCTTCTTTCTTTCGTGGATTTCGATGGTTTTGCTTTGTAAAATCTTCTGCATATGTCAAAAGATTTTGCGAAGCAAAACCATTATTCTTAAAAAATGGGCGTTTCGTAATTACCGCGATAGAGGATGAACCAATAAAAGCCCATCCTCTACCGCCTAAAGGTTATTAATATTCTTTCTTAATTTTTTCGGATATTAGAATATGCCAAGCATCATTGTCATATATCCGTTATAATCGGGAAGGAACGTGTCAAGGTATGTTGCGGGATCACCGTAGTCAGGTCCCCAACCGGAAACGTCGTAAACGTCATAGTTCATTTCGCCGCCGTAGTTTCCATAGTAACCTGCATAGTACCAAGCCTTGCTGTCGCTGCACTCCATGAGAAGGATCTCTACCTTGCCCTCAAGAGCTGCCTCGATGGACTGCTTGTAGGACTGTGCGCGGTTAGCGTATATCTGGCTACCTGAGAAGTAAGGAAGCTCTACCTTGATGGGATTGTTAGCATCAACTGTGATGCCCTCTGCTGCGAGCTCCTCAATAGCCTTTGCAAGCTCTGCCTTGGCGTTCTCAACGTTGTACCAACCGTCAAAGCCGTCAGAAGATCCTGCGCCTTCTTCAAGTGTGGGATCCCAGACCTTGATCGCTACGCCGTCGGCATTGATCTGATCCTGCATGATCTGGCCGTAGTAGGTACCTGCGGGATAAGTCTTGTCTGTTCCGTTGATCTTTATCGTGGTCTCTTCTGTAAGAACTACGAAGTTACCGGGTGTGTAGGTGTTACGGAGAGAGTTGAGCTTAAGATCCTCGCCTGTTATCTGAGCGTTGTATGCACCTCTGTCGGTCGCGAAGGAGAGAGCGCGACGGAAGTGAACGTTCTGGAGAGCTGCCTTAGATGCTGCAAGGGTTGCGTCTGTGTGCTGAGTCTTTCCTGTGGCTCCGCTTTCGTCATTGTAGTTATGAGTTGCAAGACGGTTGATATTATAGAATGCGCAGAAGGACGTTGCATCTGTTGAGGAGATGTAGGAATACTTATCAAAGTTGCCGTCGTCCTTAGCCTTTGTAAGAGAAGCGTCTGTGAGGCTGCATCCGTCAATAGTGCCTGCAACTGCGTCGTTGTATGCCTTAAGCGGATCTTCACCGTCGTTATAGAGCCATGTAATGGTCTTGATATTGATGTTGTCCTTGTTCCAGTACTTTGCGTTAGCAGAGAATACGATAGTATTGTTTGCTGTGAGAGTTGTTACAAGGTACGGACCGCAGTATGCGATGTCGTTAGGTGTCTTACCGTAGGTGTAGCCTTCAGCTGTAGGATCGAAATCTGCGCCGAATGCGCCGCCCTTGGATACGTAGTAGCTGCGGTTCATGGGAGCAAATACGCCGTAGCCGAGCATTGTCATGAAGTAAGATGTGGGCTGGCAGAGAGTGTACTCAACGGTATAGTCGTCAACAGCCTTAACGCCGACCTGTGCGAAATCGGTTATATCGCTGTCGATGTACTCGGAAGCGTTAAGAACAACGCCTGCTACGAGGTACTCAAGACCTGCCATAGAGTCCATCATGTGCTGCATACCTGCTACGAAGTCGTCTGCCTTGACTTCTGCAACGTCACGACCCTGAGAGTCTACCCACTTAACGCCCTTGCGGAGCTTGAAGGTATACTTAAGACCGTCCTCGGATACTGTCCAGCTTTCTGCGAGAGCACCCTTGAGATTTCCCTCTATGTCGTACTCTACAAGACCGTCATAGGTATTAACGATAGCTTCAGAGTCAGCTGCTTTGGATGTGTTAAGAACGTCCCAAGTCTGGGGGTCGGAAGAATATCCGATAGTGTAGGTATTCTTAAGCTCATAGCCCTTGCCGGAAAGGAAGCTCTTTGCCCAAGCTTCATATTCGCCTGTGCCCTTGAGCTCATTCCACTTTGCCTTCATCTCGTTTCTGTCAGCAGGCTTGATGAAGGTCTTGGCTACGAGAGCCTGATGATAACGGTAGGAGTCGTTACCCCAAAGAGCATAGTCGACCGTGTAGGGAGCTACGCGGGACATAGCGTACATACCGCCGTTGGAGCTGAGGGGAAGCATTACACCTGACTCGAGAAGCTTTGCTTCTGCAACAGCCATAAGAGCGTATCTCTCGGATATAGTCTTTGCATCCTTTGCTCTTGCATATGCTTCGTAGAATTCGCCGAGAATTTTCTCATAGATCTCTGCGGAGTTTATGTCATACTCGTCGTCATATTCGGGAGCGACATAGGTGTAATCCTTTTCTACAGGATTATCGGGTGTGTCGGGGTTGCTGGGTCCGGTGGTACCGTCTGTTCCGCCGGAAGCGCCGGTCGTTACTTCGTCTTTCTTATCGGGGTCTGCGCATCCAACGAATACGACAGCGACCATAAGAACTGCGAGCAACAGCGCAATCAGTTTTTTCATGATAGTTTCCTCCAAAAAAATTTTTATATTGTCAGTCTGTCACAAAGACGCAATACACATTAAAGTAATGGGTTAACAGGGATTGATTGTTATTGGTGCTACGCACCAATAACACAAATGGATATCCATTTGTGAATTTTTATTTTTTCTTTCAAAGCCAACTTAATTTTAGCTCTCGATAGACAGCATTATACCACAACATCTTATGTTTGTCAACTCTTTTTGCAAAATTCAAATACCAATCTTGCAAAGTTTTAGGTCAAAACGCCAAAAAATGTGTCAAATCAAAGGCTTTTTGTAAGGAAAAGACGCGTTTCTGCATCGCAGGCTTAATTACTTGATCTCAAAAATATTTATCATCGTTTACCCAATCAATATATGCCCATATACTTGATCATGTGTCCTGCGTATTTGGGTAAGAATGCGTCAAGATATGCATCGGGAGCACAGTAGACCGGGCTCAAGAGAGAAAGGTCGTAAAGATCATAGTTTGCCTCTTTACCGAATGGTAAGATATCCGTTTGATCACCGCGAAGACTGATGATCACCTTCCCGCCGAGAGCTGACTCAACAGATCTTTTGTATTCATTTGCCCTGTTTGTACACACAGTGCTTTCAGAAAAGTATGGCAGCTCGAGCTTAATAGGCTTTTCTGCGCTGATCTCAATACCCAGACCCGCAAGCTCTGCAATAGCGAGATTGAGCTGTTCAGCTGCGTTAGCAACACTGTACCAACCGTCAAAGCCGTCAGAAGAGCCTGCACCTTCCTCAAGCGTGGGATCCCAGACCTTGATCTTTACGCCGTCGGCATTCAGCTGATCCTGCATAATTGCGCCGTAATACGTTCCCTTTACATAGGTCTTATCGGTTCCGTTGATTGAAACGGTTACGTCCTCTTCAAGAGATACGAAGTTACCGGGCGTATAGGAATTAATAAGCGAAGTGTACTTAAGCTCTTCGCCTACGCTATTCGCGTTGTACGCGCTTCTGTCAAGAGCGAACGCAAGAGCAAGACGGAAGTGTCCGTTACGTAGAGCAACCCTTGATCTCATGATCTCATTAGCGGCAAGAGTTGTGGTAAGAGAGCTGTTGCTTGTATTAGAGTGCGCGTCTCGGTTTACGTTTACGAAAGACATATAAGAAGCCGCGTCTGTGTCGGAAACGTATACGAAACTATTAAATACATTATCCTCTTCAGCCTTCTTAAGAGCCTCTGCGTTAAGCTTGACAGCGTCGATAATACCCGATACGGCATCGTTATATGCCTTCAGAGCATTCTTTCCGTCGTCGTATTTCCATACGATCTTCTTGATATTTATATTGTCTTTGTTCCAATAAGATCCATTGAGTGAGAACTCAACTGTGTCCTCGGCAGTGAAGCTATTTACAGTGTAAGGTCCGCAGTAAGCAATATTGTTAGGAGTCTTCCCGTATGTATAGGTTTCAGCCTCAGGATCATACTTCGCGCCGAGATGACCGCCCTGGCTCTCATAGTAGGATCTGCTCATAGGAGCAAATGCTCCGCAACCGAGCATTGTCATAAAGTAAGGTGTCGGATTCTTAAGTGTATAGACAAGAGTTGTGTTATTTGTAGCCTTTACGCCAACCTTATTAAAATCGGTGATCTTCCCCGATACATACTCTTCGGCATTAACGATAACACCTTTAACGATGTTCTCAAGACCGGACTTAGAATCAAGCATATGCTGCATACCGGCAACAAAGTCGTCTGCCTTTACGTCCGCCACGACTTCACCTTGGGAGTCCACCCACTTAACGCCTTCGCGTAGCTTGAAGGTGTAGACGAGGCCGTCGTCCGAAACGGTGTAGCTTACCGCAAGTGCGGGCATAAGTCTGTTTTCCGAATCGTATTCATATAGACCTTCGTACAGATTTACGATAGCTTCGATATCGGTAGTCTCGGACGCCGCAAGAATATCCCAAGTCTGCGGGTCGGCGCTGTAACCGAGAGAATAAGTATCCTTAAGAGTATAGCCTTCCTCCGCAAGGAAGTCCTTTGCCCAAGCTTCATACGTACCCGTTCCGTTAAGCTCGACCCATTTTGCCTTCATTGTATCTCTATGTGCCGCAGTAATGAACTTGTCAGCAACGAGAAGATTATGATATCGGTATGGATCGTTCCCCCAAAGCGCAGAGGCTGCGGTGTAAGGCGCTACTCTTGACATTGCGTAGTAACCTCCCCTCGACGCGATCGGGAGCGCTAATCCGGTCTCAAGCAGCTTAGCTTCTGCAATGGCCATCATAGCCCATCTCTTGGAAATGTTAGTTTCTTTTTTTGCTGCCTTATAAGCTGTGTAGAACTCGCCAAGGATATCGTCATAGAGAGCCTTGGATTTTTCATCGTAGTCTTCAATGGAAGCGTATGGATCTGTGTACGTAACAAAATTATTATCGTTTACGGTGTCATCACCGCAAGCAGCCATACCAAGTACCATGACCACAGACAAAATAAAACTGAGCAACTTAAATATGTTTCTCATTACCACGTAATTTCTCCTTGCTTTTTCGGTTTTATATGCAATAAATCAATTTTTACTCATTCGGTTCGAAGCTTAGTGCTTTTTTCGCCAAGATGCGCGTCATAGCTCGCAATATCAAACGATATTTTACCGTCCTCGAAAGTCGCGACACTTACAGACGAGTTCGACACCCACGGAATATTTTTCATATCATTATAGTCACCGCCCTGCGAGATACACATAAGAGCTCTTATCGGTATTGCGTGCGTCGCTATCAGCACGGTCTTACCCTCATTCTTTGCTGATATATCTGCGATCGCGCCGAAAATCCTCGCGCCAACCTCGCGTACAGACTCTCCATCGGTAGGTCGGCAGTTCCCTATATCGTTATCCCACACATAAAATTCCTCGGGATATTTTGCTCTGCTTTCCGAAAAAAGATTTCCGTCCCATCTTCCCGCGTATATCTCTCTTAAACGCTTATCGGGAACAAGCTCTATTCGAAGCATATCGGTAATATGCTTCCCGGTATCAAACGCTCTTTTGAGGTCACTTCCGTACGCCGCGTCTATCTTATAATTATTATATATATACTCCGCGGTCATTTCCGCCTGAGCGTGTCCCTTCTCGGTCAACCCACAGTTGTAGTGCCCCGCAAAAATGCCGTCTCTGTTAGCTTCGCTTTGCCCATGACGAACAAAGATAAATTTTGTCATTTTACGCTTCCCAACCTTTCTTTCTCAATATCATTATATCACTTATTTCATTCGTGTCAAGTCATTTTTTAATGTTTACATGTCACTATTTCTCAAAAAGCACCTGCTTAAGCATAAAAGCCGTTATGTTGATTTGTCAACATAACGGCTTTTCTTTAATCAATAATACCTATTTTTTTCGAAAGCTTTATAAGCAGCGCCGAAAACGGAAGTATAAGAAGTCCCGTAAAAATATTGCTTATACCGTGTATTATATCAAACGGAAATCCCGCGACAATCCACGCAAGCATTTGTTTGAAATTCAGTCCGAACATCAGCGCTTGTCCCGGAGCGTACAGTATACCGAACGCGAATCCGTGAAGTGAGCAGAGTATCGGATAAATTATTCCCGCCGCCACCTTCGGTGTTTTTTTCGGTATGAGCATCGTAAGCGCCCACAGCACAGTCCAAACGTACAAATACGGAACCCACCAAGCCGCAAAGCCTGCGTATACTCCTTGAAGCATTACATAGACGTAAATCGGTATAAGTGCTTTTACACGGTAAGTAACAGTAAATGCCATTATCAACATTCCGAGCAGGTGAATGTTTGGCAATACCTCCATCATAAGATCCGACACGAACATTATTGAGCCAAGCATTGCGAAAACAACAAGCTCTTTAATCATTCGTGTATAGTTTTTTCTTTTTTTAGGGACCTTCTGTTGGTTTTGTTCGTTATTACTTTGTATAGACGAATTCATAATGCTCGCCGTCGGCTATTTCTATCATATCAACTCCGGTCATAAGAGCTTCGCCGTTTTTCTCAAGCGACCAATAGCTCCTATCGACATCATAGTCGGCGGTGATACCGTTTACCTTCTTGACATAAAGTCCGTATGGTCCCTCTTCACCCTCTATGAGCTTATGCTCAAGCAGCGCGTCACCAAGCATCTTCTTGTCTGTCTTGATAGTAAAAGTTACCGACTGATCTTCGACCTTTACCTCAAGCTCAACAGTGGTATCGCCTTTTCCAAAGGTCTTGTCACGTGTGTAGGTCGCCTGTTTCCAGAGGCCTTCAACGTCAACGCTCTTTCCGCAAGAAGCGAGCGACAGCATAAATACCGCGACGAGCAGAAGTGAGACTACAGATGTAAGTGTTTTTTTCATAATTTTGTATCCTTTCTTTTTATGTTTACAAAAGGATAAATAAAAGCGCCCTCCACGGAGTGCGCCGAAAAAAGATACCCTGCCCGTATCACGCGCGCCTCCCCATTTGCCCAAGAGACTTTTACACGCACAGAACGATAAGCATTCCGACTTGAGAACCGAGATTCAGTTACGGTAATGGCTGTTGCCACGGATTTGCACCGCGATTTCCTTATCCCCGAACGCGCATGAGCGCGCCCGACAACGAAAAGATTCGATGAACTGTGTTATTCTTCTGTTGCGTATATTTTAGCACCGACCGCAAAAAAAGTCAAGAAAAAACCTTCAAAAAGAAACAAAAGCATATAAATTTCGAATTTTCAGAAACAAAAGCACTTGCTTTTGCAAGTGCTTTTGTGATTTATTCCGCTATTTCTTCGATTTTTTCTTCTGTCGGAGCTGTAGCCTTACGCTTCTTTTCCCAAAACGTCATAATAACCCACAGACCGACGCCGAGAACTACCATAAGTATCGACCAGAACTGCGACGGCGAAATTTTGCCAACGAACTGTCCTCTGTCATCGGCTCTGAAGTCTTCGATAACGTAACGGAATATCCCGTAAAGTATCAGATACAGCTCAAGATTGCGTCTGAAGCCGAATTTGAACAGCAGGAAAGTGAAAAGTCCGAACAGTAAGAACAAGAAGATCGCCTCGTAAAGCTGTGTCGGTACATAATAGCCCCACCTTTTAAATCCGTTTCCCAAGGTTCCTTCCATCCAGAGTCCGCCCGCAACAGGCTGTTCACCAAGATATGCACCGTGGCAGCAGCCCGCGAAAAGACACCCGACACGTCCAAACGCGTGAGCAACGGTTATACAGCAGGGTATCATTGAAAGCACGTCGGTAATCTTTCCGTCAAGCTTTTTGCGAAGAATAAAATAGATTATCAAAAAGCAAACCGCGCCGCCTATAAGACCGCCGATAAAGGTTATACCCGAGCCAAGTCTGAAGCCTCTCTCGGGGCTTTCAAGGTAATTGTAAAAGGCCTGAAATACCGCAGCCGAGAAAAATCCGAGCGCGATAGATACTATGCCGTTATAAAAGACGAAATCTACGAATTTTGTGCTGATACCGAGCTTTTTGCCGTAATAGAAAAGCGTCAAAAAGCAGAAAAGTACGCCAACGGCTATCATTACACCGTACCAATGTATATTCTCTATGAAAGGAATATCAGTATTAAATATTGGATCTGGAAACATATTGATCTCCTTAATATAATTTATTATTTGTTAGTCCAATCTGTAAGCTTTATAAATCCTTCTTTACCGCCCGACAGGAAAAGTATGTCCTTTTCTTTGAATACGTAGTCCGGACGTACCGATTCAATAAGCGTACCGCCGTTTTCTATCGCTATTATATTGAGTCCGAAGCGCGAACGCAGATTAAGGTCAAGAACCGTCATACCGACCGCATGAGACGGTAACACCACCTTTGAAATATTTATCTTCTCACTGAGCTGGATAAAGTCAAGCATCTTTGCGGTCTCAAGTCTGTGTGCAAGGCGTATCGCCATATCTCGCTCGGGATATACCACATCTGCGCCCAGCTTTTCAAGTATCTCACCGTGCTCCGAGCTAGTCGCCTTGGCTATGACCTTTGGAACTCCTATTGAAACAAGGTTCAGAACGGTAAGTATCGACGTATCTATATGCTCGCCGATACAAAGAATGACGACATCACAGCTCTTGAGTCCTGTGTCTATAAGTGTTTTTTTGTCAAGATTTTTGACTATATAGGCGTTTTCGGTCAGCTCGCGCGCCATTTCGACCTTTTCTTCCTCTTTATCGAGGATTATAAGGTCTGCGCCCGATGCGTAAAGCTCTTCAGCAAGTGCCGTACCGAATCGACCCATACCTATTATACCGTATATCTGCTTTTCAGCTTTTTGTTTTTTTCGCATTATAAATCTCCTATTAAAAATTATCCTATAGCAATATTGCCTTCCGGGAAACTAACGCGTTCTCCACGCGAGAAATACCAAATCGACGCTATGGTAAGCGGTCCAAGACGGCCAATATACATCACTATACACGAAACTATCTTCGCACCAAGCGAAAGAGTCGGTGTAATACCTGTGGACAGCCCTACCGTTGCAAACGCGCTCGTCATTTCAAATAATATATCACGTAGCGAGATCTCAGGCTCAAATATCGCTATAAGGAAGCTTGAGCAAAGCACTATTGACAGCGCGAGTATCAAAATCACCGCAGCTTTTTTGAATGCATCGCGCGGAATAGAATAGTGAAACGCCTTTTCGCTCCTATTAGTTGCGGCAGATTTTATTCCCTGCAGAATGACGAAAAAGGTTGAGGTCTTGATACCGCCGCCGGTCGAACCCGGAGACGCTCCTATAAACATCAGAACGATCATAATGATAAGACCCGCGTTTGAAAAATTACCGAACGAAAAAGTGGAAAATCCTGCGGTTCTTGCCGTGCAGCTCGAAAAGAACGCGCCGAGCCAGGTAATATTATCTCCCTCTGAAAGTTTTAACAGCAGCGTACCGAGGACAAGAAGTACCGCGCTGACCGACAATACTACTCTTGCGTGCATGGAAAGCTTTTTCCATCTAAATCTTTTTGATATGACCTCTCTTATTACAAGAAAGCCGATACCGCCAAGGAATATCAAGGCGCTTGTAATAATAGTTAAGAAAACGTGGTCTTTATAGGGTGAAAGGCTCTGCATACCGCCAAGAATATCAAAGCCTGAGTTGTTAAACGCGGCAACCGAATGAAAAAGACTTATTCCGATAGCACGGGGTACGGGATAATCCTTTACAAATACAAAAAAACTAAGCAAAGCACCGACAAGCTCGATTATAACGGTCGTAAAAAAGACATTGCGAATAAACCTCACGATACCTTTTCCAGAATCGAGATTCATGGCTTCCCTGACCACGTTTCGTCCCTTCAGGTCCATTTTCTTTCTGACAAGTATAATAACCCCCGCGCCGACAGCCGTGACTCCAAGACCTCCCATCTGCATAAGAAGTCCGAGGATAATCTGACCGAACGGTGTGAACGTATCATACGCATCAACGGTCACAAGACCCGTCACACAGACCGCGCTTGTTGAGGTATAAAGCGAATCCATGTAAGAAAGCTCGACACCGTCACGAACGCTTATCGGAAGCATAAACAAAAGCGATCCGATAAATATGAGAGAAGCAAAGCCGAGCGCGATAATGCGTACAGGCGATTGCTTTTTTAGAAAACCAGACATTACACACTCCGTAAAATATGTATTTATGTATGTATTATAGCACTTTTTTGTTTCCGTGTAAAGTCATATTGAATATTTTTTGTAAATCACTTAAGTGAATACGTCGACCTACAAGCATTTTCTTCAAGAACACACGAGCTTTTTATAATAATCTCTTGACTTTTCTTTCGATATCATATATAATCTTAGTATAATATGTACACTTGAAAGGATAGTTGTCTATGAAATTTTTCAAAATACTCTGTTTAGCATTGGCTTCGGTCCTGTTGCTCGTTCCGTTCACCGCTTGCAACAATGACGAGCCCGAGGATACGACGAAAGCACCCGATACACCCGAAACTACAGAGCTTCCCAACGAGTCCCAGTCCGAAACGACTGAGCCCGAAACTACAACTGAGCCCGAGCCCGAGCTTGAACCCGCAGGCGATCTTAAATCGACATATATAAAGGCTCACGTTCCGATGCCGCTGTGGCCCGAAAAAAACACGCCTTACGATATCAAGGGCGCATCGGTCAAGGCGACTATATCCGCATATCTTGTTGAAGGCTCCAAATCGGCGGTAGTGATCTTCCCGGGCGGCGGTTACTTCAAGCTTAATCCCGGTGGTGGTGAGGGCGCAGGTACCGCGCAGGCTTATAATAAGGCCGGAATTTCTGCCTTTGTTGTATCCTACCGCTATAAATCACAGGCAGATCCCGTATCGGCTTACGACGGAAGAGCCACGCTTGCCGACGGTCAGCGCGCCATTCAGTTCGTCCGTTATTATGCGGATACCTTCGGTATCGACAAGGATAAAATAGCGGTCTGCGGCTTCTCCGCAGGCGGACATCTTGCTATGCTCACCTGCCAGCATGAGCCTGAGGAGAATCTTGTAAACGACGTTATAGGCGCGGAATCGTCAAAGCCTAACGCTTGCATACTTGCTTACGCCGTTACAACTCTCGGAGACGGAACCTACCGCACAATGCCTCCGAACTTCCTCGGAAGCAACGCAACAAATTCTAAAGAAATAGCAAAATACTCTTACGGACACAATATCGAGGCGATGCCCGACACCTTCGCGTTCTACAGCGTTAAAGACACTTCGGTTATTCCCTCAAAAAATACCGACGCGCTTGCCAAGGCGATGAGAGACGCAGGCAAGAATATAACCGTTAAGTCGTATTCCGACGGAGCTCACGGAGTAGGTCTCGGTACAAAGTACGCAGACTTCTCCAAATGGCACGGCGATTCGGTCACGTTCCTTAAGTCTATTGGATTCTAATTAAGACAAAAGAAAAAATACGGGAGCTTCGGCTCTCGTTATTTAAAGACATATATTTATCGAGTTGCAAATTTCCCCTTTATGTGTTATAATATTCCTTGATATATTATTACTGATTTGAACCATGGAGATTATTATGTTCATATTACCGTATATTTTTCTTATTGTCGGCTTTGCCGCGCTTATCAAGGGCGCCGATTTCTTTGTTGACGGTGCAAGCTCTATAGCAAAAAAATTCGGAATACCGGATATCATAGTAGGGCTCACTGTCGTCGCTATGGGAACGAGCGCGCCCGAGCTTGCGACAAGCGTCTCTGCCGCCTTTGCCGGTTCAAATGATATCGCGGTCGGTAACGTTATCGGCTCAAATCTTATGAATATACTTATAATACTCGGGCTCAGCGCCGTCATAAAGCCGCTTTCCGTGGACTCCTCAATGTTCAGGCGCGACATTCCCGTGTTGCTTATCAGCACCGCTATTCTTCCAATCTCCACGCTTCTCGGAAGGTATCTGCCGGGAGAGTACAGGCTGACACGCATCGTGGGTCTTATCTTGCTCTTATTCTTTGCCTTCTATCTCTTCATTACTGTTCGCTCCGCGCTTGCGTACAAAAAAGAACACGCAGACGAGGAGCCTGACGAATCGGTAAAGTCATTTCCGTGGTGGAAAAGTATTTTATTCACCGTCGGCGGCGCTGCGATGATAATAGTAGGCGCAGATTTTGCTGTTGACTCGGCGATATCTATCGCAAAGCAGCTTAAAATCGGAGAGGACGTCATTGCGCTCACCGTTGTTGCGCTCGGCACGTCACTTCCCGAGCTTATCACGTCTGTGGTTGCGGCAAGGAAGGGCAACAGCGGTATAGCTCTCGGAAATATCGTCGGCTCAAATATTTTCAATATTCTGCTCATTCTCGGTTCAACGCTCGTCATATCCCCTATAGCAGTAAATTTTGTTACGCTTATCGACGAGATTATATTGCTTGCGGTCACCTGTTATCTTGCACTCACCGCATTCACAGGCAAAAAGCTTTCTCGTATTGAGGGCGCGTCATATCTTTTGCTTTACGTCGGTTACGCTGTATATCTCTTCTTAAGATAACTAAAAAAACAAGGACCGTTTCGGGAATAATATTTCCGAAACGGTCCTTGTTTTAATATGTTATATATTTTTCTTTCTTATTAACGATCTCCGCAATTCTGTGGTAGTCATTCGTCAGTATTACGTCGATACCCATATCGAGAAAAGTCTGAGCTTCTTCGGGATCGTCCGACCAAAACACATTACAGACAATACCGTTTTCATGGGCCTTGTCTATCATTTCCTGATTAAAATACGGTTTGAAAAGCTGTAC
>JAZODV010000114.1:0-3815 GCA_045597185.1 Eubacteriales bacterium
GTCCACGTGTCCTTGATACCGCCATTACTTTCGGCAACAAGCACTTGATACTTACCGTCCGAGAAGCTCGACCATATCATTCTGAGCTTACCGTTTTCATTATATAAGAACGGTCCGTCGGTTACGTACAGTCCGCTTCCCGTACCTCTTATCTCACTGACCCAAGGATTATCCGATGCTTTAAAGAGCATAAACGGCTCACCTGCAGGCTTTGAGAGATCGACACTCAGCGGCATTGCCCATATCTCGCCGTCGTTTATCTGTACCCATTCGTGACAGAAAATGATGTAAGGAACTCCGTCTTCCTCGTAAAACGTACCGTCAAGGCATTCCCAATCTGACGGTGTTACAGGACGCTCCGAAATCGGCTTAAACTCACCGTCGGGCGTATCACATACGAGTATTTGGGTACCGCGGCAGACACCGCCGCTCTTGAAGCTACCGAAAAGATAATATTTTCCGTTGTATTTATGTACCTCGGGAGCCCAATAGCTGTGCATTGCCCAGAAATCCGTTTTTTCTCCGTCAAATACAACGATACCGTCATCAAAATTTTCAAGATCGCGGCTTTTATAAACAGTAAAGCTTCTGGTCGTACCAAGGGAGTTCTGATTCAGCGCGGTCGTGCCGTACATATAATAACATCCGTTTTCCGTGTCGGTAAGTATAAACGGGTCTCGTATGCGTATTTCTTCTCTTTTTAGCATATCTAAGCTCCTTTAAATTTTTTGTATTGTATCATAAATACAGTTCATTGTCAATCAAATCGGCTTATATTTACCATACAAACGGTATAAGTCTGTATTTTACTTTTGTCTTATATTCGGAATAACCGATAAGCCCGTCGGTCAGTATTTTTTCCTCATTAATAATGCGTATGACCGTAACGACTGGATACAGCGCAAACGGAATGAGTCCCCAAAGCGAGCCGAGTATCAGAGGCAGGGGCAAAAACATAAACAGCGTTGCCAGATACATAGGATGACGCACAACACCGTAAAGTCCCGTGCTTATTACCTTTTGATCCTTCTGAACCTCGACTGTGCGCGAAAGGTAGGCGTTTTCTCTCATGACCTCGGCATAAATTCCGTAACCGACAAGAAATAAAACCGATGACACTACCGTCAGCCAAAGCGGAACGTATGACCATCCGAAGCGAAAATCGAGTGCCGATACAATAAAGCCGACAGGAAACATAAGTCCCGAAAGCGCGATAACACCCTTCTGGGTCTTTTCCTTTTCCCTGTTGTTTAGTCTTTTTTCAAGCAGAGTCGGTGACTTTATGAAAAGGACTATACCCATTATAAGCATCGGAATAAACAGAAGACCTATAAACAGCCACGCGCCGGGATAGAAAATCGTCCACGCGGGCAAAAACAGAAGAGCGCCGACGAGAATAAGCCCTGCGATAAATTTTACAAGCGCGTTCAAAATAAGTATCATAAATTTGTACCCCCTTTTCGTATATCGGCGTAAAATCATTACTGTTTTTTATTCAAATAATCATCCTTTACAGCGTTATATACGGTTAGGTAATCGTTGGTTAATACGGTATCGATCCCCATTTCAAAATATCTGCGAGCCTCGTCGGGATCATCCGCCCAAAACACGTTGCACAGAATACCGTGAGCATGCGCTTTGTCTACGCTTTCCTGATTAAAATACGGCTTGAAAAGCTGTACCTTTTTCGCGCCGAGCGCAATGGCGCGGTCAACGATAGACATAGGCTCCTTGTTGCCGTCCCATCCGACGCAAATATTTATATCGGGAGCGTATTCCATTACGCGCTTTATGATTCCGTCGTTTGTCGTCATAAAGTAAACCTGCTTCTCACAATCATATTTGCGAATGAGAGCAACTATCTCTTCTATCTTGTGATCTTCAAATTTTGCAGCGTGATCCCATATCTTGACGTGAATATTCATAATAACTCGACCCGCGAATTTTTTAAGTATCTCTTCAAACGTGGGAATCTTTAGTCCCTTGAACTTTTCTCCGTGCTTTACTCCAAAGTCAAGCTGAAGTAATTCTTCGTACGTATGCTCGTAAATTTTTCCGCTTCCCGTGCTGACACGGTCAAGCTTAGCGTCGTGGCAGGAAACTATTACGCCGTCTTTGGTTGCCCAAAGGTCGAATTCTATCTCCTCCGCGCCGAGAGCGACCGCTGCACCAAACGCGGGCATACTGTTTTCCGGGGCTACCGAATTAAAACCGCGGTGCGCGCAAAGTCGGGGATATTTCATAACGTTATCAAAAGGAACTACCGACGCTCCTCCGTTACGGTATAACCAGGGCCTGCGTCCTTCTTCTATGTACTCGTAATGTGACTTGAGCTTTCCCATATGCCCTGCGGGCTTATAATACTTTTCCTTCGGGTCTATCTCGCAAATACCAAGTCCCACGCGGCTCTCCATATTGAGAAGCATCTCTCCCCTCGGTGACACCACCATACTGCAGCCGCAAAGCTTCGAATCCTCGCCGAGCGACACGGATGAACGGATAAGATAGGCATTTGTGTTGTAGCAAAGGAATCTGTTTATAATTGAGAGCGCGTCGTGACTGTCTGTACGCTGTAAAGCACAGCCGATAACGATATCAATATTTTCACGCGCTATCCTTGCGAAATTTTCATAGAAATAAAAGTCGTAGCAGGTCAGAAACGCAAATCTTAAGCCATCAAGCTCCAACACGTAGGGTGTTGCGGTCTCATAGCTGTAGGCTACGTCAAGCTCGTGTCCTCCCTCGGCATCGGTCTTTACCTCGCTTGGCGCGGGGTGAGCCTTGAAATATCTGCCGACAATGTTACCGCTTCTGTCAATAGCATGCGTGGTATTACGGATACCTTCGTCTGTTTCGTATCCCGCGTTTACGAACACGAGAGAATTACATCTTTTTGCCATTTCTCTCGCTTTGTTTAAAAGGAGAGTATTATATTGCTTTACGGCATCGTAAAAGCCGTCCTTGCCCTTTACGTCCGCAGGCGCGTCGCTGTATTCGGGCAAAACGATAATATCCATGCTTTCGTCACACTGCTCAAGCAAAGCCAGCAGGTCTTGAAAGCACTGCGCTACGTCCTTTTCATCAAAAGAATAATGGGGTTGAATTGTGCATATCTTCATTGTTTTTTCTCCTTACGATAAAATGTTTATTTATTTGTACTCTTTCACGTCACCGACCAAATTAATTGTTCCGTTTTCAACAACGATAGCACCTTTCATACATACGGTTGCATATACCGTTTTATTTCGTTCTGAAAGAACCCGTCTGATCGCTGCTTTTTGCACGTCGGTTTCTTCGTAATGAACTTCAAGATAAAAGCCGTTCAAATACGATAAGCCCTCATAATACTTAAACTCCGAATAGTCCTCGTCCGGACTTAAATGATATTCCGCAAGTTGAATAACAGCACCCGCGCTGTATCCCATAACGATTCCGTTGTGTTTCATCAAAACGTCGTACAGCTCAAACTCTTTGATGCGGTCCATCATTCTGTCGGGTAACCCGCCGAGAAAATATACGATATCGGCTCTTTCAATTTTTTCTTTTGCGGATTCTTTTGTATCTGTAAAATAATTGATGAACGTAACGTTATCTTCGGGTATCCCGTATGAGCAAAAGCCTCCCACGACAGCACCGTAAAATTTACCGCTGTCTTTTTTATATAAAATATTCCAATCTTCGAGAGATCTCACTCGGCTGTCTCTGAAAGAAAAAGCAACGACTGCGACTCTATAGTTCGGTTTTACGTATTTCTTAAGTTCGGAATATAGCCACGGCGCATCTATGTCGTAGCCTTCAAGTAAAATGTTGATCAT
>JAZODV010000115.1:0-19755 GCA_045597185.1 Eubacteriales bacterium
GCACTCTGACCGTCACGCTTTACCTCAAATTTCTTTGCGGTGCAGGGGATAGCAGAAACGAAGAAGATATCCTTGGGATCAATGCCGTTCTTCTCTGCGAAGTATGTCTTCATAACAGCACCGAACATCTGCTGAGGAGACTTACAAGAGGAAAGATTCTCGGTGAATTCCGGGAAGTAGTGCTCGCAGTACTTGATCCAACCGGGCGAGCAGGATGTAATAAGAGGAAGATTCTTGTTTTCCTTGATACGTCCGATAAGCTCATAGCCCTCTTCCATAATTGTAAGGTCAGCTGTGAAGTTCATATCGAATACGCCGTCAAAGCCGAGACGCTTGAGAGCTGCAACCATCTTGCCCTCTGTGTCTGTGCCGGGCTCGTAGCCGAAGCATTCACCGATAGTTGCACGGATAGAGGGAGCTGTGCAGATGTAGACCTTCTTGGAAGGATCTGCAAGAGCTGCGAATACGTCGTCGGTGTCGTCCTTTTCGTGAAGAGCACCTGTGGGGCAAGCTACGATACACTGACCGCAGTTTACGCAAGAGGTGGAAGCAAGCTCGGAATCAAACGCGCAACCGATCTCGGTGTCAAATCCACGGTTGTTTGCGCCGATAACGCCGATACCCTGAAGGTTCTTACATGCGGCAACACAACGACGGCAAAGGATGCACTTGGAGTTGTCACGGATGATGGAGGGAGAAGAGCTGTCCATTGTTGTTTGCGTCTTTTCTCCTGCAAAGTTGCTGCTTCTTACACCGTACATATTGCAGAGCTTCTGAAGCTCGCAGTTTGTAGAGCGGATGCAAGAGAGGCAGTCCTGATTATGATTCGAGAGAAGGAGCTCGAGGTTGAGCTTTCTCGACTGAGTGATCTTGGGAGATTCGGTCTTTATGACCATACCGTCAGTGACGGGATATACGCACGAGGCAACCATTCTGAAGGGACGTCCGCCCTCGGAAACCTCAACGAGACACATGCGGCAAGCGCCGATCTCGTTTATATCTTTAAGATAGCAAAGAGTAGGAATGTCAATACTTGCGGCTCTTGCTGCTTCAAGAACAGTGGAACCGGCCTTGACCTCGTATTCTCTGCCATTTATAATAACTTTTACAGTATCCATTGTAGAGACGTCTCCTTTCTTATTCCTTAATAATAGCCTTGAAGGGACAGCTGTCAATGCAAGCGCCGCACTTTATGCACTTAGCCTGATCAATGACGTGTGGTTGCTTAACAGCACCGCTGATAGCTCCAACAGGGCAGTTTCTTGCACACTTAGTGCACCCCTTACATTTGTCTTCAACAATTTTGAAACGAACGAGTTTCTTGCAGACATGTGCAGGGCAGGTCTTGTCCACGATATGGGCAACGTACTCATCGCGGAAGTATCTGAGAGTTGAGAGAACGGGGTTGGGTGCTGTCTGACCGAGACCGCAGAGAGAGTTTGCCTTGATGTAGTTGGAAAGCTCTTCAAGTCTGTCAAGGTCCTCAAGCTCACCGTTACCGGAGATGATCTTATCGAGTATTTCGAGAAGTCTCTTTGTGCCGACACGGCAGGGAGTACATTTACCGCAGGATTCGTCAACGGTGAATTCAAGGAAGAACTTGGCGATGTCAACCATACAGTTGTCTTCGTCCATAACGATAAGTCCGCCAGAACCCATCATAGAGCCGATAGCGATAAGATTGTCGTAGTCAATAGGAGTATCGATGAGGTGTGCGGGAATACATCCGCCGGAAGGTCCACCTGTCTGTGCAGCCTTGAACTTCTTGCCGTTAGGAATTCCGCCGCCGATCTCTTCGATAACCTCACGAAGAGTTGTACCCATGGGGATCTCAACGAGACCTGTGTTTGTGATCTTACCGCCGAGAGCGAAAACCTTGGTTCCCTTAGACTTTTCAGTACCCATTGATCTGAACCAATCAACACCCTTGAGAATGATCTGAGGAATGTTTGCGTATGTTTCAACGTTGTTAAGAACTGTGGGCTGACCGAAGAGGCCCTTTACAGCAGGGAACGGAGGACGGGGACGGGGCTCGCCGCGGTTACCCTCGATAGAGGTCATAAGAGCTGTTTCTTCGCCGCAAACGAATGCACCTGCACCAAGACGAAGCTTAACGTCGAAGTTGAATCCTGTTCCGAAAATATCTGTTCCGAGCAGACCCATTTCGTGAGCCTGGTCGATAGCGACCTGAAGTCTGTGAATAGCTATGGGGTACTCTGCACGAACATAAACGTAACCCTCGTCAGCACCGATAGCATAGCCCGCAATAGCCATAGCCTCGATAACTGCATGGGGGTCACCCTCGAGGATTGAACGGTCCATGAATGCACCGGGGTCGCCCTCGTCAGCGTTACATGCGACGTATTTCTTTACATTTCCGCGATTTCCGGAAGCGAATTTCCACTTAAGACCCGTGGGGAATCCTGCACCGCCGCGTCCGCGGAGACCGGAATCAAGGATGAGTTGGATGACTTCGTCGGGAGTCATTTCGGTAAGAACCTTACCGAGAGCTGAGTAACCGTCAACAGCTATGTATTCATTGATGTCCTCAGGGTCGATGACACCGCAGTTGCGGAGAGCAACACGAAGCTGCTTTTTGTAGAACTGTGTTTCCGAAAGAGAAGATACAGCGTGATGGTCGCCTGTCTTTTCGTGATATTCAAGTCTTGTAACGGGACGTCCCTTGAGAAGATGCTCCTCAACTATTTCGGGAATGTCCTCTGCTGTTACCATGCTATAGAAGGTTCCGTCGGGATAAACTATCATAACGGGACCGAGAGCGCACAGACCGAAACAACCAGTGGTAACGATCTTTATTTCTTCGGTGAGGCCTTTTGCTTCAAGCTCTTTTTCAAGAGCGGTCTTAAGGACCATACTGCCGGAAGAAGTACATCCGGTACCACCGCAAATCAAAACGTGTGAGCGTATCATTTTGCTTTATATCCTCCTTAATTAGTTGTTGCCGATGGTGTATTCTTCGACAACCTTACCGCCCTTAAGGTGCTTTTCTGCAACTTCGGCGATCTTTTCGGGTGTCATTTTTACATAAGTAACTTTATCTTTGCCGTCTTCAAATATCTCAACAACAGGTTCGTATCTGCAAATTCCGATGCACCCTGTCTGAGATACCGTGACCTTTTCGGAAAGATCAAGTTCGGAGACCTTGCTTACAAGCTCAGAAAGAACGGGACGAGCGCCTGCCGCAATTCCGCAGGTCGCCATACCGACAACTGCGCGTATGTGTCCCGAACCCTCACGGATCGCGACTTTATCTTTCATTTTTTCTCTTATAGCGGCGAGTTCTGCTAACGATTTCATATTATGAATTCCTCCGAATATTTTAGTTTTTGTATTGTTGTTTCAAATTATCTGCTATCCACATAAGTATTTCGGGCTCGGCAAGCGATATTTCACTTCCGAGGATCTCTCTCATCTCTTTTGTGTCAAGAGCTACTTCTGCGGACGGCGTGACGTGATGAAATACGTAATCTATTTCGGGATGACCTTGGATTATCACGCACACCGTTGAAACTATATCTCCGAGCGGCGTGAAATCTATACTGTCTGTGTGAAAGGTTGCCGTTACTGTCGTTCCATGACAGTCAGGATCATCTTCAACTGAGACCGATTCAACTTTAATATTTCCTCCGGCTTGCTCAGCTGCGAGCATAAGAAGAGGTATACCCATTCCTACCTTGCGTGTTTTTCTCGTGGTGTAAAATGGGTTGGTCACGCTTTTTAGCGTCTCCTCTGACATACCCTTTCCGTTGTCACGGATAGTAAGTGTCAGAAGCTTGTCTTCTGTTTCGGTAAGTAATATTTCAATTATATCGGCTTTTGCAGAGATCGAATTCTGGACTATATCCAGAATGTTTAAAGAAAGCTCTTTCACAGAGACTTAGTCTTTGTATTTTGCAAGAATACCGGGAACGTCGTCAACAGTCAGACGTCCGTAAACCTCGCCGTTTACCGTGAGTACCGGAGCAAGACCGCAAGCGCCGATACAACGTGTTGCTTCAAGAGAGTATTTTCCGTCACTGGACGTGCTTTCTACGGGGAGATTTAACTGCTTTGAGATTTCGTCGCAGATATCGCCAGAGCCTTTAACGTAGCAGGCAGTACCGAGACATACGGCAATAGCGTACTTGCCGTTGGGGTTGAGCTTGAACTGGGAGTAGAACGTTGTGACACCGTATATTTCTTCGAGCGAAATACCGGTCTCTCTTGCGACTATTTTCTGAACCTCGATGGGAAGATAGCCGTAGATCTCCTGAGCCTCCTGAAGAATGGGCATCAGAGCACCTTGAACGTCTTTGTAACCGGCAATTATTTCAACGAGCTTTGCTTCCTGCTCTTTAGTGCCGTGAAACTCAACGGTGGTCAGGTTTTTTTTCATTTTGGAGTCCTCCTGGTTTTTTGTATAAATATATTTAATATTTTACGCGGATGTAGGCACACCTTTAAGTGCGCCTCGAAAAGTTATAAACAACCTTATATATTATACTATAAAACGCCCGTTTTGTCTATAGCTTTTTGTCAAAAAATATTGTATATTTTGTCATACAAAGTAATTTTATTGATAAATATTTTGCAAATGAGCAAAAATTTTCTCACGCAGTGATATTTCGTCGCAGTCGTCAATATTTTCGAATACAGACGGAGACAGCGGCATCGTCTCAAGTGAATGAGCGTCCGAATTTTTTACCCAGACAAGCGACGACAGCTTGGGATCGTCTTTTGTGAGTTTTTCAATATTGTCGGTATTAAATATTTCCGCAGAAGTGAATCCCGGCTCTTCCGGAAAGCTTCCGAGAATTGCTAAAACGCTGCTTGACGGCTTTTCAATATGCGCCGGAAACGCAACTCCGCCACGCTGTTTTACTTCGTTTGCCGCGTCGGTAATGCCGAGATCTGTGGCAAGAACCAAAAGATAATCGTCGGACCCTATGACCTCGTCGTTACCGTTCATAATAAGCTGTTCTCCGAAGATTTCGGGGCGATTTTTTATTTTCATACGGTGATCGTCAACGAAGGCATCAAATTCAGTTGCCGCTTCAAGCGTCGGAAAAAGACATACAAGATGTATTTCCTCTGATGTTGTAAGCTCCATTCCCGCAATCGGTACGACACCGTATTTACGGCATGCCTCGAAAAAAGCTGGACAGTTTTTTGAAGTGTTGTGATCGGTAAGTGCAGCTACGCGAATACCGCACAGCATAGCCATTCCCGCGATATTGTTCGGTGTCATTTCGTTGTCTCCGCAGGGCGAGAGACAGGAATGTATGTGCAGATCGTATGTGACAGGCATATTGTTAGGATACAAGACGTCCGACAGCGAGAGCAGTTTCAAACGTCGGAAGCTTGCTTCTTAAAATGTTTACGTTTTGCGCGTTTGCAGCAGATATAATATCGTCCGGTATTTCAAGTCCTTCTGCAACGGTTATTGCGGAAACACACGAAAGCGACGCAACGGCAACAATATTTATATTGGTCATAATGGTTATCCAGACATTTCCTTCCTCGGCTCTGCCCATTACCCAACTGAGCAGATCACCAATATAGCAGCCATTGACCTCGGCGTCGGGCGACGGAAGAGTAATAATGTCAAAACCTAGAGACGTAGCAAGTTCTTGAATTTTCATTTTTTTACCTTTCAGTACTTTCCTTTTCGGACATAAGCTTCTGCAGCTTTTTCTTGAGGATAATTATACAGTCATCGATCGTTGCTTCGTTGTTGACGATATCCTCCGCGAGCGCCTGGCAGGTAGGAGCGCCACATGAGCCGCAGTCAAGATCGCAAAGAGCTTTTCGTATATCCTGAAGCTGTGCCATTTTCTTAATAGCTTCGGCACGGTTTGTGTCAAGACTCATGACCGAAAGCGGACATACCTCGGCGTTCCAACGCATATCCTCAGGTATCGAGCTGTCATCGGAAAAGTGAGACGTATTGAGTGATACAGGAAGGTAACGGCGGAGTATCTGCAACCGTGTTTTTGCAATATATGCATTTTCAACGTTGAGAGTACCGCCGACACAACCGCCGGGACAAGCGTTAAGCTCAACAAAATCAAGTCCGGTGATGTTTTCTTTTTCTATTTCATCAAGGACATGTATAACGTTTTCAATACCGTCTGCGGCAAGATATCGGTCGTTTAAGATGGCTGACGATTCACCGCCAGAGCCAGCCCAGCTTATACCGATAATACCTGTCTCTGAGTATCTTGTTGGTGTATCGATCTTTTTCATTTCGGAGACGAGCATAAAATAAATGTCGCGAATGGAAACGACACCATCTATCGCGCTCTTGTCGATTCCGAGAGGGTTTTTTGAATATGACATTTTTGCAGGGCATGGGGATATAAAGACTGCGCAAATATCCTCGTCCCGAAGATTCGGATTCTTACGCTTTGCTTCCTCTTTTGCCATGCGCGCGGCAAGCTCTACCGGAGGCAGTATAGGAAGCACATTTTCAAGAAGTGCGGGAAATCTTATACTTATAAGTCTGACTATGGCGGGGCACGCAGAGCTTATGATCGGTTTTTTCAGCCCCGGCTGCTTCATGTACCGCCTTGTGAGATCAGAAATGAGCTCGGCGGCGCGCGCTACCTCAAATACCTTGTCAAATCCGAGACCGTAAAGACCGCTTACTATGTAGTCCACATCCCCAAGTCTGTCAAATTGACCGTAAAGAGTGGGCGCGGGAAGAGCGATTTTATAATTGTAGTCATTAAATTTATCAAAGGAGTCGGTTATTGCTTTTTTTGCTTGATACGGACACATTCTTATGCATTCGCCGCAATCAATACATCTTTCGCTCTTGATAACGGCTTTTCCGTCCCGCACACGTATCGCTTCTGTGGGACAGCGCTTTATGCAATGGGTACATCCCTTACACAAGTCTGCTTGGAGTGTGACCGAGTGCTGTACTTTATTCATATCGTAACCTTTCAATTAAACGTGAACTTTCAAGAAGGAACAGAGAAGCTCATAGTAACAGTTGTGCCTTGACCTATAACCGTGTCTATCTTAATACTGTCTGCGTATCTTTTCATATTGGGAAGCCCCATTCCTGCTCCAAATCCGAGGGACCTGATGTTATCCTGCGCAGTAGAAAAGCCTTCCTGCATGGCAAGCTCAACGTCTGGTATACCTGGACCTGAATCAGCGAGAATGACCTCTACCTTGTCATCCCAGACATTTATGTCGGCAATACCGCCGTTTGCGTGTATTACCATATTTATTTCACCCTCGTACATAGCGATGGAAACTCTGCGTATGGTTTCAGAATCGAAATCCATCTGACGCAGAAGCTTTTTTACCTGAACCGACGCTTTTCCTGCGGAGGTGAAGTCGTTTCCGTCTATTGTAAAGCTGAATCTTACAGGCTCGCTCATAATTCTTTGACGCTACCTCCCTTGAGACCGTTTTCGTACAGTCTGCCGCAAGCGACGTACATTCTTTCGTCGGTGCAAAGAAGAACGATACCCGCTTCACTTGCAAGTTCAATTATATCAGCCGACGGCTTTTTACCTCTTACAAAAACTATACACTTCATATCCATCATTTCTGCTGTACGTACGACCTGAAGATTTGTAAGACCTGTTAAAAGTACGGCTTGCTGTTTAACGTATGCTAAAACGTCACTCATCATATCACTGCCGCAGGCAGAATGGACGTCATTGTCGACCTTATCTTCTCCCACAATAACTTTTGCCTCAAGAAGCTCGATGATTTTTGAAATTTTCATAACGCGATCCTTTCTGCCGTGTCGGCATTTCTTTGTTTTCTTATATGCTCATTATACTATATTTCTGCGGTTTTGTCTACAAATTTTTAATAAAAATCACTAAAAATAAAAGTAAAAATGTTGCCGAGTGCTTAAATCGGCAACATTTTTACAAATTTGGTTTATTTATCTTCTGAGCTTCCTTTTTCTCTTGCTTTTGAAACTATTAGGTTTACAATAATTCCGAGAATGAGAGCGCAAGCGATAGCGGTTATTGTAACCTTACTGATAGCCATAGCCATACCGCCGACACCTGTGATAAGAATGACAGACGCGGTAAAGAGATTTGCGTGTTCTTCGAGGTCTACCTTCTGTATCATCTTAAGACCCGAAACCGCGATAAATCCGTAAAGCGTGATACAAACACCGCCCATTACGCATCCGGGAATAGAATCAAGGAAGGCGACGAAGGGAGAGACGAACGAGATAAGCATAGAGAGTATAGCGGTGGTGGTAATAGTTACGACAGATGCGTTTCTTGTAATAGCAACACAACCGACCGATTCACCGTACGTAGTGTTGGGACAGCCACCGAATACCGCGCCTACCATAGAACCCACGCCGTCACCGAGAAGCGTTCTGTGAAGACCCGGTTCCTCAAGAAGGTCACTTTCAATAATGGAAGAGAGATTCTTGTGGTCGGCTATATGCTCTGCAAAAACGACGAAGGCAACGGGAATATATGCAACGGCGATGGTTGCAACGTAGCTCCAGCTGAAGTCACTTACACCCTTTATTGCAGTCAGGAAAGTGAATTCGGGAACAGCAACGAATGTGTTGACGGTGACACCGTTTGCAATGAGAGCTTTGAAGGGAGCGAAGTCGACGACCTTAAGTGCGTCGTTTCCTGTAGCGATACCGATAATTGTGAATATCATTGCAACTCCATAACCGGAAAGTATACCGATAATGAAGGGAATCAGCTTTGCCATTTTCTTGCCGTATGTGGAGCAGAGAATAACTACAACGAGAGTTACGAGTGCACAGATAACAGAAAGCCAGATAGGTGTGGACATTATGAATGCGCTACCGTCATCGGTTTTTGGACCGTATGAAAAGACATCCTTTACCGCAGCTCCCGCGAGAGACAGACCGATAAGAGCAACGGTCGGTCCGATAACGACAGGAGGCATGAGCTTGTTTATCCATTTTACTCCCGCAAATTTAACAACAAGCGCGATAATAACGTAAACGATACCTGCACATGCGGCACCGATAAGCAGACCGAGAAATCCGAGAGACATAGATACTCCACCCGCGAACGCCGCGAGCATCGAACCGATAAACGCGAAGGAAGAGCCGAGAAAAACAGGGCTCTTGAATTTTGTGAAGAGCTGATAAATAATAGTACCCGCACCGGCTCCGAAAAGAGCCGCCGCTGCGGTCATTCCGTTACCGATTATAGCTGGGACCGCGATAGTAGCCGCCATAATGGCAAGCAACTGTTGGAAGGCAAAGACGATCATTGCGCCGAATTTCGGCTTGTCCTTTACACCGTAGATAAGTTTCATCTTTTTTCTCCTTAGTTTTGTTTTTTTATGTTAACGGTCTTTCCGTATACATACAAAAAAATACTTGCCTGTCGGCAAGTATGCGGATTATAAAAATAAACCGTGTCTTACCGAACAGTCTGCTTCGGCAGAGAAAATATCGCACTGCCAATATTGTAGCATACAATATGCAGTATTGTAAACAGTAATTTTTTTAAAAACAGTAAATTTGGAGATTTAGACGAATTTGCAAATCAATTTTTGTGATATTTTTACTATAAACAGCAAAAAAGCTCGTTGCGCTTTGTGATAACTGCCAAAAACGCAACGAGCCTTAATAGTCGTTATTTTATGCTTTGTAAAGAGGTCCGTAAGTATCGCAAGCGCGGTAGTCTTGACCTTCCTTGTCCATTCCGAAAGCATTCCATGCAGACGGACGGAATATTTTCTCTTCGTCTACGTTATGCATACATACGGGAATGCGAAGCATTGAGCAAAGGGTGATGATATCTGCTCCAATGTGACCGTAGGAGATAGCACCGTGATTCGCGCCCCAGTTATTCATAACGTCATAGGCAGTTTTGAACGCTCCTTTACCGGTTACTCGCGGAGCAAACCAAGTGCAGGGCCAAGTGTAGTCTGTACGTTTCCAAAGCTTATCAGTTACCTCGTCGGGCAGGCATACGGTCCAACCCTCGGCAATCTGCATAACGGGTCCCAAACCCTTAACAATATTAAGACGGATCATGGTAACGGGCATTTCAGCTTTCGTTATGAAACGGGATGAATAGCCGCCTCCGCGGAAATAACCGAGATCTGCATATGGCCATGTGGTTGCGTTCATACAGTCATCGGCATCCTTATCTGTCATATCCCACCAACGCTTCATAACTGCATTTCCGTTTTCGTCCTTGACCTCACCGCAGGCATCAACACAAGCTGCACCTGAGTTTATAAGGTGAATAAATCCGTCGGCTTCCTTTGCTTTTCCCTCAATATCGTATCCGGTAACACGCTTTACCGCATCACCCGACCAGTATGTACGAACGTCGGCAAAGATCTGCGCTCTTCCCGTAAGCAATTTACCGAAAAGCATACAAACACCGTTGAGCGTGTCGTTTTCGGTTGCGAGAATATAGGGCTCGCGAGCGCCATTCCAGTCGAAAGTGGAGTTCAGAATACTTTCGGGGAAGTCGCAGTTAGGATAAAAATCTGTCCACTGACGCTGTCCCTGGAAGCCCGCGGCGATGGCATTATGTCCGACCGCCTCTTCCTCACGTCCGACGGGAAGATTTGCGTTGCCGATCATAAGGTCTTTTATGATGCATGCCATTTTTGCCGTAAATTCCCAATCTGCTTCTTTTTGTTCGGCAGTTTTTTGCAGCTCCGGGGGATTTTTATCGAAATCAGGTCGGCATTTTTCTTTTATCCACGCAAGAGCCTTATTATATTCCGACTCGTCATAGATGCCCTCGGTCATTCGTCTGATTATTTCAACCTCATCTACTGACTCGACTCTCATACCGAGATATTCCTCGAAAAAGTCAACGTCAACGATAGAGCCCGCAATACCCATACAAATAGAGCCTATCTGGAGATATGATTTTCCGCGCATAGTTTTGACCGCGACAGCGGCTCTTGCAAAGCGGAGTATTTTTTCCTTTACGTCGTCAGGAACGGTAGTGTCGTTAACGTCTTGTACGTCATGACCGTAGATACCGAATGCAGGAAGACCTTTCTGAGCATGTCCTGCAAGAACAGCGGCAAGATAAACAGCGCCGGGACGCTCCGTGCCGTTAAAGCCCCAGACCGCCTTGACGGTCATAGTATCCATGTCCATTGTTTCGCTTCCATAGCACCAGCAGGGAGTAACAGTGAGAGTAATGTCAACGCCCTCTTTCCTAAACTTGTCGGCACAGGCTGCTGCTTCTGCGACACGTCCTATAGTGGTGTCGGCAATAACGACTTTAACGTGCTCTCCGTTCGAATAAAAAACATTTTCTTCGATGAGCTTTGCTGCAGATCTTGCCATATTCATTGTTTGATCTTCAAGGCCTTCGCGAACCTTGTGAGGACCGCGCCTGCCATCAATAACGGGGCGTATACCGATAACGGGATAATCGCCAATGAGTCTTGATGTTTCCATATTTGCCTCCTAAACAATATATTTTTTATTTTTTATGCTTGATTTTATCGCACGTTTTTATTATAATATAGAAAATAGCACAAAACAATTAATAAAATCACACGAAAGGTTAATATTATGAGCAAAAATACTGAAAAAGATAATGATTTTATTATTGAATATCCTCAGCACGAAGAGGATGTTACGCTTGTGTTTAACGGTTCTTATCCGATAGACTCTATATTTATTGGTATGACATATCCATTTCCGTCGTATAAAATACAAAGAAAAGAGAACTCTGGCAGACATCTTTTTGAATTTGTTCTTGAGGGTAAAGGAAATATAACAATAGATGGGAAAAAGATACCGTTATGCGAGGGCGATGCATTTTTCCTCAGAAAGGGAAGTCTACACGACTACCGTTCGGACAAAAATGAGCCTATGAAAAAGATATGGGTGAGTCTCAGCTGCGAATATATAGATGCAATGCTTGAAAGCTATAAGGTGACGACCGGTGTGTACAAAGTTAATGTACGTAATAAATTTCTTGCTATATATAACATAGCGAAGGCGGAGACCGCGCCGCAGGATAAATTCTTCAAAGTGGCAGATATGCTTCACGAGATAATAACGGCGATGTCAAGGTCGGTAATTATGAGCGACACCGATACTGCGTCAAAAATACGAAATGAGCTTCAAGCGTCGGTCTATACGAAGTGTACGCTTGACGATATAGCCGCAAAGCTGTTTATCTCAAAATCCGGACTTATAAGAATATTCAAAAAGCAAACGGGGGTCACGCCGTATAAGTTTTTGTTAAACGAAAAGCTGTCGATAGCGGAAACACTGCTTGTATCTACCGATATAAGTATAAAAAGTATTTCGGAGATGCTTTGCTTTACTGACGAGCATTATTTTTCATATCTTTTTAAAAAGAAAACCGGAAAAACTCCGAGTGAATTCAGAAAAAACATGAAATAAAAAATAGGGTGATCCAAATGCAAAAAACGCATTTGGATCACCCTAAACATTTTTGCTTGACGGTTAAGCACCGTCATTTTTGCCTTTGTAAAGGCAAAAAACGCAAACTCCGAGCGACAAAAAAGTCTAACGTCGAATTTTTTGCGAGGGGATTCGTCAATGACTCAGCTCCTTTTTTGAACTTTATCTGTAAGCCGGGTTCTGTCGTGAACGGTCATCTATCTTTGCGTACTGTCACCAATACGCTCCGGCATAAGCCGTGCCACCCGGGGATATGTGTCGGGCAAACGATCCCCAAACGGTGTTGCTTCGGATAGGGTTTACAGCGGACCTATGTTACCATAGGAACGGGTGAGCTCTTACCTCGCCTTTCCACCCTTACCTACAAGAGTAGGCGGTTTATTTCTGTTGCACTTTCCCGGCAGTCACCTGCGGCTGACGTTATCAGCTATCCTGCCCTTTGAAGCCCGGACTTTCCTCACGGTAATACCTTTCGGCGTGATACCGCGCGACCGTTTAATAAAGTTCGGTATTATTATATCATTTTCGTGATTTTTGTCAAGACAAAAGAAAAATAAAAAAATTAATTTAAAAATTTGTTTAATTACAGATTTTTGCGGTTAAAGTCAAAAAGCTTGGATATCATAATAGAGAATTAAAAACGTTAAGGACGGTAAAACCAATGAAAAAGAAAATAACAATTATGTTGATACTCGCCGCGGTATTGCTTCAGCTTTCGGCGCTTGTATCCTGCTCAAAAGAAAAAGAGGACGGAGACGTTCATATATTTTATTATAACTACAGCGACACATATATAACAGGTGTTCGTTCGGCTCTTTCGAAGCAGCTTGATAAAAATGACGGAAAATATCAGAATTACGACGGTAACAACAACCAGACAACACAGACCGAGCAGATAAGAACAGCAGTTACAAAGGGAGCTAAGGTACTTCTCGTCAATCTTGTAAACACAGGCTCAGAGGATGCCGCAACCGCAGTTATAAATGAGGCAAAGAAGGCGGGAGTACCGGTGGTATTCTTCAACCGAGAGGTTCCCGATTCGGTCGTAAAAAGCTATGACAAATGCGCATTTGTCGGAACTGACGCCGAAGAGGCGGGACACCTTCAGGGTGAGATGATCGGTGAATATGTAAAGGAAAACTTCGATAAACTCGACCTCAATAAGGACGGCTATATAAGCTATATTCTTTTTAAGGGTGAGGAGGGTAACAACGAGGCCATATTCAGAACGAAATACGCTGTTGAGGATGCGGATAAGATACTCACCGCTGCAGGTAAAAACAAACTTAAATTTTATGACCCTTCGAACCCCAACAAATATCTTGTAGACCAAGCAGGCTCGTGGAGCGCTTCTGCCGCAAATCAGTATATGACGACAGCTCTTGCGTCCTATAACGATGCAAACAAAAATATGATAGAGCTTGTTATATGCAACAACGACGGAATGGCAGAGGGGGCTGTAACCGCTCTCAACACCGTCGGATACAACACAGGAAAGGGAAGCAAGAGTATTCCCGTATTCGGAGTTGACGCGACCGACGCCGCAGTAAATCTTATAAAGGACGGCAAGATGGCAGGAACGGTAAAGCAGGACTCTGAAAGTATGGCTGAGGTGCTTGCTCTTCTCGCAAACAACGTTGTTTCGGGAAAAGCACTTCTTGACGGAACCGACGACCTTCACAAAGACGAAGGCGTTGCAAAAATAAGAATACCTTACGAAAAATATCTCGGCTGATAAAGGAAATTATGGAAAACAAAGAAAGTGAGATAAAAAACTCGGATATACTTCTTGAAATGAAGAATATCTGCAAGTATTTTCCGGGAGTTAAAGCACTTGACGGAGTTGACCTTAAAGTAAGGCGAGGTACAGTTCACGCGCTTATGGGTGAGAACGGTGCGGGGAAATCGACTCTTATGAAATGTCTTTTCGGGATATATCACGAGGACAGCGGAGAGATACTGCTTGACGGTAAAAGGGTAGTATTCAAAAATCCCGTTGAAGCGCTGAAAAACGGTGTAGCGATGGTGCATCAGGAGCTGAATCAGGCGCTTTCACGCTCGGTAATGGATAATCTCTGGCTCGGACGTTACCCAACTGTTGGCGGTATACTTGTATCCGAAAAGAAAATGTATAAAGATACCGATAGGGTATTTTCGGAGCTTGGTATATCGGTGGACCCAAAGGAAATTATGCGTAAGATGTCGGTCTCAAGACGGCAGATGGCGGAAATTGCAAAGGCGGTTTCTTATAACGCAAAAATTATAGTTTTCGACGAACCGACGTCATCGCTGACCGAAAAAGAGGTGGAGCAGCTTTTTAAAATAATAAAGCTCCTGAAGGAACGTGGATGCGGTATAATCTATATTTCTCACAAAATGGAAGAAATACTTGAGATATCCGATGATATAACCGTCATGCGTGACGGAAAGCATATCGCGACCGAGGCGGCAAAGGATATGACTATGGACAAGATAATACGCCTCATGGTCGGACGTGAGCTTAATGAACGTTTCCCTGAAAAGACAAACAAACCCGGAGAGACGGTTTTGTCTGTAGAAGGGCTTAGCGCTCGCTACAGTAAGGTGAAAGATGTCAGCTTTGAGGTTAAGCGCGGCGAGATACTCGGTATCGCGGGTCTTGCGGGTGCAGGACGAACCGAAATACTTGAAACAGTGTACGGAATCGCGGCGCGCAAAAGCGGAACTATAAGCGTTGACGGAAAAAAAGTAAGAAACAGGAGCGCAAAGGAATCAATAAAGAACGGATTTGCCCTGCTTACCGAGGAAAGACGTGCGACGGGTATTTTCGGAGTTCTGTCGATAAGAGAGAATGCAACTGTTTCAAGCCTTGACAGTGCAAAGCTCGGAGGATTTTGGCTGAGTGAAAAAAAGCTTCGCGACAACACCGAGTGGGCGATAAAAGAAATGCGTATCAAGACCGCGTCGCAAAAAACGCAGATAAGGACGCTATCAGGAGGAAATCAGCAGAAGGTCATACTCGGGCGTTGGCTTCTGACCGAACCCGAAATACTTTTACTTGATGAGCCGACAAGAGGTATCGACGTCGGCGCAAAATACGAAATATACAGACTTATGATAGAGCTTGCCGAATCGGGTAAGTCTGTTGTAATGGTGTCGTCGGAGCTTCCGGAAATACTCGGAGTATGTGACAGAATACTTGTTGTATCTGGTGGACGTATTGCGGGAGAGCTTGATGCCAAAACGGCAACGCAGGAGGAGATAATGACTCTGGCGTCAAAATTTGTTTAAAGAGGTCATAATAATGAAAATGTTTGCAAATTATATGCAGCGCTGGAGAAATTTTAAAGACCTTGACAAAAAGGATAAAAGGCGGCAGCTCGGTGAATTTGCGATAAATAATTCACTGTATTTTCTGTTGCTTGTGGCGATAATTTATATAGGTATCGTTTCTCCGAAGTTCCTGTCGGTACCATCCCTTGTAAATATTCTCTCGCTGTCTGCAGCAAGCCTTCCGATAGCGCTCGGCATAGCTGGCTGTATAATACTGACGGGAACCGACCTCTCGGCAGGACGTATAGTAGGTCTAACAGCCTGTATAGCTGCGTCGCTGTTACAGTCAAACAGCTACGCGAACAAAATGTTTCCGGGACTTGCAACGCTTCCCGTATGGGTCGTTCTTCTTATCGTTGTTGCGATAGGTGCGCTTGTAGGATTTATCAACGGCTTCTGTACGGCAAAATTCAAGTTGCATCCGTTTATAGTAACCCTTGCGACACAGCTTATAATATACGGTGTGCTTCTCATGTATCTTATGCAGGGAAACAACAACGGACAGGCTATATCGGGACTTGATTCGAGATTCAATGATTTTATAAACGGAAGCATACTCAGCATCGGAAACACACCGATACCGAATTTTGTCTGGTATGCACTTATAATCACGGTAATAATGTGGTTTATATGGAACAAGACGAAGTTTGGAAAGAATATGTTTGCCGTCGGATCAAATTCCGAGGCGGCAAACGTGTCGGGCGTAAATGTAACGGCAACTATCATTCTGGTTTTTACCCTTGCGGGAATAATGTACGGTATAACAGGCTTTATTGAGTCTGCAAGAATATCGTCCAACAGCGCGGCAACCGGCGCGGGCTATGAGCTTGATGCTATCGCGGCGTGTGTTATCGGAGGAGTTTCGTTTGTCGGAGGTATCGGTAAGATACGCGGTGTCATACTCGGCGTCGTGCTTTTAAGACTTATATTCGTCGGACTTACCTTCCTAAGCATTGACGCAAACCTGCAATATATTATAAAAGGTCTCATAATTCTTATTGCCTGCGCGATAGATATGAGAAAATATCTTGTTAGAAGATAAAAAATCAACGTCTCGAATCGAGACGTTGATTTTTTTGAAATATATGTTGCAAAATATTTGCTGCTATGGTATAATTCAAATGTATATCCATAATATAGGAGCTAAAAATGACTGAAAAATCGAAGAAAATAAAAGATAAAAAGACCATGTTTATCTACAGTACAGTATTTTTATCTATACTGTTAGTATATATTTTTTGTGCTGTAGTCATTCCTTCCATACTTCATGAGCATACGCTTGTAAAGACTGAGGCGGTTGAAGCAAACTGTTGGGAATGCGGAAGTCTTGAATATTGGACTTGTACCGATTGCGGAAAGGTTTACGAGGATGAAAACGCTTCTATCAAAACGTTGGCTTGGAAACGAAAGACCGAAAGGCTTGAGCATGTATTCAGAGAAGCTACTTGCACAGAAGCTAAAACCTGTTGTCTCTGTAATTACACCGAGGGATCTCCTCTCGGACACGATTTTGAGCCTCCGCAGTATATGTGGTCAGAAAACATGTCAGAGTGTACGGCAACGAGGATATGTAAAAGGGACTCGGCCCATATAGACACGGAGACAGCTCAGTCGGTTTTTGCCTATAATTGCTATACTGTCGATTTTGACAATTCGGATTTCGGTGTTGTATGTGCGATGTTCGATAAAAATAACGGTATATACGAAAACACATATGAAGGCAATTTGATTCCCACCGTAGTCGGGAGCACCGGAGGACAGACCTTTGAGCTTGAAAAACTCGGAACCATATCATATCCGTCAAACATTACGGCACAGGATTTTGACATAACCTATATTGACGGTATCAAATACAGATTTGTCGGTATGTCAAACGATACTATACGGCTTTACAAGGAAGATGATTATAAAAATTTTATAGAGATAAATCATGTTGGGCATCATAATTATATTGCTGTGTCACCGCATAATATAGAATCGTTTGGAGGCAAGGTGCTGTTCACGGGATATCGGGCAAAGCTTGAATGGTTTGCCTGTGATATAAAGAAGTTGACGTCAGATCCCCCCGAATATAATAATTACTGTCTGTCCTTTGATCAGAACATTATCGGTAAGGATGCGACCCCATGTATTGATTTTGAGAATAATATCTTGTATTGGTACGGATATACTACACATTACTCCGATACGTCGGATACAAACAAGATAATAATAACCGCATGGGATATTTCAGAGCTTAATTTAAACGATCCAAAGAATGAACAGGTTAAATTGATATCACAAACTACCACGGACAATTTTGGCGTCACACAGGGTAGAAAATGTTATAATGGAGACCTATACATTGGTGTAGCAAATACGGGAAAGCCTTTTGAATCAAAGCTTCTAAGACTTGATGCGGAAACGGGTACAGTAAAAACCAAGCTTGAGTTTGATAGTATAAACGAAATAGAAGGAATATCGTACACAATTAAAGGAAACGAAATAACCTGGTTTATTTCGGATTATTTTGATTTCTTCAATATCAAAATCGAGAGATAAATACATATAAAAAACTCGGCAGTATGAAAAATCATACTGCCGAAAATTTTTATTATTGCTTTTTCGATCTCTTTGAGCCGTGCTTGTCGAGGAATTCCTTGCGGTTGAAGCCCTCCGTGGTCTTTTCCTTGATATCGCCCGCTTTTGTGAGCGCGATCTTGGTGAGTACAGGACCGAAAAGCTCATAGATAAGAACCGCGAATAGAACGATATTACGGATAAGGATTCCGTCGTCACCCATCGTCTGAAGAACGATAGCAGACATTCCAAGTGCAACGCCTGCCTGAGGGAGAAGCGTGATTCCGAGATAATTGCAGATGTTGTCGTCGCAGTGTGTAAGCTTTGCGCTACCAAATGCTCCGAAATACTTTCCAAGAGAACGCGAGATTATATAAACAACACCGATGATGAGAACGGGAATCGATGCGAGAATATCGAGTCTCAGCTCAGCACCGCTCAGAACAAAGAAGAGAACGAAGAGAGGTGCAGTCCACTTGTCGGCGCGGTCCATAATATCAGCCGAGAAATCACAGAGATTGCAGAATACGGTTCCAAGCATCATGCAAACGAGTAGGGAAGAGAAACCGATCTTTAGGTCACCAATCTCGAAATGTATCATAGAGAGTGCAACGGTGAGAAGCACGAACGTGATCGAAAGCGACATTCTCTTGGAGCCCGAATGGAAGAACTTTTCGCAAACGGTGAAGAGACATCCCATAACGAAACCGAGAATAAGTGAAAGAATGACCTCAAGCAAGGGATTTACGAGGATCGAAATAATGTTGAGAGATTCGGGGCTTTCAAGAGCTCTCGCGATACCGAAGGAGATCGAGAAAACAACAAGACCGACGGCATCGTCAAGCGCAACGATGGGAAGAAGAAGGTTTGTCAGCTTTCCCTTTGCCTTATACTGACGAACGACCATAAGAGTTGCCGCAGGGGCGGTAGCCGTTGCGATAGCTCCGAGAATGATAGCCATTGAGGGAGTCAGAACATCTTTCATAGCGAATGAAAGACCGATGAGAGCTGCGTCAACGACGAGAGTTGTAACAACTGCCTGAAGAATTCCGATGACAGTTGCTTGCTTTCCGATAGTTTTAAGTTCGGAAAGTCTGAACTCGTTACCGATAGCAAAGGCGATAAATCCGAGAGCAACGTTGCTCAGCACCTCAAAGGTGGGATTTGCAGTAGTTCCTTCGGCGATTCCGAAATCGGCCGGAGAGAAACCGATGTGAGTGAAAGAACCTCCGAGAAGTGAAAAATCAATACTTCCGAGGAGATAGGGGCCGACAACGATACCTGCAACGAGGTAAGCCGTGACAGCGGGAAGTTTAAGAAGCTTAGCGAGACGGGACATAAGAAGTCCGGCAAGCATGGCAACTGAAAGAGTAATTAGAATTTGCATAAAGATACCTGCCAAAATATAATAGTGTATAATAAATATGAAAACTTTAGATATTATACTCTCTAAAATTCAATATGTCAATATAAAAAGACAA
>JAZODV010000116.1:0-19488 GCA_045597185.1 Eubacteriales bacterium
GCGCCTCTCATTGAGTGATTGCGAATGAGTGAGGTGCCGTACGTTCCCGGTAGGAATGATATTACAGTCTGAAGTCCGTCCGCAAATGATGATATTGGCATATACGCGCCGCAAATGAAGCCGTAACATGAGCTTATTATCGTTCCTACCGCTGAGATCTGTCCTTGTGTAGACATAAAAAAATTTATGCAGGACGAAAGCGCCGTCCCGAAAAATACAAGCAAAATAACGTCCAGAATAAGAAGCAAAACGTCTGCGGCCGACATATACCAGCCTATAAACGCAATATAAGCAAGGCACAGAGTCGTTGCTGTCAGGCAGATAATAACAGTAGAGATAAAGGTTGCGGCGTAATAGCTTATAGAGAGCTTCCACGGATCGACAGGAGAAATCTTAAGATCTTTAACTGTCCCGTTAGCTTTGTCCTGGACCATAAGAAAATTAGAACAGAAAGCAACCGTTACACAGGAGACCGCAAGTATCGATGATATAAGCTGACCGCCGACAAGTCCGTCTATTATATTCTCGGATATTTTAAAAAATTCGGGCAGATTTTGAGTAAAGCTGTCACGGTATACGTTCTCAAGAAAGGTAGCATACAGCACAAGCAGTATGGCAGGCGTGATAAGAGAGGTAAAAAACATTCCCTTATCCTTAAAAAACAGCTTTATATTTCGCTTTATGAGTGCAAGTACGGTTTTCATTTTGCGTCACCTCCGATAAGCTTTTTACCCGTTACCGCAAGAAAAACGTCATCCATTTTTCCTTTCGTTATTTCATAGTCTGTAAATATTTCGGGATATTTCAAAATAAGCTCAGTTGCAGCCTTTGTATTTGGAACAAAGAGGCGGTATGCGCCTCCGATCGCTTCGTACTTTGTTTCGAGCGATTTTATATTGGTTTCGTCGCCTCCGTAAATCGTAATAAAATCACCGGTGTAGGTGTTTTTTAATTCAAGTGGTGTGCCTTCTGCTGCAATACTTCCATTGTCGATAATCACAACGTAGTCGGCATCGGTCGCTTCTTCCATGTAGTGCGTTGTCAAAAAAACCGTCATGTTTTCATTTTTTTGAAGCTCTGATATGACGTTCCACAGGGTTTTCCTCGTTTGCGGGTCAAGTCCTGTTGTTGGTTCATCGAGAATAAGTATTTTAGGCTTATGGAGTAGAGCTCTTGCGATATCAATACGCCGTCTCTGCCCGCCGGAAAGCTTTCCTACAGTGCGTTTCAGAAGATCTTCGAATTCTAGAAGCGCCGAAAGCTCCATGAGCCTTTTTGAAAATTCATCTCCGAAAATTCCGTAAAGTGCGGCGCGGCTTTGCAGATTATCGTGAACCGATAGGGAAGAGTCAAGCACAGAATTCTGAAAGACCACCCCGAGCTCTCGCTTGACGGCGGTAGTGTTCTTATCGAGATCGTTACCGTCGATAATAACAGTTCCGCTGTCCTTTTGAAGCTGACCGCACATAATATTTATAGTGGTGGATTTTCCTGCGCCGTTAACTCCGAGAAAAGCAAAAAGCTCACCTGACTTGACAGAGAAGCCAAGATTCCTAACTGCTTTTATGTCACCGTAACTTTTTGTAAGGCCGTTTATTTCAATAATGTTTTTCATGACAAGCACCTCATTTCGAATATAACTATATTTTACATCGGATCTTTGAAAAAATCAATATGTTTTTCTTGTTCGGCAAAGAATTTACGGTTATCGGCTAAAAACAGAAAAGCGATACATGCTGACTTGTAAACATAAAAAGATCAAATCTCTTGAAATTACTGGATTCTTGCAAAAATGTGACACGTCAACATATACAGGTTTTTAAAAAAACTTGACGAAAGTGGGTAAAATGTGTTATAATATAATTAAAGGTAGTTCGGCTGCACATGTTAATACATTATTTTAGAAGGAAAAGAGGTAAAATTTATGCCTACACCAACATCATACAAAATTCGTACAAAGCAGAAAAACCTGTTTCTACGTGTCTCGAAGGGGCATTTTGCAACGAGCCACAGCCATATCAACTACTATATAGACGTAACGACTCAAAAGACACGTCTGTCAGAAGCCAACGCGGTTGCAAAGGAACTTGCGACCTATTATAAAAATAGGATAGTTGATACGATACTTTGCCTTGACGGAACCGAGGTCATAGCTACCTGTCTTGCCGAAGAGCTGACCCGCGAAGGATATGCCAACATGAATGCACACCAAACCATCTATATTATAACTCCCGAGCATACTACGGGAAGTCAGCTTTTCTTCCGTGACAATATAATTCCTATGGTTCAGGGAAAGAATGTTTTGGTACTTGCGGCATCAGTCACGACGGGTTATACGGCAAACGCAGCTGTTGAAGCAATAAAATACTATAACGGAGTAATTTCTGGAATTGCGGCTATTTTTGCGACGATGGACGAGTGCGCGGGATATACGGTGCGTTCGGTTTTTGACACGAGAGACCTCGACGGTTATGCATCATACCCATCTCACGAGTGCCCGTTTTGCAAGGAAGGAAAAAAGATAGATGCGCTTGTCAATAGCTTTGGATATTCTAAGCTCTGAATAAAAAAGGAACCGATCTCTCGGTTCTTTTTTTAAAACTATATCTTTATATCGAATCGGTTATGACAGCAAGGGCAGTTGACCGTGTGTTTGCCCTTGACTTTGGGCAGACGCAGCACGTTTCTGCATATTTTACATTTGCGGTAGACATGAGTCTTTCTGTCACGCCATTTGTTTCGCAGAAGCTTGAAAAATCCTGTGAATTTGCTTCTCATTTTCATAAACGCTGCGTTTTCTTTTTGACGTTTATATAAATTTCTGGACATGGAACGAAAAATGGTATATACCATAAGAGCCGTTTCGACAGCCGAAATTATTACCGAAGTGAAAATAAGATTTACAGCCAAAAGTACAAGACACAGTATCCAAATAAACGCGCATAGCTCGTCAAATCCGTTTCGACCGTACATAAACGCAGCAACACGCTGTCTGAAGGGGCGTTTTTGCTTATATGTTTTACTCTTTTTCATAAAAACTCCATTCTCGCGCAAAAGTATTTTAACAAAAAATTCACAACAGAACGATTTTTCTGCCTGTGAAATTATTTTACCATAAAAATGTGATAAAAACAACAGCATAAGTGAAAAAAACGGTGATGAAAAGATGAAAAGCGACATAAAAGATCGCACACACAAAGAAAGAGGCTCATAAAATGAAATGTAAGCAAAACTAATAAGTATAACAGTGCCGGTTGTGCGCGTATATAATAAAATATGGAAGGAAAAACAGCGTCCGACGAGAAAATAATTGAAAATATGTAAAAAAACAACTGCAAAGCTGGTTATAAAAGAGGCTCTTAGATAAATATTTGGAATCTATTTCCTCTTTTGATAAATTATAAAAAAATTTTTCCTAAAACTTCAAAAAAAGACTTGACATCCATTTTGAAAAGTGTTATACTATAGCAAGCAATGAGGCTTTAAAGGGGTAACTATCTCTATTGCATGATGCCAGGTATGGCCACCCTCGGATAAATGCAACAACGTTAGGACCTCGGGAAGTCGACAAAATCATGGAGATCAGGCTGAAGAATTGGTCTTATAGAGGGCTGCAATGCTTGGTTACTTTGAGGTTTGTCAAAAATTCATTACTAAAATCAATTAAATTTTTTCAAAGGAGAAGAACAATGAAAAAAACAATTAAAAAGGTTCTTGCGCTTGTCTTGGCCGTTCTCATGTGTTCGTCCGTGGCTATTCCTGTAGTTGCTGATGATGTAGCATGTCCCGGCACTGGTGCAACCCACACGAAGTCTAACTGTAGCTCATACACGAAGATTTCGGAAACCCCTTCAATTTGTGGAGAAAATGGCTACACTGTTTATGAGTGTAATACGTGTCATACATACTTCTTGGATGACATAACTCTTGCTGTTGGCGAACACGAGTACGAGAAAAAAGGTGCTATAGTTAACGCAACGTGTACAGAAGATGGTTATAAGGTATGTGACATTTGTGGTCACAAAACCAAAACTGATGATAAGCTGGAACACAAATTCGGTCAGTGGGAACTTGACGGTAAAGACTGTGATGGCAGCACTGTTAAGGAGATCCGCAAGTGTGTAAATACCGGTTGCGATCACTTCGAAACAAGAGATCGTGAAACAGAGATTGGCGATCACGACTGGACTCTCGTAGAGGTTATCAAGGCTCCTACATGTTCTGTTGCCGGTTCTGGTACTTTCAAGTGTGATACCTGCGAAGTAACGGAAACTCTCGTAATAGAGCCCACTCAGAAGCATACTTTTACAATATACCTCAACGCAAAGGCTGAAACCTGCACAGAGGATGGTAACAAAGCGGGCTATGCTTGCGCAGAGTGCGGTGCTTACGAAAGCGAATCAATGCATATTCCTGCTGCCCATAAGTATCAGGTTTCTCAAAATGAAGAAGCAACTTGCGAAAAAGCCGGATGGGTCGTTAATTACTGCACTGTTTGTGGTGATAGTGAGGCTACAGTAACCGCTCCTCTCGGCCATGACAGAGGCAAGGTTCTGGAGTATGTAGCTCCTAACTGCATTTCTGCTGGATATACAAAGTATGAGCACGTATGTTCTAGAGGCTGCGATGAAGATGATTCCACCTCCTCTGGATATGTAGCAGGTGTTACCGTTGATGACGAAACGGACAACGTGAAGATTGCTATCGCTGCTACGCCTGATATTCATACCTATGAACTTATTACGCATGAGGCTACTTGCCAGACCGAAGGCTTTACTCGTCTTGAGTGCCAGATAGAAGGCTGTGGCGCAGTTGATAAAGACAGCTACACAAAGATTGCTGAAAAGAATCCTGACAACCACGAGTGGAAAGAACAAATCCTTGTTAAGCCTACTTGCACAGCTGCAGGTCAGAAGACAAGAAATTGCGTATGCGGTGCTCTTGAGAGCGCTGTAAGTGTTCCTGCTACTGGACACAAGTATTTCAATGAGGTTGATGGTGTAAAGACCAGCTCAAAGACCCCCACTGTTACAATGCCTAGCTGCAAGGTCGGCGACGGATATATTACTTGGCAGTGCATGAATTGCACTGATAAGAAGGCAGTATTCAAAGATTACGTTGGTGAGTGGACTGTTGGCACATCAAAGGTAAGCCTCAAATATGATGCTACTAATACCACACATCACAAGTTTGATTATACTATGGGTAACAAAGGTGTTCTTGGAACCGAGCAGGGTGACTGCAAGACTGTTGGCTATAACAGTTACTTCTGTAAGGACTGTGCGAAGCTTGTTCAAATTCCGATTGAAGGTACCGGTAAGCACATCCCCAATATGGAAACATTCAAGTCTAAGGTAGAGGCCAAGTGCGAAACCAAGGGCTATGCTGAGTATTGGCAGTGCGATAGATGTGAAGAGTACTGGGAAGGCGCAGAAATGAAGGACGGCAAGTACGTCTATGAAAAAGGCTCTGATGCTCCCAAGCGTATTGAATACAAGGCTCTTGGACATAAAAACTACGTAGCAGGAAAGCTTCCTACATGTACGGAAAATGGTTACAAGGCAACTTGGGACTGTGATGTATGTGGCACAAAATCCACCTCTGCAGATGATGACTATATTAAATCCGCGCTTGGTCATGATTGGATAGTTAACCCTGGCAAGGCTGCTGTTGTCAACACAGATTGCGAAAGCTACAGCTACACCGGTTACGTTTGCAAGCGTAAAGATTGTGGCGCAGAAAAGATTGATGATTTCAAATATATAGATCATGACTGGGATAAGGACAATCTTATCGAGGCAACTTGTGAAGAGGGCGCCTACTACAATTGTAAGAATTGTACTTCAAAGAATTACCAGGGCGAAAAGCTCGGACACCTTGACCAGAACGGTAAGGTGGTTAAGTGTGCTACAGCAACCTTTAAGTGCTACAGAGAAGATTGCACTGGTGTTGATTTCGAAACAACACACAATTATTCTGTAACTACTGTAGCAGCTACATGTACAAACGTAAGCTACAAGCTCTATCAGTGTGTGGATTGTACTTACCACAAGAAGTCTGAACTTGGACTTAACAAGGCTCCTCACAATTACCATGCTGAAGCAGGCGTAGCTGATACAACTGTTGTTGGCGATTGGACTGTAACTGTAGAGCCCACCTACACAGCTCCCGGATCCAGATATCAGAAGTGTACTGTATGTGGCGACAAAAAGGTTGACGACAATTATGTAAAGGATGACATTAAGGTCAGCTTTACAACAACCAATCCTAATAATGACAAGGCTGCCATTGTTAACTCCGGACTTATTGCTGTAACTATTAAGACAACTTCTTATAAGCTCAGCGTTTGGGGACTCAGCCTCAGCCTTAAATTTGACGAGCAGGTCGTTGAATTTGCAGGTTACGAAGTCAACAATGTTGCATTCAAGGATACGACCAAGGTTGATTCCAAGAATGTATACGACGACGGTATTACTATTAAGGATTACGTTGATCGTGATGACGTGGTCACTATTGTTGCTTTTGCTCCCAACACAACTGATGGCAAGACACAGAATGTCGAGATCAACGGTGAAGAAGTTGCTTTCGTAACTGTCTACTTTAGAGTTCTTGGAACTGTTACAAACGACACACCTGCCGAATTTACAGTAACTCAGGATACTGAAGCTGTTAAGAGCGTTGCTTCTGATGATGAGTCTGAAGAGATTGCTGTTACTACTGGAACGATTCCTAGTGTAACAATTAAGGCTCTTGGTGATGTAAACGGCGACGCAGACATTACTGCAGTTTCTATTGCAACTGTTAAGGACGCTATGGGCCTTATGCAGCTTATTGAGAAGAACATGCAGAACGAAGACAAGACATACAACGCTATGGCTGACATCGACAAGGATGGAGTCATCACAGCTCACGATTTCGGTTACCTTATGCAGTACATCTCCGGCGAGATTACTTATAGCGAGCTCTGCGCAATCGGTGTAAACGAGTAATCTGATTAAGAGGTGAACGTAATGCAACCAAAAAGAATAATTACATTGCTTTTGGTTGTTGTTCTGACATTTATTTGCGGGGTTACGAGTGTAGCCGCTCAAGACAACGCCGCTGAGACTCTTGAAATAGCGGTGGAGGCAACGTCCTCTACCGCTGTAATGAGTGAGCCCCTTTGCGTTAAAGCGGGCGAAACCTTAGATGTCAGCGTGGCAATTAAAGCAAACCCCGGTGTTACCGTTTTAAACATTGCTCTTAATTACGATGTAAATGCTCTTACTCCTAAAACCGATGCGGAAGGAAACCTTGAGGTAAAGTACGGTAAGTTTTTTGCCGATTTCGAACAGGTTAAATTCAATCCTGAAACAGGCGTTGTTGAGTATTTGGGCAGAGTTGCTGACTATACGTCTTTTAATCCTCAGGTCGTAACGGAAACAGGAAATCTTTTCACTGTTACGTTTACTGTAAAAGAGGATTATCATGGCGACTCGCCACTCACACTTTCAGGATATGAGAAGGGGATTATTAGTAAGTTTAATCCTATTGTTCCTACTGTTTTCGACGGAAACACCAAGGACTACAATAAGGCTACTGTAAGCTCTCACCTTTGGGGTGAACCTAAGGTAGTTAAAGCTACTTGTACCACTGATGGTACAACAAACCTTACCTGTACTGATGATACCTGCAAAAAGGAAGTTACAAGAATAGACCAGACGGCTATTGGTCATACTCCTGTAGTTGATGCTGCAAAAGAACCCACCTGTACAGAAATCGGTCTTACTGAAGGTTCTCATTGCTCTGTATGTGGAGAGATATTGGTAAATCAAGAAGAGATTCCTGCCAAGGGACACTCCTACGGCGAATGGGAAGTTGAGAAGGAAGCAACCAAGAAAGAGGAAGGGTTAAAGGTAAAAACTTGTTCTGCTTGCGGAGACAAGATTACCGAGACTATTCCGAAGCTTGAAGGCAGCAGTGCGTGGATCTGGATCCTTGTAGTTGCACTTGTTGTTGTCCTCGGCGGCGGTGGCTTCTGCCTCTATTGGTTTGTTCTCAGAAAAAAGAAGTAATTCTTTAATTAAGCAATAGAATTTTTGGACTGACCGCTTATACGGACGGTAACTACTAAAGGTAGAAAATATAAAAATTCAGGCAACAAACTGACATTGCTTTTCGAGAGATTTAGTGATGTCAGTTTTGTTTTAGGGTGGGTAATATACTTCTCCGTTACCGCGCGTTTATTTTTATATTTTTTATATATTTTATGCCATTTTGCATAAAATTTTCTCCTATCGTAATTTTACGATAGGAGATCTTTTTTTGCTGTTTTATTTATTGTTTAATCTTTTATTTTTATTATTCGTGAGCTGTTAAGCAGTACGACAAATGCACCGAGATTATGGAATATAGTTCCTGCCAGCGCGCTGATAACACCAAAAGATGAAAGTCCGATCATAACAACGCTGATTCCCATTGATAGTGCGAGATTTTGATAGATGATCGTTTTTGTTTTCTTTGCGAGCTTGACAGAGAAGGGAATATTGAGCAGATTGTTATTCATAAGCGCGATATCTGCTGATTGAATCGCAAGATCCGAGCCCATAGCTCCCATCGCGATTCCAACGTCGGCTTCACGGAGTGCGAGAGCATCGTTTATACCGTCACCAACTGCAAGAACGTTATGATCATTTTTAAGCTCGTGGAGCTTATTAAGCTTATCCTGTGGGAGCAACTGAGCATGAAGTGTATCTATACCTACCTGCTCACAAATTCGCTTGGCGGGTGCTTCACGGTCTCCCGTGAGCATTACTGCTTTTGAAAGTCCCATTCCTTTAAGGCGTTCAATGCTCTCTGTAGCATTTTCGCGAAGTGTGTCCCCAAAGCAGAGCGCACCGATAAGTTTACCGTTCAGGGAAACAAAGCTGACAGAGCCGTCAAACTCCGAAACAAAATCATCGGGAATCTCACAACCAAGCTCCTGCAACCATTCACGGCGACCGAAGTTGATTTTTGTGTCACCGTCGGCAGAAATTCCTTCAACACCCTTACCCGATATTTCTTTTACCGAGAAGTCCTTATTATATTCAAGCTTCTTTGCGGCGTTTGCAACAGCTCTTGATGCGGGATGTGTTGATGCCGCGGCAACAGAGGCGGCAAGAGCGAGAAGATGTTCTTGTTCGATATCACCGTACGGCTCGGCTTTGGAAAGTGAAAGATTACCTTCGGTAATAGTACCTGTTTTGTCGAATACAACAGCATCGACCTCGGTAAGCTCTTCAATAAATTTTGAATTTTTAATAAGTATTCCGCGCTTTGTTGCAGCAGAGAGTGCGGCTATCATAGGCGCTGAGCTTACGAGCATCTGTCCGCAAGGGCAGGAGACAACGAGAATTGCAATGGCCTTGTTTACGTCTGACGTAATAAGTGCGACTATTGCGGCTATTGCAAGTACCAAAGGTATGTAATAAGCCATTAGCTTATCAATGAGACGGGATTCGGGAATTGATATTGTTTCGGACTTTTCAAGCAGATTGAGTATCTTGGAAAAAGATGTGTCAACGTATTCTTTTTCAACTCTTACCTTAATAAGACCGTCGATATTAACGGTTCCTGCATAAACCATATCGCCTTCTTTAGCGTGCGCCGGTAGTGGTTCACCTGTAAGTGATTTTTGGTCTATGTTAGTTGTGCCGCTGACTATTATGCCGTCTATCGGTATACCGGAACCCGGCTTTACAAGGATCAACTGACCTATCTTAAGTGTTTTTGCATCTACTGTTACTTCTTTTCCGTACTCAAGCAATATTGCTGTGCTTTGTTGCATCCGTTTAAGACCTTCTATGACGTCACGTCCGCCCATTATGCTTCGTTCTTCGAGAAGATGAACGACGTTGAGAATAAGCGGTATAAGAACAGAAAGAATGAGATCCCCCGTAAAATAACAGGCGATTATGGCTATTGCAACGAGTATTTCCATTGAATTTGTTATATTCTTTGAGAAAATACCTTTTGCAGCCGAAACAAACACGGGAATACCCTCGATAAGAAATCCTATCGTATAAAGCAGAGCAGGTAATATTGTTTTGGTAGGAAATATAAGCGAATAGAGAAGTCCGACTGCAAGGCAAGCTATTGCAAGAGCTCCGCTGATTATCTCGCGTGTCAGCTTTTTCTTTCCACTCTTTGTGAGATTATCTCGCGACAGGGATTCAAGGCTGTTTTTAGCCATATTATCAATATTTTCCATAAATCCCCCTTTTATTTAGTTACAGAACCGGAACCTATGACGATCTTTGAGCCGTCGTCAAGTACCATATATATTCTGCCTATCTTCGTTACAGCTGCGGAAACCTTTGCATTGTAAAGACGTGTTTTAACAAGCTCGGGATTTGTCTTGTATTCATTTGCAACACCCCAGAATTCAGCAAGGTCTGTATTTGCTGCGGATATTGCGTTTGCTTTTTCTGTGTTTGCATTTGCTATTGCGGTTGCTTTTTTTGATTCAGCAGATGGAAGCAGATTTTCTCTGTAAAGCTCTGCCTGCTCGATAAGTGTTGCGGCGTTAACAGTTGCAGAGTTCACCTGATCATATATATCCTTGACCTCTGTCGGCATACTTACGTTCGTAAGCTCAACTACGCTTAGCATAATACCTGAATTCATATTGCTGAGCTTTTGCTGAGCTTTTTGCATAATTGCTTGTGAATAGGCGTCTTTTCCTGATGTCAAAAGATCATCAACACCTATTTTTGCAGCTTCCTCAACCATTGCAGAGCTTATAAAGGCGTTAATCAGACTCGTTATATCCTTTACATTAAGCGTATACGCCACGGGGTCAGATATTACATATTTGACAGAGGCGCTGACTATCGCGATATTATGATCTCCTGTAATAACATATCCGTTGTTACGCATAGTAGTCATATTCCCGTTTGTGTAGTGTGTTGTCACGGTTTGCTCCATAACGCTTCCTGTCGGAACCATTACTACCTTGTCTATTATATACGGAAACGCGAGAAGAAGTCCGGGTTCGTGGACTTGTTCCTCATACGAATTGCCCACAAGCTTTCCAAATCGAAATACAAGGGCTACGTTTCCGCTTTTTACTATTTTTACACCGGAAAACGCGATTATAAGAACTATAACCACGACAAGGACGACAAAACACTTGGTCAGTGTATTAAGTATATCGGAAACGAGAGATTTTTTCTTTACTTTCATTATCCGTTGCCTCCGCCGGAGCTAACAGCTCCGTTTGCTTCTATAAGCTCGTAGATAGCGGTGATGAGCGCTTGACGGTCTTCTTTGGGAAGCTTTGCGAGAATGTATTTGAGGTCATGCAGAACGGTACCTGTGTTTGAATCGTCGAGACTGCTTCCGTATTCGAACAGCACATTAAAGGGATATTCGTCGGCTTTTACAACAAGAACCGTGCTTTCTCCTACAGATGCGACTACGCTGTCAAGCTGCTTTAAAAACTGATAAAGCTCAAGATTTTCTGCTTGGGCTGCGGCGTATATCTTTGCCACTTCTGCCTCGGTCTCAGCCTTGATCGTCGCGGCTATTGTTGTTCCGTCCGCTATTATCTGAGAAGCTTCAGAATCCGCAGATGAGGTTATCTCGTTTGCCTTGCGCTGTGCTTCAGCCATTATCGCGTCTATTTCCTTTTGTCTTTCTGCGCGCATTTGCTCGAAAACGCTTTGCAGGTTTGTATCGGGAAGGGAAATACGGAGAATGCTTACGTCAGCGACCGCAATACCGTATTTTGTAAGACATACATCGCTTACGCGCTTTTCAATCTCGTCCTGAATTTCTACCGTTTTGATCTCGTTCAGATCAAGAGAGACGAGCTGAGAAAGACTGTACGCACCCATTACACTGTTTGTGGCGCTGAATATCTGATCGTTTATGTATCCGTCCACCTTACCCTGAGAGCCAACGCTGTTATGGTATAGCACAGGATCGGATATTTCCCATACTACGTAGGACTGCAGAATGATATTTCTCTTATCCTTTGTTGTGGTTTCAATATAGTTAGCTTCGAGATACTGTGCACGGTGATCGTAGGTAACCACGGTCTCAAAGGGCCACGGAAGTCTTAGATAAAGCCCGGCTTCATTTATTTCCTCGCGCACAGCTCCGAATCGGAGAATAACGGCGCAGTTGCCTTCTTTTACTTCACAAGTAAATCCGAAATAAAAGACAAGCAACAGAATAACAGCCGCGATGAATATTTTAAGTACTCTAAAATGTACGTTGGATTTTTTCTTTTCTACTTTTACTGTTTCTTGGTTGTTCATATTTTTACCCCATATATTATTCAAGTGGTGCGACGTTTCCAAAGTAAATGTTTGATGCGTCGATACCCTCTCCGACTATAACTATTTTTGCGTTTCCGTAAGCCTTGGTTATAGCAGTTAAATATTTATAATATCTGTATGCCGACGAATCTACGTTATCGGCATTAACGCTTGCCATAAATTCAGCCACGTCAGCACGCGCAGCGGCAATACTTGTGTATTTCTCGGCATATGCATTCTGTTCTGCCGTATATGCTTCTTTCCTCGAAGATTCAATTTTTACAGTTGCCTGAGCCTCTGCCGTGTATATCGTGCTTTGAGCGTCTATACCTGCGCTTATGCTCTTTTGATACACCTCCGCAACCTCAACAGGTGGGTGTATGCTTTCAAGAACAACACTTACAACGTTTATTCCTGCTTCGTATTTGGACATTTCTTCTATAAGCTCCACTTTGAAGCTTTCGGCAAACTCACTGCGGTCAACCGAGAGTATGGAGTTGAGATCTGTGGAGATAGTTCGTTCGGTTATCAGCTCATATGCTTTTGATTCAAGCAGCTTGTCGGGAGCCGCACTTGTTTTGAGATACGCGTTTAGATCGGATATATTATATTCTATTCTTAGATTGATCGAACATAGCTCGTCGCCGCTCCCCATAAGAAGCTTGTATTCACTGTTACCGTGATTTCCAGTCCAAGTGTTGTCTGTACGCTCAGATGAGGTGTAGCCTATCGTTATTTTGCTTACAGTTTCGGTGTTATAGACCTCGACCTTATCAAACGGCCACGGTAAAGTCAGATGCAGACCAGGCTCAAGTGGTTCGTCTCTGAGCTTACCCATACGGTAATGTGCGCCCTCTTGATAGGATTCTATCTGAACGATTCCCGTTGCAAGCCAGAAAAGAATCGCTGCAGACATAACTGCGTACGGGATGAGCTGTTTTATAAGCTGCATGCTCCAAAGAGAACGCATTGTGATTCCCGTGTTCTTTTCAAGATAGGAAAGTACTCCTGTGTCCTTTGAGTGACTTACAAACGGAATTGGAATGCTTATGTCGGGAGTTGCAAAAAATTCCTTACGTATAAGCTTTACGGTAAGTGAGGTTATGATAAATACCGTTTCGTAGCAAATGACCACACATAGCGCGTATACGAGTATCTTTTGCGCTTCGTATATTCCGAGCAACTTTAGCATTACTGACAGGGTCAAGAGAAGCACTGTAAGCTGCGCCAGACCGAACACGGTCGACAGGTTGTGAAGAATGTTATCAAGATAATCGCTTTTTTCGCTTCTGGCAAAATTACACCATTTACCAAAGATTATGAAAAGCACGAACATCACGACAAAGATGACGGGTGATATATATGTGATCTTATATACCGAGGTTACCCGTTTTGTCATGATCCAGAAAATGATATGCACTCCGACGGTGATCGCCGGTATGAGAATTAAAGTAAAGGGCTTTCGTATTTTGTTGTAAAGCGTGGCGAGTGCTCTTCCGAACTTACATAACTTTTTGACGACTGATTTGAGGAATTTTTGCTTTTCATCGCTGTTATCGGTTTCGACCGGATCTTTGAGCAGTATCTCTTTGCCGAATATAATAATTACGACGTTGAGCGCTATCGGTAAGAGCAGAACGAACATCGAAAGCATATACGGGAGATACTTCGTGAGAAGATTCATTACCCAAAGCATTGTTACCGTCACAGCAAGCAGAAATATTGAGCAAGCCGCGGCGAGTATTCTTTTTTTGTTATTTTTCATTTGAATTTTCTCCGTAGATTTTTATAGCATCCTTGAGACGGAAATTAGAGCTTGAGTCTCCGTCAAAGGTTATTGCCTTAAACTGTTCTTCGGTGCCACCGTAGAAGACCATTATAAGAGACATACAGTTTGAGAAAGCATATTGGTCAATTACAGTAAGCGATACCGGAATATCTATCGTTTTCATAGATGAGCAGGATTCAAACGCGCTCTGATCAATCTTTTTAACAGATTTTCCGAGTTTGATGGCATTTATGGAATAACAGTCATAAAAAGCACTTGATCCCACTTGTTCAAGTGAATCGGGAAGCTCTCCGGAAACAAGGGTGTAGCAAGAAGCAAAGGCGTATTCGTCAATAAGCTTAACATTTTTTCCGAACTCAACGCTTATAAGATATTGGCATCCCGAAAAAGCCGACGTTCCAACAGTTATAACACTGTCTCCCATTGTGACGCTTGTCAAAGTTTCGTTGCCTGAGAACGCCGCTGAAATGTGTCTTATGCCGTCTGGAATGATAACGTGAGAGTCCTTACCCTGATATTTTATAAGTACACCGTTTCCGACAATGACAAAATCTTCTGACTGTGATTTTATCCATTGTGTATTTGAAAAGGCGTCAAATCCTACCGACCATAGCTTATCTCCAAAGGATATTGAACTGAGATTTTGACAATCAGCAAAGGCAAAATCCCCGATTTTTTCCAGCGAAGGATTGAAGGTTACCGACGTAAGTCTCGCGGATCCCGAGACTTGTGTTATTTGCGTTTGGCTTGGGGAAAAAGCCTCATTGTCTATCTCGACTACAGTATGTCCGTTTATACTGTCAGGAATAGTCAGATTAGATTCAGCGCCACTGTATCCGACGATTATTGCCGTACTGTCATCAAAAAGCTGATATGTATAATAGCCGTATTCAAGGATTTCATTTCCCGACAGCTTTCTGTTAGGAATCGTGAATTTTGTATCGACATCTTTTTTGCAGGATGAACAGGACGCGAGCGCAGAAATAAGTATTATGACGGTAAGTAGTACCGAGAGAATTCTTGAGATTTTATTTTTTTTGTTCATTGTGATTTACCTCGTATTTAAGGCTTGACCGAGTAGTTTATCGTGGCAGAGGCCGCCTTGTCGTTGCCTTTTTCGAAAACTATCTTATTCCAATTTTTTGGAGAGCTTGCGTAATTGATCGAGGTTAGAGCCTTACAGTTTGAAAACGCGCTCTGACCAACGGTCTTTAGCGATTTTGGAAGGTAAATTTCCATAAGACTTTTGCAGGATAAAAACGCACCGGATTCGATAGTCTCAACCTTTGCGGATATAGTTACTCGAACAAGGTTTGTACAGCCGGCGAAGGCTGAGTATCCTATGACCTTTACGTTGTTTCCAATGACCACGCTTTTAATATTTTCGTTATCGCAGAAGGCATCTGCAATAAACTTTACGTTTTTAGGTATTTCAACGTGAGAGGCATTTCCATTGTATCGTAACAGTATACCATTACCTACGACAACGAATTCATCTTTAAATCCGTTAAGCCAAGCGGTCTCGTCAAAAGCATAGCTTCCTATGCTCTTGATCTTTTTAGATATGTTTACGGTTTTAAGGCTTTCGCAGCCTCTGAAAGCGCGCTGACCTATGACGGTCGTCTTTTTACTAAGCTCGAGGGATGGAAGCGAGACACACATTTCAAATGCCGATTCGGGTATTTCTTTTATTTTTCCGAGCTTTAAACTTGTAAGGCTTTTGCAAAATGCGAATGCGCTTTTTCCGAAAACTACGTTGTCGGGAAGCGTTACCGATGCGAGAGATTCACAATAATAGAACGCTTCTTTCCCTATGGTCTTGAGCTTTTCGGAAAAGGTGAAGTATGAGAGGGAGGAGCAGTTTGAAAAAGCTCCGTCATCTATAACCTCAACAGAATCTGTATTTTTTATCTCACAAAGATTTCCGCAAAGCATAAAAGCCATACTTCCTATAGTTTTTAGTTCCGAAGTTGCGCTGACACTTAAAAGATTTTTTGCAGATGAAAAGGCTCTTTGAGCGATAGTCGAAACATTCTTTCCAAGCTTTACGTACAATATATATTCATTAGAATCAAATGCTTTCTCGCCTATCGTCGTTACGGGATAACCTCCAAGCGTATCCGGGATAGTTATGCTATAATCCTTTAGAGTACAACCGGTTACCGTGGCGGTATTATTTTCGTATACATCATATACGAAGCCGCTCTCTTGCCGCCCTTTTTCGATTACTGCATAGACCGTGTTGTCCTCAAACGTTCCACAAGAAAAGAGAGAGACAGATACTATGGCAAAAATACATATCAATATTACAAATTTCATTAATTTCACCTGATTTTTCCTCCCTAGGCATAATTAAATATAGTTATATATAATAATGATATCATAAACCGACTTTTATGTCAATAAAATCGTTTATACTGTCACATTTTTTTTACAAGTTGTTCTATTAATAGGATATAAATGTAAAAAATACTGTATGATCGTAGCCATACAGTATTTTTGAATATTATTTTTTTGCTTTTGGTGCTTTTTTTCTCAGACTTTTAAGCTCGTCGATAAACGTATTAACGTCCTTGAACTCGCGGTAGACAGATGCAAAGCGCACGTAGGCAACATCGTCTAGTGCTTTGAGCTTTTCCATAGCCATTTCGCCGATCTGTGCAGTAGTGACCTCGTTTACAAGATTGTTGAGAAGCTCAGATTCGATGTCGTCGGCAATTTTTTCGGGATCTAATGGACGCTTCTGACACGCCTTATAAAGACCCGAAAGCAGCTTTTGTTTGTCGAAGAGTTCTTTTGTTCCGTTCTTTTTGACAACGGTTATTTGCATCGATTCGAGCATCTCAAATGTTGTGAAACGTTTCTGGCACGAAAGACATTCACGTCTGCGGCGAATGCTTGCACCGTCCGAGATCGGTCTTGAGTCTATAACCTTGCTGTCCGGAAATCCGCAAAATGGACATTTCATAAATATATCACGCCTTTTCAGTTAAAGATTAAAGTTTTTTGCGTAGTAATTATAACATATCAAAAGCGTTTTGTAAATAGTTTTTCACAATATATTGTATAATTTTTCATCATAAATAAATAATATTACAAGATGTTGTTTAATGAATACATATAGTCGTCAAGCACTCCGTCAAATGATGCGGTATCGACTCTGTTTTCCGAGATAAGTTCATAAAATTCATGTACTGTACTTTCGTTTTCAAACGTAGAAAGACGGAACACGGAGCTGTCTGAAGCCGAAACGGCGAAAAGTCTTCGTCCGTCTGTTTCGATCTCATAAAGTCCGTAAAATACCGAAATGCTTCCAACGTCTTTTGCGGTGCTCCTAAGTCTTTTGATCTCTTTGATCAGACTTAAAGCGCCGCATTTGTAACTGAATCTCATAATTTAAATTCCCCCTATTATTTAATTTTTTAAGAGCTGCACATCTATTATAACAAAAACAAAAAGTGCCTTAAATTAAGAAAAATCGGCACTTTTGTTATATAAATGTAAAAATATGGAACAAAAATGGAACAATATACTTGTGGACACCGTTTTGTTTTTGTGTTAATATATTTATATAACAGAGAAGGGAATCAAGTTATGGACAAGAAAAAAAGAAAAGGATTTTTTGAATGCTTGTCGGGTCTTGCGCATCCGTCCGAGATATTATTGCTTGCGGGGCTTCCCGTGATATTAATAGAATTACTGACGGTGCTTTGCGGTTTTTTAAAGGATTACGAGATATCGAAGCTGTACGCCGTGACGGTGTACGCGGATCATTTTACATATATATTGATGAGTCTCACACTACTCATCGGCGGCGCGCTGTTTATTGATTATGTGATTAAAAGCTATGGATAAACAAAAAACGTTCCTTGGCGTACCTGCGATAAAGCAGGTACAAATCAAAAGACATAGCTTATTTTTAGGCTATGTCTTTTTTTGAATAGAAAAATACTACGATTGGTAGAATTAGGTCTATGATGCGGTTATTGATTTATAAGTTAAAATACTGTATAATGTATTCAGACGCGTCGAAACAACTTGAATTTGGAGGTTAATACTATGGAACTTATGATTGGTGAAAAGCTGAAAAAGCTGCGCCGAAGCAGAGATTTGACTCAGGAAGAGGTTGCGGCTCATATTGGTATTTCCTATCAAGCTATCAGCAAATGGGAAAGAGGCGACGGATATCCGGACATCACTATGCTCCCTACACTTGCAAATTATTTTGAAGTGTCTGTTGACGAGTTGATTGGCATGGATGAAATATCTTCCGCCCAAAGACTTGATGATATCAATCAGAAATGGCAAGAAAATAGAGCAAAGGGAGCCCACAAAGAAAACGTCGAACTCGTGCGAAACGCATTGAAAACCTACCCCAATAATGCGTTGTTGCTGATGCAATTGTCATGTTCACTTGAACGACTTGATGGTACCGAAAAGGAGAAAAAGGAGTATTTAAAAGAATCTATTATGCTTCACCAGCAGATTCTAAAATACTGTGACGATTCAGAAATCAGAGGTGCCGCGCTTTGTAATCTTTCCGATGCATATTACAGATACGGAGATTATCAAAAGGCGGTAGAATACGCTACCAAATTACCGAATCTTTATAAGACAAGAGAAACAGCGCTTGTTCGCATTTTAAAGGACGATGTACAAAAAAAGGAAGTGGCGAAATCGGCAATAGAACCGTTGACTTGGCTTCTGTCCTATCATTTGACTGCGCTTTCTGAAACCGAAAATGACACTCATTATAAGGACAAAATAATTAAAATGCTGGATGCGCTTTTTGACGGTAATGAAAGCGACTTCATTGCCAAAATTCGCAAGAAAGCGTCCGAGTAATTACTTGCCCCGCCTCGCGCGGGGCTTCGCTTTTGTGGACACAAAAGCAGTGCTTGTCAGGAAAATTGACAAATTATAGATGAACATAAAAAGGCGCCCTTGTGTAAATGGAGGCTCATTCCTGCCCGACAGTACACTAAAAGGTGTAACACACTAACCTGAACAGGCAAGGCGTGTAAAAAGGAGTACGAACAAAATTGCTCGTACTCCTTTTGTGTTTCGGTAGGTAAAACCTGCTTTATGGAAGGCACCTCTTGAGGAACGTTTTTTGTTTGCTTTTTATTTTCCTGCGACGCTCATTCCCTTGATGAGTACGTCGGGAGAACCGAACGAGGTGAAGCCCGTGGGGGTTCCGGATTCTACCTTGTCGGAGAGTGCGTCAACAGATTTTAACAACTCAAAGAAATTTCCTGCGATCGTAAAGGATTTGACCGGTCTTGTCTTTTTGCCGTTTTCAATGAGAAATCCTGCGCTTTCAAGCGAGAAATCGCCCGTTACCGAATCGGCTCCCGCGTGGATGCCCTTTATCTCGGTTATATAAATACCGTTTTCGGCTTTCTTGAAAAGCTC
>JAZODV010000117.1:0-3969 GCA_045597185.1 Eubacteriales bacterium
GCTCTTGTCGGCGCGCTTACGTCTATCGCAAATCCCACGGCATTCAGCGTCGGTATGCTTACCCGTATGCTCGCGTATGCAAACCAGTACACAAAGCCGTTCAATGAAATTTCAGGCGTTATTACCGAGCTTCAAGGTGCTATTGCAGCGTCCGAGCGTCTTTTTGAGCTGATGGACACCGAGCTTGAAACTCCCGATACCGATAAACAGCTCAAAAATGCAGAAGGCAACGTAACACTAAATAATGTATGCTTCTCATACACACCCGAAAAAGAGCTTATCAAAGACCTTTCTCTCAATATAAAGAGCGGAATGAAGGTCGCAATAGTCGGTCCCACAGGTTGCGGAAAGACAACGCTTATAAATCTTCTCATGCGTTTTTACGACGTAAACAGCGGGGAGATCTGTGTTGACGGAGAAAAAATAAACGAAGTCAGCCGTCATTCGCTCCGCGCGGCATACGGCATGGTTCTCCAAGAAACTTGGCTGATGCCGGGTACTGTCCGTGAAAACATCTCAATGGGTAAGCCCGACGCGACGGACGAGGAAATTGAAGCCGCCGCGAAAAATGCACGCGCTCACGGCTTTATTTCAAGACTTCCCAAGGGATATGACACCGAGATCGGTAACACGGGAATGCTTTCCGAGGGAGAGCGACAGCTGCTCTGTATCGCAAGAGTTATGCTTGTGAATCCGCCAATGCTCATACTCGACGAGGCTACGTCATCAATTGACGCCAGAACCGAGCAAAAAATAAAAAAATGCTTTGACAGTATGACAGACGGACGAACCAGCTTTATGGTCGCGCACCGTCTCTCAACGATACTTGATGCCGACCTTATCCTTGTTATGAAAAGCGGAAACGTTATCGAAAGAGGAACTCACGAGGAGTTGCTCTCTCTCGGCGGCTTCTATTCCGAGCTTTGGAATAGCGGAAAAATATAAAGAAAGAGACAGAGAAGTTCAAAAATATTCTCTGTCTTTTTCTTTAGTATAAATTTCTCGGTTTATAAATCTTCTAATCATATATTTGTATGATTATTAAGCCATTTTTTCATATGTATGATATAATAATTACCGGAATACAAATTATGCAATTCCCATTGTCGCCAAAGAGGCCGATACGTATGTGTTTACGTATCGGCTTCTTAATAAATAAGACATAAATAACGCTCACGGATTGATTTTCCGTGAGCGTTATTTCTTTATTTGACCTCTTCTTCGAGCTCAAGCACGGTAATGTGGACCTCTTCAACTCGCTTCTCACTTATTGAAACGACCTCTACCGAAATATTCTTATATGTAAACGAATCTCCCTTTTCGGGCAGCTTTTCAAGCATTTTCATGACCCAACCGTTAAGCGTCTGCGGCTGGTTATCGGGATCGTCAACCTCTATATCAAACTTGTCAAAGAAATCGTCAAGGTCTGCCGTACAGTTTACAAAATAACTTCCGTCAGCCGACTGTCTGTATTCCTCAACCACCTCGTCATGCTCGTCAAAAACGTCTCCGATAAGCTCTTCAATGATGTCCTCCATCGTGATAATACCCATAGTACCGCCGAACTCGTCGATTACTATAGACATATGGCATTGCTCGCTCTTAAATGTCTTAAGTACGTCGGAAATTTTTGAATGTTCCGAGGTGTATACAGGCTTTTTGATAGCAGCCTTATAGGATTTTCCCTTGTGAGTTGCCGCGTAGAAATCCTTTTCGTGGAGAATTCCCACAATATTGTCAATGTCGTCCTTGTAAACAGGAAGACGCGAAAACGCACTTGTTACAAATATCTCGGCTATCTCGTTTTCATCAGCACTTGCATCTACTGCAACAACGTCAACTCGGGGAGTAATAATGTCCTTAACGGTTATATCGTTAAAGGTGATAGCAGAACGTATAAGCTCACTCTCCTCAGAGTCAATCCCCCCGTCCTCTTCAGCCTCCTCAACGATAGTTATAAGCTCCTCGTCTGTGATAGTCTGCTCTTCCTTCGACTTGAATATCTTATCGAGCAGCTTCTTCCAAAGACCGAAAAGGAAGCTGAACGGAGTCAGAATTATTTCAATAAAACGAATGACCGAGGCTACGCCCATAGCGTATCCGTCTGCATGCTCTTTTGCGATGGTCTTAGGTGAAACCTCACCGAAAATAAGAACAAGAATCGTGGTCGCCGCAGTTGAAATTGCAGCCGCAAAGGACGCAAGGCTCGATTCAGCAAACCATTTTACGCAAAGAACGGTAGCAAGAGAGGAAAGCAAAATATTTACAATATTATTACCTATCAGAACGGTACTAATAAATTTATCATAATTTTCACTGATTGCAAGAACTCTTTTTGCCTTTTTATTGCCCTCCCCGGCAAGCTTTTTCATACGTATGCGGTTAAATGTTGAAAACGCCGTCTCTGTTCCGGAAAAGAATCCCGAACCAACAAGACAAACAAACACTATTATTAAACTAACTATGTCTCCACCCATGGTGGTAATACCTCCAAATAATTTTGTTTTTGATGAATTAATAAAAAGAATAATTTTATAAAAAATCAAAAACACTACGGAGGCTCTTGGCTTTTAGCGGCTATAGACCGCATACTTCGCCCGGGAATATCTCCCATCAAAAATTCACCCCTTTATTTTGCAAATTATAGTCAAAATAAACTACTCATCAAGATATTTTACTATATAATATATAAAAAGTCAATACAAACGCAGAAATATTCACCTAAATACTCAAAAATTTCCCATTTATCATTCTTTTCAGTTGACAAAACGTATAAAATATGATAAAATAGTCAAGTTGAAAATCGTGAGCGTTGATTTTTTAAGTCGAAAGAAGTAACTGGTTTAATCAATTCCTTCACTTTCAACTTTCAATTTTCAATTTAATATGCGGGTATGGCGGAACGAGCCGCTTGCGGCGATGCAAGAACACTTATGTTCTTGTTGAGCATAAGCGAACAACGTGAGCGTTGCGGGCAGCTTCGAAAACGAGCGCGCCTAAATGGCGATGCAGCGAGTTTGAAAAGGCGCAGAAACAAGGAGAATTGTGACCGAAGGGAGCAAGGCGACTATGTTTCAAGCTGTCTCGCGGTGAATAATTTCAAAAAACAATTTAATACGCGGGTATGGCGGAATTGGCAGACGCGCAAGATTTAGGATCTTGTGTTAATTCGTGCAGGTTCGACCCCTGTTACCCGCACCAAACAGTAGAAATCCGAACCCAAAGCCGATAGGCGAAGGGTTCGGATTTCTTTTTGTGTTCGGTGATATGTGATGTCAATCTACTGTTGTTGGCATCACGCCCGAGCGCCGCCTAAGTAAATATCCTTGATAATTGATGCCAAATGAAAACTAATTTTAAGAAAGGATATTTACAATGAAAAATCAAATTGCTTATACCGAACATAACGGACTTTACTACCCCAATCTTGCGCTACCCGAACAGACGAACTACACGCTTGACAAGTACGCTAATCTGCGACTCGACTTTATGAAAAAGCACCGTCACGGAACTTATACAACCCTGCTCACCGAAGGACGATTGAATGAATACCTACACGACATTGATATTCAAGCTAACGAATTGCTTGACAACATAATTCCTCACCTCGCACAAGAACGCGGCATAGACGAAGTTCTGAAGGCTCACAACGCACTTGGATGGGTTGCCGAGATGAACAACATCAAGGCAAGCGCGGAAGAAATCGTTTTGCGAGAGGTGGTCTATCAATAACAGCAAGTATCCCCCATCTGCGAGATAATCTCTCAGATGGGGGTTTTAACTTATCTACCTTTATATTTTGAAGGTGCAACTCCCGTATGCTTCTTGAAATCTCTTGAAAAATCGTAAAGGTTGAGATATCCCAAGGATTGCGCTATGTCCGAAAGTGTACCGTAGTCACTCGCCAGCATTTCTTTCGCTTTTTCTGTACGAAATTGATGCACATAAGTTATTGGAGATACCCCCATA
>JAZODV010000118.1:0-14887 GCA_045597185.1 Eubacteriales bacterium
TGTAGGGGTCGACGTCCTCGACGACCCGTTTGAAACGATTTAATTAAAATATAATCTCCATAAAGACACGCACAAAATAAATTTATAAAATATTATGCTCAATAAATCAACGTATCGGGTCGTCGAGGACGTCGACCCCTACAATTTTTAAGGTTTATTCGGTTTATAGAAATATTATTCGCGGTAGGTGTTTCTTTCGGGGATCAATGATCGCCCCTACGTTTCCCTACGAATAAAACTCACCGTTAAATCCCAATTTATCGGTTGTTTTTTTATTCTTCGTCTTTGTCGGGCTCTTCTTTTTCGTCCTTTTCTGCCTTTTCGTCATACTCGTCGTCGGTCTCCTCGGGAAGCTTCTCGGCGTACAGCTCAAGCACGCGCTTGTCGTCTGCCTTCGTGACCTTTACCTTGATTCCGTCGGCTTCAAGCTCGTCGCCTGCCTCGGGTATCTTTTCGAGTCTTTCCATGACCCAGCCGCCGATCGTCGAGGATTCACTGTCGGTCTCTATGTCAAACAGCTCATCAAGGTCGCGTCGCTCGGTCTGTCCCGAAATTATATATCCCTCGCCCGAGCGAACTATGTCCTTTTCATCCTCGGTCTCGTCAAGGTCTCCGACTATCTCTTCAATAAGGTCGGTCATGGTAATAACACCGTGAGTGCCACCGTATTCGTCAACGACGATGGCGATTGTCGCTCCGTCGCTCCCTTTTTTCATTTCGCGGAAAAGCACGTCGGCTTTCATCATTTCGGTTACGAATTTCGGCTTTATGACCGCCTTTTCAAGCACGTTTTCGCGCGAACGGTTCTTAAGCCTTAAATATTTTTCGGCGTTCAGTATGCCTATTATATTGTCGAGATTGTCAGAGCAGATGGGGTAATAGCTGAATATCTGATTCGATACCGTCTTTTCCCATTCCTCGTCGCTGTCTTCCGCCCAGAGAACGACCATTTCGGTTCTGTGCGTTGCTATCTCTCCGACAGTCTTATCGTCAAATTCAAAAATATTTTGTATTATTTCGTTTTCTTCCTCATCGATGATACCCTTTTCGGTGCCAGCGTCTGCCATCATTCGTATATCTTCCTCGGATACGTCGTTTTCGTCCTCCTCGGGATTTATCTTAAGCATACGAAGCACTCCGTTTGTTGAAACGGTGAGAAGCCATACGAGAGGCTTAAACGCTTTTGCAACGAAATTTACGATGCCCGAAAGTCCAAGCGCTACCTTTTCGGGATTTTTCATTGCAAGTCTTTTCGGTACAAGCTCACCGAAAATAAGTGTGATGTAGGAGAGTATCAGCGTTATAAGTATGACGGATATTGTGTCGATGACACCGTCAGACGCTATTGCGTGTCCCTTTGAGCCAAGCCAGTCCACGATATAAACGCTGAAGTTTTCCGCGGCGAACGCTGATGCCAAGAAGCCTGAAAGCGTGATCGCCACCTGAATAGTTGCGAGAAATTTTGCGGGAGTTTCGGCAAGTCTGCGCAAACGCTTGGCGCGTTTGTCTCCGTCCTCTGCGAGCTTGTCGAGCTTTGTTCCCTTGATTTCAATGACGGCTATCTCAGCGCATGCAAAAATTGCGTTGAGCATTATCAGAAAGAACTGCAGAAGGATCTGCAAAACTATCTGAAGCCATAAAGGTATGTCCATTTTTTGTCCGTTGCCTTCCTGATTATTGTTGAAGGCGTCCTTTCTTTGTGTGATTTTTTTCAATTCGTGAAAAGCAAAACAAGACCGAACCCGTCGCTTGAACCGGGTCGGTCTCAATTATTTTATTCGGTTGATTTTATACAGCACAGAGGAAAATCTCCCTCGATCGCCGTCGGTACTCATGTTCGAATAAATATCCTTTCATAAATCGATGAATTCATTATATCATATATGTCTCAGTTTGTCAATATATCGGAGCGCAAATATTGTTTGCGATAATTGGGATTTGTCGGTGCGTTGTGTTTTTATGCGGGGTTTCACCCCGCCCCCCACTTAAGAAACTTTTTGAAAAAAGTTTCTTAAGAATCTCCAAAAACTTTCAAAAACAAATGGTTTATCCAAGGTGTTTATTCACCTTTCACCGACCGCTCGGGCGCGGCAGGTGAGGGATAGTAGGGAGCTTATCACGTAGTGCGCGCATTCACCTTAAAGCAACATCTTCAACCGACGCGCACTCCTCGTTGCGCCCGCAGTCGCGGGCTCAAACGCTCGCATCACGCGGCGTTCTCACTGCGCGACATTAAAGAGTAAAATAAAACAAAAATCAATAAATTAGATTGAATAATATTTCCGTAATGTCGCGTAGTGAGTGTGTCCGAATGGCAACACACGAGCCGCGACTGCGTGAGCGTCAAGGAGGTCGCGTCGGTTGAAGATATTGCTTTAAGGTGAATGGGCGACCGACGTGATAAGCACCATGCTGTCCTTCACCGATCGCGCCCGAGCGGTCGGTGAAAGGTGTATAAATACATAGGATAAATCATTTATTTTTGAAAGTTTTTGAAGATCCTTAAGAAACTTTTTTCAAAAAGTTTCTTAAGTGGGGGGCGGGGTGAAACCCCGCATAAAAACACAACGCACCGATAAATCCCAATTTATCGGGTTCGCGGATGCGGCCCAACGGAAGACGAAACGTTATGAACGAATATTTCTTCCCGTAACTATATCCGCAAGCTTACTTATCTCTGTCGGATTGACGGTCGGAAGCACGCGCGTTGTCGCTATATCGTCTGTTTCTCCGTTTTCACTTATCTCGTTACGCATTGATCTGACGAGCAGCTTCATAAAGAAATTTTTTTGCTTATCTACGGCGAGATCTCCTCCGAAATTTGAAAGGCAGACTGCGTTTTTTCTTTGTGTCGGCGTCAAAATGTCCTCGAAATAATCGTCGATACGGTCGGCGTACGCGGCACACAGAAAATACGCAGTTTTAGTATCCGCCAGGTCGTTGGCGTTTTCCTTTAAGAATTCACGCACCGACTTATGGAGCTTGCCGTATCGTATGGGACCGCCTACTATAATGGTATCGTGATCCGACAGCTTTTTGTCAAAGGATTTTTTTCCTATGTTACAGAGCGTAACATTTTGTCCTGACAGTTTTTCTTTCAGTATATTTACGCACTCCTCGGTCGTGCCTGTGAGCGATGCGTACACTACAAGTATATCCATATATTATATATCTGCCTCGACAAAAATAGGGCAATGGTCAGACGCTTCGAGCGCTCCCTTGTCGGTGACCGTCACGAATTTTTTTATTTTATCGGGAGAAACTCCGCCGACGAAGATATGGTCTATACTGTCGTCACGCTCCTCCGAGGGCATATCGCCGTCAGTGTAGCTATCTTTTGCCGTGTCGAATTTAGGGCAGGCATGATACGAGCTGTATGGCGAGGTCTTTTTCGCCGAATGTCTTGCCGAGAGCAGACCGTACATCATAATGGTCTTTATCGGCGGCTCGTTTACAGTGCAGTTGAAATCTCCCGTTATAAACACGGGGCAACCGTATTTTTCTGAAAGCAACCAATAATAATACATAAGAGAACCCGTGTTGTTTATTCTTGCGGCGCGTCCGATATTGGTGCTTTTAAAATAGAAATGCGTGTTTATGACTATAAAACGCTTTTGCTCCTTTTTTGCTTCAAAAAGCGCCCACGTCAGCGATTTTGAACCCAGATCGTTAAGTCCGTCGAAAAGATGCCAACCGAAATCGACAAGCTCAAGCTCGGCTTTACGGTAGATTATCGGGGTGTAGTCATTTTTCTTTGAATTTACGGGCTTAACCGGAACCTCTGCGTAGTCATTTTCTGTCAGTGTGAAAATATTGCGAGTTTCCTTTCTCACCTTCGGGGAACATTCCTGCATTCCGATGACGTCAGGTTTATAGCGATTGTATACCGCCGCCATTTTATCGTCTCTGTCGGATATAGGACATTCGACGGGACAGTTTCCCCAGATATTTGAGGACATAATACGTATTTTCATAACCTCTCCTTTAGATTTTATCAAGTAAATTATACTACACATTTTTTAATAAGTAAAGTGCATTTGAATAAATTATTTTTTATTTGAATAAAGCGGAAGTGTATGGCAATAATATAAGCAGACAACAAAAAAACAAGGAGTTGCATATTATGTCGGACAAATTCAAAAATTCAAAATTTTACAAAACAATGAAAGACCCCAAGGTAAGCCGAGCAATATATATTTCGCTCGTGCTGCTTCTTATCGCTGCGGCTGTAACAGTCGGTATCGTGGCTGCTGCAAAGCGTTCAAAACCCGAAACACCTAATGATCCCACCCCGGGTGTGACAGGTAGACCGTCCACTCCGTCGGATAGCGGCACCAATGCTCCCAACACAAACACAGAAGAACCTGCTGACAGCTCGAACGTCCCAAGCGACACAGGAACGTCTGCTCCCACAGCCGGACAGGTCCCTATGCTTTCTCTTCCTGTGTCGGGTAAGCTTATCAAGTACCATGACGCAAAGGTACAGGTGTTCTCCGAGACGATGAACGACTATAGGGTTCACCTAGGTGTAGATATCGCAACGGCGGCATCATCTCCCGTATACGCAGCGGCTTCCGGAAAGATAGCCAAGATCTGGAAGGACCCCATGATGGGATACTGTGTTGCTGTTTCTCACAGCGGAGATGCGGTCACTATCTATAAAAACCTTGCGGACACGCTTCCCGAAGGTATCGCCGAGGGCGTTTCGGTAAAGGCGGGACAGCAGATAGCGTCGGTCGGTGAGAGCGCAATGCTTGAGGTCGCCGAGGAGCCCCATCTTCACCTTGAGATGACGGTTGGCGGTATTCAAGTCGATCCTCTTGAATATTATTCAAAAGCCGACCTTGAAGCTATGGCTGCTGATACGGCTTACGAGGACTAATAAGTTCAGGGCTGCCTCAAATGCAATTTTGAGGCAGCCCCCCATTGACAAAACAGCAAAGATGTAGTATAATACATAAAGTTTATTTCGTGTTTTACTTAAACAGCGCAACCGACAGCCGACAGTAACCGTGAAGGGACGTGTGTCACGGGTCAACGCGGTGTCTTGATTGCGCGGATTTTTGCGTGCAAAAATTTGTGCGTTATATACTATAAAGGAGAAAAAATGCCAAACAAGAAAAACAAAGACAATATAAAAGTTCCGACAGAAAAGGATAAGGCGCAAAAAAAGCAGAACAGCAGAGGCTTGTCGCGCGTGGCACAAACAGAATCCGAAAAAGCGATAATCGATCGTATAAAAAATCTTTCGTCGGGTACGGGAACATACGATTCTGCCCGCTATGAAAATTCTTCAAAGGTGAAGAAAAACGCCGAAACGGTAAAACGAGTCGCAGAGCCGAAAAAGCCTGTTGCACCCACACACAAAAGGAACACCGACACAGCGAAGTTGCGCATAATACCTCTCGGAGGTCTTGGCGAGATCGGCAAGAATATAACCGCTATTGAGTACGGAAACGATATAATAATAGTAGATTGCAATCTCGGATTTCCCGACGAGGAAATGCTTGGAGTTGACATAGTGATTCCTGATTTTTCGTATCTTGAAGCCAATCGGGATAAGATACGAGGTCTTGTGCTGACACACGGTCACGAGGATCACATCGGTGCCGTTCCGTATCTTCTTCGAACTATAAATCTTCCTATATACGGAACAAAGCTCACTCTTAAAATAATCGAAAACAAGCTGAAGGAGCACCGCTTGCCGTGGGATCCGATCTTTAAGTGTGTTTCTGCAGGAGACACGGTGAAGCTCGGCTGTTTCTCTGTCGAATTTATACGTGTCAATCACTCGATCGCCGACGCCTGCTGTCTTGCTATCGGAACGCCTGTTGGCACGGTCGTTCATTCGGGTGATTTCAAGCTCGACTTGACGCCCATTGAGGGCGATGTTATGAACATCACACGGCTCGGTGAGCTTGGCAAACGCGGAGTGCTGTTGCTGATGTGTGAATCGACTAACGCCGAAAGACCGGGATATACTCAATCCGAGCGAACGGTCGGCAAGTCTCTTGACTATATTTTTACGACCAATCCCGATAAGCGTCTCGTTATCTCGACATTTTCCTCGAACGTCCACCGAGTTCAGCAGATAATAGATGCATCGGCAAGACACGGTCGTAAAGTAGTCATAACCGGCCGCAGTATGATAAATATTATCTCGTCGGCGATAGAGCTTGGGTATATGAAGCTGCCCGATGGGGCACTTGTGGATATCGGAGATATAAAACGCTTCCGTCCGTCCGAGCTTACCGTCATTTGTACGGGAAGTCAGGGAGAGCGTATGTCGGCACTCTACCGTATGGCGTTCGACGACAAGCCCTCGGTAGTGCTTGACAGAAACGATGCGGTGGTAATTTCGGCGTCTGCTATTCCCGGAAACGAAAAGCTGGTAGGAAATATCATTAACGAGCTTTGCCGCAAGGGTATCGGTGTTATAAACGACAATATCATGGAGGTCCACGTTTCGGGCCACGCCTGCCGCGAGGAGCTTAAGCTTATGCAGGCTCTCGTCAAGCCGAAATTCTTTATGCCTATACACGGCGAGGCGCGTCATCTTCAGGCAAATCGCGAGCTTGCTGCCGAGATGGGTATGAACGACGGTCATATTTTTATTTCAAGGATAGGTCAGGTGCTTGAGCTTGATAAGCGTTCGGCAAAATTCACGGGATCTGTTCCGTCGGGTAACGTAATGGTTGACGGATCGGGCGTCGGTGAGGTCGGTGATATCGTACTGCGCGACAGGCGTATACTTGCCGAGGACGGTATGATAATAGTATCGGCGGCAGTCGACTTTACCGACAAGACGATACTGACAAGACCCGATATAATCTCAAGAGGCTTTGTCTATATGCGTGAATCCGAGGCGCTCATCGACGAGGCGAGGGAGCTTTGCGAAAATTCGCTTATCTCCTGCCTGTCACGCAGAGGAAATGTTGACAGAATGACCGTCAAAAATCGTGTGCGTGACGAGCTTTCAAGATTTATTTATTCAAAAACCAAGAGAAGACCGATGATATTGGTCATTTTAAACATCGTGTAAGCTTAATTGTTAACGAGAATATTGAAAAAGTTAAAAAAAGTTCATATATATGTAATGAACGTTACACCGATATAGGATATAATAGCCGTATCTGTCAATATAAAAACAGTAAAAATACAAAAAAGGGGACCCGAATATATGGGAAAAAGTAAAAGAATAAGAGCCGACCGCGCACGTGACGCGTTCTCGTCTCCGGAAAAGTATTCCGAAAAGACTGCGGCTCGCAAGGCAAGAAACACAACTATCATTCTGGTAACGGTTATCGCTTTGATAATTGTTTTATTCGTTACGCTGGCGGTGCTTAATAAGAGCGGTGCGTTTATGCGTATGTCGACCGTTTATGAGAGCGAAAACTTCAAGGTAAACGGAGCTGAGGTGGCGTATATATATTCGTCGATATATCAGCAGTATTATTATCAGGGACTGACTTGGGGCGGCGAGTCTATCGCACAGTATGTTGCAGAAAATGCGACCGAGCCCGAAAAGATCACAAATCACGTAAAAGAAATACTCGTTCTTTGCGAAGAAGCAAAGGCACAGGGAATCGAGCTTACAGAGGAAGACCTTGCGGAGCTTGACGAAGATTTCAAAGCGCTTAAGAAGTCTGCAAAGGACAACGGCTATACTCTTTCCGAAATGTATGGCTCGGGTATTAAAGGAAGAGACATCAAGAACGTTATGAAGCTTGAGAAGCTTGCCGGTAAGGTAGAGGAAAAGAAGCTCGACGAGCTTGAGAACCTTCTTAAGGGCGACAAGGATAAAATAAATGAGTTTGTTGAAAACAATAAGGAGCTTTTCTATGTTGGCGGCTACGTCGGCGGCTCTGTTGGTAATGCGGAGTATTACGACAAGCTTAAGGGCGTTACCGATGCGGATGAATTCAAAAAGATCTACATCGAGTATATGGTATCCGAGAACCTTCTCCCCGATTACAATTCAGAGGTAAAAGAGGAAAATAAGGTGGAGTCGCTTGCAGACAGCGTATACGAAGCACTCTGCGCCGCTATAGGATATGCAGCATACGACCTCGAAATAGAGGGATATGAGGGCGAGACCTTCACCGAGATAACCGAAACAGTATGGAAGAATGTATACCCGCTCTTCAAGGCCGAGGGCGAGACGCTTACCGACGATCAGATAAAGACACTCGCAAAGGTTGGTGAAGGGATCTGCGAGGATATCAAGAAGGCGCTTACCGTAACCGATTCGTTCGCTTATCCTACCGAGGATGAGGAAGATGAGGACGACCACGATCACGATCACGATCACGACGAGACGACAGATGCTCCGTCGGATGAAACGACTCCTTCCGATAGCTCGAGCGCAAAGGCAGATTCTGCATTCGATCTTGTAAGCGGGGAGACAACCTCTGCTTCGACAAGCACCGACGAGGTAATACTTACCGCATTTGAAGAATGGCTTTTTGAAAGCGGAGAGGCAAAGGTCGGAGAAGTATTCCTTGACGAAAACGGAAAGGATATTTATCTTGTAACAAAGGTTCCAGAGCTTGATACCGAGAAGGTAAAGAACGTGGCGCATATTCTCGTTCAGGTAACAGAGGAGACTGCATCGTCTTCAGCGACCGCCGAGGAAAAGGCTGAGATTGAAGAGAAGAACAAAAAGCTTTGGGCTGACGCAGAAAAGGAAGCAAAAGAGCTTCTCAGCCAGCTCGGATCTAACCCCACAAAGGATGCATTCGTGGGGCTCGGTGAGGAAAAGACAGACGATTCGGGCGTTGAGTACGAAAACGTATTCCGCGGACAGATGGTAGCAGAGTTCAACGATTGGGTATATGACAGCGACCGCAAGGTTGGTGACGTTGATATAGTAAAAACCACTTACGGTTATCACGTTATGTACTTTGACGGCGAGGGCGAGTTTACCAACTGGGAGTATATGGCACTTTACGGCGGCTCTACAGGCGGCGGACTTATCAATCAGGAGTACGGCAAATGGAGCAGCGGACTCAAGCACACCGTGACGGTAAACGATAAAGCACTTGCAAAGATACTGCCGAATCACGACGGTCACGATCATTAAGAGAAATAATCATATCAGGTGGCACGGACAGATAGAATATCTTCCGTGCCACTCTTAAAGAAAGGAGCTGTGTTTATGAAAAAAACGCTTATATCGGTGATATGTCTGTGTCTTGCGTTGATTACACTTGTCGGATGTACGCCTGCGTCGAGTATCATAAAGGACACGACTGCGAAGGATACAGGAATTTTTGCCGATCCGGGGGAGGATTATCTGACAGAACCCAAGGATTACGTTATAAAAAGTAAAAATTATGCCTTTTATCTTGGGGAGTATCTATTTTTTTTCGGTAATATATTAAATTCCTTTGGCGTGGAAGCGCTGAAGGAATACGGCTACGACGAGAACGTTCCCCTAAAGGAGCAGACGGTAAAGGGTCATGACGATGTTACCTGGTTTGAGTTTATTGACTCTATCACGTTGGACAAGCTTAAGAGAATCCTTATTGCTTGCGAATACGCCGCTGCCGAAAAACCGTCTTATATTACAGAAGCAAAAAGCTATATAGAAAACGTTAAGACCGATATAAAATACGCATCTGACAACGACCCCGAAGGATATATAAGGGAAACCTTCGGTAACGGTATCTCGTATCAGAATTATCTTAATGCGATTCAGATGGAGTATATATACGAGCTTTACAGCACAGACCTTTACAAAGCGAATATGGAAGCATTGACCGACATCGAGGTGAATGAACATGCAGATGGTTCGGATGAGAAGGATACTACGCCTGTTCGGAGTATTATCAGTCTTTATGCCGAAAGCCGAGGAAATGCCGAAGACTTCGTAGCAGAGCTGGGAAATACTGTAACGAAGGAAAGCGTCCTGTCGTTAGCTGACGTATATGAGCTTACCGCGATCGAGGATTATATTATGAAGGATTCCACTATCGAGCCTGAGATCGTCGAATGGAGCTTCGGCGGTGAGCGTACGGTGGGTGAGAGCGCGGTCATAAAGCTTGAAAAAGAGGACCGATTTGAATATTGCGCGGTGTTTTATTTCGGAGAGGGTGAGGCGACCTATCTCTTTAAGGCGAGACTTGAGCTTGCGAGAGAGAAAACAGAAAGCAATATATCCGAGTCTGTTGAGTCGTATTCCGATTTTAAGTTTGACGAAAAGATACTTGACGGTATTAACATTTAACAGATCAACTCATAAACTGATAAAGATCACATAAGAAAGGATTTTCCATATATGGTTATAGACCCTAAAAAGACCTTCGTTGCATACAGATGTCCGATCTGCGGAAAGGGCGTTCTCAGCGCGGTAGGCGTACTTTCGATATCCGCCGATATGCTAAAGCTCAAATGCGAGTGCGGAGGAAGCGAGCTGACTATCGCGAAGGGCGGAAACGATAAAATAAGACTCACGGTACCGTGCCTTATGTGTCCGAAGCCGCATAATTTCACGGTGAGCAGAACGCTTTTCTTCGGGAACGAGCTGTTTATGCTTCAATGCCCGTACACCGATATAAACATCTGCTTTTTCGGAGATCAGAAGGACGTCTCCGCGGGACTTGAGCGCACCGAAATGGAGTTGCTTGATATGCTCGGTGAGGAAAATCTTATGCAGCTTGGCGGCGAGAGGGAGGATCAGCCCTTCACCGACCCGCAGATATACGATATTATAATGTTCGTAATAAACGATCTGAACGAAGAGGGAAAGATAACCTGTCTTTGCGAGAACGAGGAGGATAGTGAGCTGACCGTAGAGGTGCTTGACGACGGTGTGAGGGTGGCTTGCAAGACCTGCGGCGCATCGCAGACGATACCGACCGACTCACTTCTCGGCGCGCACGCGTTCCTAAACTGCGACAGGCTGAATCTGACAAAAGAATAACAGACGGGGTTAACTTGTTAAGCAAGTCCGTTGTTGATTGTCATCCCAATTTATTTAGAAAAAATACAGAGTCAAATTCAAAACGAATTTGACTCTGTATTTTTTATTTTGCTTTGTTAATAAGAGCGTTGCCGAGGTCGTAGGTGTATTTGAGATAGCTCGGTATAAATTCTTTGAAGGTATTTCCGGAGCCTGCCTCAAATGTGATGTATTTGTCGTAACCGATCTCGCCGAAGGCTTTCATCGTTGTTTCCCAATTGATCGTCCCGAAGAAGGGAAGAGAGTGCTCGTCAAAGGTCTTTTTGTTGTCGTCGATATGCGTCGCGATAAGTCTGTCTTTGCCGATCAGACGTATTGCCTCCGCAACGTCGGCTCCGCCGTAATGCGCGTGTCCTGTGTCAAGACATATACCAACGTCCGGGTCGTTTATGGTGTCAACGAGGTCGCAAAGCTCGGATATATCTCCGCCGCAATAACGGCGCTTGTTTCCGCCGAAATCAACCATATTCTCAACCGCTATTTTGACGCCGAATTTCTTGGCTTCATTTATATAGGGATAAAGATACTCAAGACAAGCCGCTTTGTTCTTTTCCTGACTGTAAAGCGGTGCGTGGGGAAGATTGTAGGGATGTATTACGGTGCAATCGGCGCCGAATATCGCCGAAGCTTCAATGCATTTGAACATCATGTTCAGAATATACTCACGCTCGGGATAGTCCGGCTCATCCCAATGCATACCGCCAAGGTGCGCGGAATGTGTCTGGTTTACGTTGAGTCCGAGTCTGTCGCATTGCTCTCTGTGAATGTGACACCACTCTCTCCAGTTATCGGAATCGAGAGGTCCGCCGCGCTTAACGTGACCCGAAAGACTGACGTCAACGTTTCTGTAACCGACCTCGTAAAGAGTGTTGAGTGATTCTTCGAGGGTATATCCTCGCGGCATGTGAGTGTTTACCGATAATTTCATATACGTACTCCTTTTTTGTTTTCTTGTGAGAATTTTAGCATATAATGAGTCGGTTGTCAATAAAAATAACTTTAAATTTAACTAAAAAACTATTTACAAAACTGTGCGGATGTGGTAGAATAAATTGCTAACGAATATTTTGGAGGAATTTATGTCACCCATATCGATCAAACAGCTTCGTGAGCTCGCGAAGCAGGCAAGTAAACTTATGATAGCGCGCAGAGATGCCGACGGCGTTACCGCAAAGGGAGAGAGTAATTTCGTAACCGAGACCGACGTCGCGGTTCAGAGCTTTATTGAGGAAAGTCTTAAAGAACTTTGTCCGGGTTGCCGTTTTATCGGAGAAGAGGATGACGATCATTCATATGATCCAACGGCTCATACATTTGTTATAGATCCTATTGACGGTACGTATAATTTTATGCGTGACTACAGAATGTCGGCGGTATCGATAGCGTACGTTCTCGGAGGAGAATCGCTTATGGGCGTCGTTTATAATCCTTACACCGACGAAATGTTCTGCGCGGAAAAAGGAAAAGGCGCGTATCTTAACGGGAAACGCATTTTCGTGAGCAATATCGAAAAACCGTCCGAGGCTCTCACGGAGATCGGAACTATGCCATACGACAAAAAGCTGACAGCTCCGTATTTTGAAAAGCTATACAAAAAATTATTTACCGAGTGCGTTGATATACGCAGAATGGGTTGCGCGTCTGTTGAGATGTGCTACATTGCGGCGGGCCGCGCGGATTGCTTCCTTGAAGGCAGGCTTTTCCCGTGGGATATCGCGGCGGCACGTCTTATCATCACAGAGGCGGGCGGAACCGTCACAAGATGGAACGGCGAACCGACCGACGTATCGGGTCCCGGTAACGTTGCCGCGTCGAACGGCAAGCTTCATTCATGGCTGCTTAAAACCGTGAAAGAAAATACTTGAGTATATATAATATTAAGGAGGAATTATGAAAAAATTTACAAAACTCACAGCACTTGTGCTGGCGGTCGTTATGTGTTTGTTCTCGTTTTTCAGCTGTACCGATAGCGGAAACGGCTCGGATACCACTGCTGCGCCGACAATCACAGATCCTACCGTCACCGTAACCGCTCCCAATACCGATAATGCGGCAGAATCTACAGAACCGTCGATCCCCGAAGAAAAGCTTAGTATCAACGCGGACAACGTAGGCGAGTATGTTCTCATCCGTCCCACCAACGCATCCGAAGCGCTCGTTAACGAGGCTGTGCTTCTCCGTGCGCACATCGGTGACGTTGTCGGAGCCATTGAAATAGCTTCCGCTTGGGAAAGACCGAATATGGTTCCCGAGACGGCAAAGGAGATAGTTGTCGGTAATACCAACCGTCCCGCTACTGCAGGAATACTCGAAAAGCTTCGCGTTGGCGAGTTTGCCATAGTTTACGAAGGCGAACGTATCTATATCGTAGGCTCCGATGACGACGCAACTGTCGAGGGAATAAAATATTTCAAGGAAAATTATATCGTAAACGCAAATAAGGCGATAGAATTTACTAATCTGCTTTCATATTATTATGAAAAGAATTATCCCGTAAACGAACTGACAATAGACGGAGTCGATATTTTTGACTATACCGTAGTCATTCCGTCGGACGCCGATCTCTTCACAAAGTACGCCGCAGAAAATCTTTCGGATTTTGTGCTTGCAAATATGGGTATGCCCCTCACCGTGACAACGGATGCCACAGCCGAAACACAGTATGAAATACTTATAGGTAACACTTCGCGCTCGGCTTCATCCGCAAACGTAACGATGAAGGACGGACAGTACGTGCTTTATAAGAAGGACTCGAAGATCGTCTGCCTTGGAAATTCCTATATGGTCGGCGGCGGCGTCAGCGCGCTTATCGGAAAGATTCCGACGGATCAGCTTGACGTAAAGGTCGATATTTCGGGTGTCTCGACAACTCCCGTGGCTGTTGATTTTAAGTTCAAGGAAGCCAAGAACGCAATCATTATGATCGGAGACGGAATGGGCTTCAATACGGTCAAAATGGCAAAAGCGGGAACAACGGGCGTTAAGGGTATCGGTGAATTCCTTGCCGAAGAGCTTCCTTATCAGGGCTCCGCGAAAACGTCGTCTCTCTCCAGCGGAGCAACGGACAGCGCGGCGAGCGCGACAGCTCTTTCGTCGGGTTACAAGACGATAAACGGATATCTCGGCGTTAACGGTTCGGGCGTGTCCAAGCAGAATATACGTGAGCTTGCGGCAAGCACGGGCGCCAAGACCGCGGTTATCACAACCGACTACATAACCGGCGCGACTCCCGGCGGATTCCTTGTACACCACAACGCAAGAGGAGATACAGCGATAATCCAGTCTCAGATAGACGAGCTTACTTCAAAGGGTAAAGTCGATTACTGCAAGGGCGAGGTTGGAGATTCTCTGACAACGGAAGCAGCCACGGCTCTTCGCAAGATCTCGGCGGGCGGCTCGAACTTCTTTATGATGATAGAGGCGGCGCAGATAGATAAACGCTCACACGCAAACGACTATTCCGGTTGTGTTACGATGGTCAAGCGTTACAATGACGTTATCGCATACGTCGTTGAGTTCGTTATCTGCCATCCCGACACCGCGCTCGTTATAACGGCAGACCACGAATGCGGCGCGATAATCGAAAAACCCAACGGTACGTTCGCATACACCAGCACCAACCACTCGACCGAAAACGTTCCGATCTACGCTCTCGGCTACGGTATGGATGCATTCAATAAAAAGACAGTCGAGAATACGAATATCCCGAAAACTCTCGCGAAGATCTTCGGCGCGGAGAATTTCGGAGAATAAAAGCGATTAATGCACAGGAGGGGCTGAGTCATTAACGAAGCCCCGCTCAAAAAAGTCGACGGTAGACTTTTTTGATGCTCGGATTTTGCGGTTTTTGCCTAAAAAGGCAAAATGGCGGTGTCTAACCGCCAAGCAAAAACGGGGAGGGTGAGTCAAATGCATTTGACTCAC